>DIYZ01000173.1:21203-26802 GCA_002427845.1 Chloracidobacterium sp. UBA6041 | reverse complement strand
AAAGCTTTCAATGGAAACTGTAAAGTCGCCTTGGAGGTCTCTCAGGTCGGGAAGGTGGGCTTGCCCCCGCTCCTTCGCCGAATGGCTCGCACGTTAGTTTGAGTATTCGCACTAATCGCTTTTGCGCGCCAGCAACTCTTCAATACACTCAATCAAGCTCTCTCCTGAAACAGGCTTGGCAAGAAAAACGTCTGCCTGTTCAGCATCGTGATTCGTGTCTTTTCGTTCCAGCGCGCTCAGCAGAATAATCGGTAGGTGAGAAAGGGTCTGACTGTTTCTCAGGAAGCGGCATAACTCATGGCCGCTAAGATTCGGCATCATTGCGTCGGTTACCACAACGTCTATGGGAGTTGACAGCGCAAGTTTCATCGCTTCGAGGCCATCAGCCGCCGGGATCACCCTGTAGCCCGCCCGCTCCAGCACAACTTCCAGAAAGCGCCGGAGCGCGCGGTCGTCTTCCGCGAGCAAGACTCGCGTCCGCCTGCCGCTTTCAGATTGCGACGGGATACTATTTGATTCGGGTAACGAAATTTTTTCCTGAGACATCTTGCGGACTTGGGAAGTTTCTCGGACGGAAAGGTTTTTTCCGAGATACCCGGCGGAGCGGCCAGGTACATTCAGAGTAAGACCGGCGCAGGAACAATGTCAATTACTATCCCGGAGTGTGCTGAAAGACTAGGAATTTGCAGCGCCTGCACCAGTTGAGTTATCCCGGAATTTGCACCGGCCCAGGTTTAGGATTCAGTCGGCTGAAAACTCTGCGTCCGCTACCGTAACAACTCTCGTTCAGAGTAATAAATTCTCGGCTTCGCCTGGTTTACCTTTAATCCGCGAAATCATCGAGGATCTTCGATTGGTTTATCCCGGAAACAACAAACCGAAACTTCCCGTTCCCCGTTCGCGGGATTTCGTCAAGATATTCAAACCGTATGTTGATTGCCGAACCCAATCGTAGCCGCGCTTCCTCGAGAATTGCCTGCTCATCTTCTATCGTATAGTGCGCGGTCTTAACAATTCTACAAATAAGTTCATTAGCATTCTCCTGATAAAGCTGCGCCTCCACGACGTTGACGCAGTCCTTGAACAGATGATCGAGACGCCCTACCAATCGACCTTCTGGTGTAGCAACATAGTCTTCGATGCGGCCCATAATGTTTTCTATCAACAAACCGCCGCGTCCGCATTTCGCGACTTGATTCCTTGAGACCGTTACTACATCACCCACATCGTAACGAATTAAGGGAAAGGCATTGTTGCTGAAGCCTGTGCAAACGAGACGGCCCGCTTCACCTGCCCCACAAGGATTATTATCGTTGTCTAAAACTTCAATCACGCTGTATTCCAGTTTCGCGTGACGCTCGCCTGCTTCACACTCAACGATGTGGGCACAGTTTTCCGCTTGTCCGTAGTAGTCGAACACTTTCACACCGAAGGCATTTTCAATTTTCGCACGTTGCCAGGGCAGAAGAGTCTCCGATGAAGTTGAGATTGACTTCAAATTGAGTCTGCCTCCAAACTTCTCAAAACCTAAAGCGAGCAGGTACAAGGACGAAGGGTAGCCTGCCAGCATCGCAGGCTGAAATTTTTCGAGTTCGCTGACGTAGTCGTAAAGGTTCCGCTTGGCCAAATTTGAAGAAGATAAATAGAGCCATCTATTTGTCCAATCGTAGACCCAAAAGGGCGGGCGTTGTCTGTCGGGATGTGCCACTGGATGTCCCGCGCAAATGGCCACCTTGTCGCCACCGTTAAGACTTATCCCACCCCATTCGTAAGCCAGAGCGCGGAACGCGTACTCACGTTGAAAATGGTCCAGGCTTACTGGAAATACGATTGCCGAACCTGTAGTACCGCTGGTGTGTGCCCAGCGACATCGGACCGATCGATAATCATCGTGATAAAAGCTTGTAGTCTGGCTTCGCAAATCGCTCTTGTTAATAATCGGAAATTTCTCAAGCGAAGCATCCGCATTAAGCAAATCCAAATAATCATCATGAGACCGATAGTATGGCGTCCGCTCAATGACATACTGCAAGAACTGTGGCAGGCGTTCCGTCTGATACTCACTCAGCCTTTCATTGGGCCAGTACTGAGATTCCCGCAGGAAGCGGAGGCTTTCACGAAAAGTAGCCCCGTAACGAGCGCGGCGTTCGCGCGCACCGTAGGCCGAAGCCATGAGGTTTTTCGCGGGAAGGGGAAGCGCGTAATACAACGAGCGAATTTGTCTGGGGCCGTATTTCATCCTAACTTTCAGCTTCTACCTTGCCCTTCCAGCCGAAGTGCGGTTCAAAGCGGAAAGTATCCGAAAGCTTCCATTCAACGAGCGATCGGTTCCAGGCAGCATTCTTGCTGACAGGCATGATGGATTCGATCCCGGCGTCAATGAGCGGGAATCGGTGCGACTCAAACGCTCGCGCAATAATCGCCAACTTATGGTAATCGAAGCCCATTAAACGCGCGCAGACAGCGTCAACAGCCACCGGATTGGCGCCAGCCAGGACGACGCCTGTAGCTTTTGGCACGCCCGCGACCGGACCATTGCCTTCCATGGCGACAATCCCATCGACAATCGAGAAATATCTTTTTGTGTTACCAGTCGCACGCATCGAGCCATCTGCGTCCGCGTAAAGTAAGATTCGATTAAGATCGAGCGCCATACGCCAGACGGTGTTATTCCCGTACCAATTACCCGAACGAACGACGTGCTCGGTCTCCCCGAAAACTTTGTAAGCCAGATGCTTTGTCTTTCTGGCCACTATCTGGGCCACGGGATTCTTTCTCAGGAGCACCTGTTTTGTGCGTCGCACGACCGCGTTTTCCAGAGCGCCTTTTGCGCTTGCTCGTTCAAACTGGTCGCCACCCGTCGCTGGTGCGCCGAAGGTGTAATGCGGCAGCCAGTTCTTAAGGGCGCTGATGCCGACCAGGCCTTTCAGATTGACCGTTAGGCCGCATTTCTTGTGTGTCTTCAATTTAGGTAGGCTGATAAAAACATCCGCAACAATAGGCGATTTTGAAACTGAGTATTCGTGTCTTCCATCGCGATGGTGTTGATTCGTTTCTTTCGTGTCATAGAATGCTCCGTAATACTGTTTGCTTTGCCCGTCGAGTTCCACGAACATGCTGTGGCCAGCCAGGTCAACACTCAACTTGCCACGGGGGTCGCCGGGTAGTTTCACAACCTCAAGGACAACGCGATCCTTTTCGATCCAATGTTCATCGCGCAGGTCGATGATCTCAATCGCGAAGTTTTTCTCTTTGCGAAAAAAGGACTGAATCTCTTTAAGTCCCATCCGCCTTACGATCTCATCAAATTCGGCTTCCGTGGACGGCGAGTCGCCGATGATAATTCTTCCCTCGCCTTTGAGGGCAATAAAGACGTAATCAATGACGGAGCGAATCACTGAGCCATGAGTGATGACATACTCCCAATCCTCTTTGTAATAGTGCTTCTCCGCAATCATGTTCGGCTTGAGGAAAATGGTTTCGCCAGGTTTGATAAGCCATCCCAGAGGATTCCAGGCGGCTGTGCCGACATTTGGCTCATCGTATTTAAGTAACAGGAAGAGTTCTCTAACGGAAATGTAAGCCTCATTCGTTTCATCCACGTTCATTGCGAAAGGAGTTTCAGGGAAAATCCTGGGGGGATGAAAAGGCGCGCGCTGAGCGTAACTGTTGCGTGATTGTCCAACGATGGCGACGGGATACATGGTCCTATATTAAACCGTGGATAACGCCCGTGCCAGAGCGTTGACCAACGCACCTACTCTTCTGCTCGCCGTTGGCTGCTGCGTTCGATGAGTTGATTGTAGATGGCGATGTACTCAGACACTACCACTTCAGGAGCGAATTCCGCCGCTAATCGCCGGTTGTTTTGTCCCATCGCTTCGCGTAGTTTCGTGTCATTTAGAAGGTATGTGATCTTTTCGGCGAGCATCGCGGGACTTCTCGGCGCAACCCAGAGGCAGTTCGCCGGTTCATTAAGATAGTCTGCGGCGGCCCGAATTCGCGTCGTAATAATCGGCAAACCGGCAGCGACGGACTGAAAGATCGCCATCGAGAAGCCTTCGCCATGATATGTCGGGAACACCAGCATCGAGCTATTCGCGTAAAACTCATTTGCCTGCTTTTCATCTAAAAAACCGAGGAAACGGACGTTTGATTGTAACTCCGCTCTGGACACCTCCTCTTCCGCCTCACGCCGAGCCGGTCCGTCTCCGACGCACAGCAGGGTGAACTGATGCCCGCTGTCGCGAACGATGCGGCACGCCCGGATCACGTCAATCAGCCCCTTGGCGGGAATGAAGCGTGAAATAAAAAGCAACGCAGGAAACTCGGCATCTATCTTCCACCGCTTCGCGAACTCGGGATCCCGCTCGACGCGCGACTCCTCGACTGCGTTTTTTACAATAAATAGTTTAGTTTGTGTGACGCGCGCGCGAACGAAGCGGTCTCGCTCTTCTGACGATAAAATGCCAACTCCATCAACGCGCGCCAGCATTCTGTGAATAACGAGCCCCAACAACGAATGTCTTTTTTGCAGCAGATGCGCGTCTGAACCGTGAAATTTGAGAAAGATCCTGGCCTGACCGCCGCCTAAGAGAAAAACGACGGTGACGTCGCGCAAGATGGCTTTCAAATCAAACGAGGTGTTGAGATGAATGATGTCGAAGCGCTCGGCCCTGATTCGCCGGCGCAAGCGGCGCGCCGTACGCAACACTCGCGCGACTCTCTGGGCTGGATGGGCTGGCTTATCGTCGTAGGAATAGATTTCTTCGCTGACTTCAATCCCGTATCTTTTTAGCGCTTCGATAAAAGGCATCTCGCAGGCGTTAATTCCGCCCCGCGCCTCCTTAGTCGGCATCCCCACCAATACGCGCACTCGGTTTGATTCCTTATTGCCAAGAGGTTGAAGCATTGGATTGAGCCCGGGAACAAAAGATCATGCCACAGGTTGAAGAGTGGCGTACAGTCGGGTGAGATTCGCCAAATAGGTTTCAATACTGAACTCCTGCACGGCCCACTCCCTCGCCTGCGCTCCGCGACGGGCGCGACCGTTATGGTTATTCACTACCCACTTTTTGTTTTAGCGGCAGTGATGATTCAATGGACGGGCGAAAAACTCTGGGCGGGCACACAACAACCAGTAGAGCAGATGAGGAGACTAATCCTGAGCAGAAGAAATAACTTACGATAATATTTGCGTTTTAAGTCTCTTTACTCGGCGATACCTCTTGCAGCCAACACCCTCATTAAACCGAAACGTATCCGCAGCAGGTCCGGCTGATGTCTCTGTCGTCGTTCCCTCCTACAATCACGGGCGGTTTATAGAGAATCTCTGCGCTCAATCTTCCGGCAAACACTCGCTCCGCTTCAACTGGTCGTCATTGACGACGGATCACGTGATCAGTCGGTGCGCGTGATCGAGCGCGTGCTCAACGATTGCCCTTTTCCATGTGAGTCCTTGACGACCCTGTTTCGTGGTCTTTAGACTGGCAAACTAATTAGACGGATGTAAACGACGACATGGTTTCGATTGTACTTGAACCGATGCGTCTTGCGTGGTAAAGCCTCTTGAAGAACCATCCTGAATGGATTTACACAC
>DIYZ01000173.1:0-21061 GCA_002427845.1 Chloracidobacterium sp. UBA6041 | reverse complement strand
ATGCCAAAGATGATAGAAGCCCATGAGCCTGTACCTGAAAGGCACCACCTTATCAAGTCAGAGGAAGCGGGCGTGCAGCTTAATATCGGTGAATTATGGGCTGGGCGCGAACTGCTCTACTTCCTAACACTCCGAGATATTAAAGTTAGATACAAACAGACGCTAATGGGACTGGCGTGGGTCATCATCCAGCCTTTGTTGACGATGCTCATTTTCACAGTCGTCTTCAACCGCTTCGTGCGCCTTGAGAAGGGATCGCTGCCTTATCCGCTCTTCGCTCTTTCGGGTCTCCTGCTCTGGCTCTTTTTTGCCAATGCCGTTACTAACAGCACCAACAGCCTGGTAAGCAACGCTAATCTGATCACGAAGGTATATTTCCCCCGCATGTTCGTCCCGGCGGCTTCGGTGGGCGCGGGTCTGCTGGATCTCAGTGTGGCCTTCCTGCTGCTGATAGCACTGTTTCTCTACTACGGTGTGGCATTGACGTTGCATATCCTGCTGCTCCCGCTTTTCGTCCTGATGATGACGCTGCTGGCGCTGGGAGTTGGACTGCTGTCGGCTGCCCTCACCGTAAAGTATCGCGACCTGCGTCATGTGCTTCCCTTCATCATTCAACTATGGATGTTTGCGTCCCCAGTGATCTATCCGACCAGTATCGTGCCGGAACGGTGGAAATGGTTACTGATGGTGAATCCTGTCGCCGGCATCATTGAAGGTTTCCGAGCGTCACTCACGGGCCGCGGTTTCGACTGGCTGCAGCTGTCCATATCAACCGCCATCACTCTGGCGCTACTCGTTTGTTCCATGTATGTCTTCCGGCGCTTTGAAGACACGTTCGCCGATGTAGTTTGAGTACGCAGTAATGAAACCCGCGATCAAAATCGAAAGTGTCAGCAAGCGTTACCGCATTGGCGGATTGCACCCCGGTTATATGACCTTCCGCGAAATGATCGGCGGTGTGGTGACGGCGCCATTCAGAAAACTGGGCAAGCGTGGCAATGGTTATCAAACGCTGTGGGCGCTCAGCGACATCAATCTGCAAATCGGACACGGCGAGTTAGTCGGCATAATCGGCCACAACGGCGCGGGCAAATCAACGCTCCTGAAAATTCTTTCGCGCGTGACTAAACCCACGATGGGGCAGGTTGAACTATTCGGACGCATCGGCAGCCTGCTGGAAGTAGGGACCGGATTTCACCCTGACCTTACGGGACGTGAGAACATCTTTCTGAGTGGTGCCATCCTGGGAATGCGCCGCGCAGAGATCGAGCGGAAGTTTGACGAGATCGTGGCGTTCTCGGAACTCGAGAAGTTCATTGAAACTTCAGTCAAGTGGTATTCCTCTGGCATGTACGTTCGCCTGGCATTTTCTGTTGCCGCGCACCTCGAGCCGGAGATTCTAATGATGGATGAGGTGCTCGCCGTAGGTGATGCTGCGTTTCAACAGAAATGTCTCGACAAGATGCACGATATACGCCAACAAGGCCGAACAATTCTTTTTGTTTCGCACGATATGGCGGCCATAACTCGATTGTGCAAGCGCGTTGTGTTGCTTGAAAACGGCAAAATCACCGGCGACGGCGAGCCTCATGACGTAGTCAACCGTTACCTCAGTTCGAGTTGGAAAACTGGCGCGCTGCGCGAGTGGGCAAATCCCAGTGATGCGCCTGGCGATGAGGTCGTGCGCCTGAGGCGCGTGCGCGTTCGTGCTGAAGATGGCAATACAATCTCAGTCGTAGATATCCGCAAACGCTTCGGCATAGAACTCACTTATGATGTGTTGGAGGAGGGCCATGCGCTGGTGCCGGTAATAGAGTTTTACAATGAGGAGGGTACCGAGCTTTTCAGCACGCACGACACGAACGCCGACTGGCGTCGCCAGGCGCGCCCGCGCGCGTCTTACAAAAGCACAGTCTGGGTTCCCGGCAACTTGCTCGCTGAAGGCAGTTTGCTCGGACACGTGTCCATCATGTCGCACTTTCCCTCAACGGTGCTGCACGCTCATGAAAATAATGCGATCGCTTTCCAGGTTGTCGATAGCCCCTCGGGCAATTCTGCACGTGGAGACTATGTAGGACCAATGCCGGGCGTTGTGCGCCCCCTGCTGAATTGGACCACCGAGACGGCGGACGTCGAGACAAGCCCTATAAAGCCAGACTAACAACTCCGTTGCTCCGTCTAAAGAAAACGCTGCAAAGCAATCTATCACTGTCCTTCAAGCTTTTCTTGCGGGAAGTATCTTCAACCGCCGGCAAAATTGTCGTTCGACTCGCGCTGGTTCCTGGCTATCTCGTGAAGCGAATCGTTGACGTTGGCGCCGGTCGCCTGGGGAGTTCTTCGAATTTAAGAGTTTGCTCTTACAGAAACGGACTCACGCTAACAGCAACGCATCGACAATACGCTCGGCCGCATGCCCGTCCCAGAGAGGTGGAATGTTGCCCGCTCGTTTTGCAGTTCCGTTGAGAGCGGCGAAGGCTGCGGCTGTGATCTTCTCGGGATTGGTGCCAACAATCGTATTTGTTCCCGACTTAACGGTGATCGGGCGTTCGGTGTTCTCGCGCAAAGTCAGACAAGGGATATCCAGTACGGTCGTCTCTTCCTGAATGCCACCCGAGTCCGTTAACACCAGGCGCGCGCCGCTATAAAGACTAAGAAAATCCAGATAGCCAAGCGGCTCGATCAGGCGCAACCCGTTTATGCGCCCGACTCGCGTACCTAATCCGAGCTCAGCGATTGTTTTCCTCGTGCGCGGATGCACCGGGAAAACGACTGGCAGTTGTTCACAGATTTTTTCGAGCGCCTGAAGAATTCGCCCGAAAGTCTCGGGCTCATCAACATTAGCAGGACGATGCAAAGTTAAGACTCCATAACTTTTGTCCGCGAGACCGAGCTGTTCTTTTATCGCCGACGTCCTGGCTCGCTCAAGATGTTTGTAGAGCGAATCAATCATTACGTTACCAACAAGCCGTATGCGTTCGGCCGCGATTCCCTCGGCCAGCAGGTTCTCATCCGCATCCGCGGAAGGCGTAAAAAGCAGATCGGAGATTTGATCGGTTAAGACACGATTAATTTCTTCCGGCATCGTGCGATCACGACTGCGCAGTCCCGCCTCTACGTGTGCGACCCTTACGCCGAGCTTCGCACAAACGAGCGCGCATGCCAACGTCGAGTTTACATCGCCAACAACTACCACCCAGTCAGGCTTTTCTTTAATCACAACGGGCTCGAAGCGTTCCATGACGGCAGCTGTCTGGGCTGCATGAGAAGCCGAACCAACCTCGAGAAAAACATCGGGTGGCGGCAAATCCAAATCGTCGAGGAACGCGGCAGACATGCCCGCGTCGTAATGCTGCCCTGTATGAACAACAAGCGGCGTAAACTCGCGTTCGCGCCGCTTCATTGCGTCTACAATGGGCGCAACCTTCATAAAGTTAGGCCGCGCGCCAACAACATTGATTACTTTGGGCATGTTTCAAGTTTTACAGCCTGATTATCCGCGCGCTGCTGTCGCGGCGAACGTCGCCATTGAGCGCGTTCCGGGTATCAACAATCAGTGAACTAAGCCGGCAAACCCGCTGGTAGTCAGTCGCGCTGTGGTTGGTGACGATCACCACACAGTCGCTGGCGCGCAACTCTTCGTCAGTTAACGGCACGGAGCCCAGCGGCTCGCCTCCGCCCTCAGTGTGTGCGTCGTCGAAGTGCACTTCTTTCACAAACGGATCGTGGTAGCGCACGTCGGCGCCCTTCGCCCTTAAACGATCGATGATCGATAAGGCGGGGCTTTCGCGCACGTCGTCAATGTCTTTCTTATAAGCCACGCCGAGCAGCAGAATGCGCGAACCCTTCATCGCTTTGCTCTCGTCATTCAATCCGTCCGCAACCAACTGCACCACGTGATCGGGCATGTGCGAATTGACCTCTTCGGCCAAACCGATGAAGCGGGAATCAAATCCATGTTGACGCGCCTTCCATGACAAGTAATGTGGGTCGAGCGGAATGCAATGACCGCCGATTCCCGGTCCCGGGTAGAAGGGCATGAAACCAAACGGCTTCGTGGCCGCGGCGCGAATCACTTCCCAGGTATCGATGTTCAGCGCATAGCAAAGGCGCGCCATTTCGTTTGCCATACCGATGTTTACCGCGCGAAACGTGTTCTCCAGAAGCTTCGCCGTTTCCGCAACACGAGCCGAGCTGACTGCGTGAACGTCTTTAACAATCTGCGAATAGAGATAAGCTGCCGCTTCGGTTGAGTCTGGCGTGACGCCGCCGACCACTTTGGGAATGTTGTGCGTTTGAAATTCCGGATTACCCGGATCGACTCTTTCAGGTGAAAAGGCAAGCAGAAAATCCGTGTCAAGCTTGAGCCCGGTGTTCTCAAACATCGGCAGTAAAACTTCGTCTGTAGTGCCGGGATAAGTGGTCGACTCGAGAATGATTAACTGTCCGCGATGCAAACGCTTCGTAATTTCTTCGGCCGCCGCCAGGATGTATGACACGTCCGGCTCCTTCGTCTTTCTGAGCGGAGTCGGCACGCAAATGATGACGGCATCGCATTCTTGCAAATCATCGAAGTTCGTCGTGGCGCGCAGCAGCTTGCTATCGACCAGTTCTTCAACGAGCGAAGACGTTATATCGCCTATGTATGACTTGCCGGAGTTAATCTGGGTCGCTTTATTTGCGTCGACTTCAAAGCCTGTTGCCTCGAAGCCGCTACGCGCAAATTCGGCCAGCAATGGCAACCCGACATAGCCCAGGCCCACAACTCCGACATGCGCCCGCTTGTCTTTGATCAGAGCAATTATTTGTTCCTTCACCATGTATTCCCTTTTCCTCTAAAAATTCCCGCCTACGGCTAGCGCTGCATTGGCCCGTCGGCTCTTTACGGCAACTCAGTGCTTGAGGCTATTGCCAAGCCAGTTGAAGGGTTTGTCGATATTGAAGTAGAAGGTGTTGGTCTGGTCCGTCCTGGGATCCAGCGCCGTCATTTTGTCGTAGTGATGACCTTCGCTTTCAATCAGCGACTGACCCGTTGGGCGCAGTCCCATAAAGTTGAATAAAGCATATTCTTCATCGGTTGAGATCACGACGAAAGCCGCCTCCATAGTTTTCCCATCGCCGGAATCGCTAATGGACTTCCGCATGCTTTGAAAAACATACTTGTGATAGTTGGCTTTTTCCGCGTGTCCAAGTTTTCTATTGGCTGCGAAGACGCCAAAGTGGGCATTAATATCCAGATAATTTGACGCGAGTATCTTCTCGCTCAACTCCAGGGTCTTGTCGTATTGTTCGGCATTCAATGCGACAAACATCGCTTTTCTGGTTTCACTGTCGCCGCCGTACGGGCTGTATTGCTTCGTTTCGGTGTAAGCCAGACGCAACTCCTTGAAGTCAACCGTCGGATCCTGTTTCATTACTCTCTCAAGCAGAGTTTCATAAGCAACTTTCGCCGCAGGTTGTTGGGCTGCTCCAGAAATTTGAAGTAACAGCAGGCAGAAAATGATGAAAGGTGATTTTCTAAACATATCAGGAGGCTACAATGCTGAGACTCAAACAATACGAAAACTTTCCGACGATTCAATCCGAGCAAGCCTATTTGACCGTTGCGCAGAGTGTCAAGCAAGCTTCTCGTAACGCAAACTGTTAGTTTGCGTGCTTCGCCCCTGGCTATTAGATTTCGCGCCTGCGGCGCTTCGGCTCGTCCCCAAAACTTTTCTTGACACTAAACCACTACTCGACTATATCCTCCCAAAACCATGAGCGACGCTGATAACTCTTCTCCGAAACTTGTGCGCGGTCTGGGCCTCATGGACGCGAGCATGATCGTCGTTGGTTCAATGATCGGCTCGGGAATTTTTATCACGTCGGCTGAATCTTCGCGGCTGGTGGGATCGCCCGGGTGGTTATTGGTGGCGTGGGCGCTTGGTGGCGTACTCACTATTACGGGCGCGCTCTGTTGCGCCGAGCTGGCAGCGATGTGGCCGCGCGCCGGAGGGCAATACGTCTTTCTGCGTGAAGCCTACGGGCCATCCATCGGTTTCCTTTTTGGCTGGTCGTTATTTCTGATTATTCAGACGGGAACGATTGCGGCCGTTGCCGTCGCCTTCGCTAATTTCACAGGCGTGCTGACAGACAGTGTCTCAGCCGATCGCTACCTCATCGCGCCTCGTGGCTTCGGCGGTTACGCGATCAGCCTTTCCACGCAACAACTTCTCGCAGTTGTGATGATCCTCTTTCTGACTTTGACAAACACCCGCGGCCTGAAAACCGGCAAGCGCATTCAAAACACATTCACGTTCACAAAAACCGCCGCGCTACTCGGTTTGATTATTGTCGGTTTAACTCTCGGCTGGAACCACAACAGCGCGGCTTATACATCCGATTGGTGGAACCCCCTCGCGAATGGTTGGAAGCCCGCCGCTTCTCAACTTGGCTTCGAGGCCAACAGCAGCGGGCTGTTGCGTTTGGCTTTGGTGATGTTACTGGGCCGGGCGATGGTTGGTCCATTGTTTGCGCAATCTGCATGGAATAACGTGACGTTTACTGGAGGCGAAGTACGCGAACCCGGCCGGAATCTGCCGCGCGCGTTGCTTATTGGCTGCTCACTCGTCGTCGTTCTCTACTTACTCGCAAACCTCGCCTACATCGTGACGCTACCTTTGGCCGGCATTCAAAACGCGCCACAAAATCGCGTGGCCACGGCAACGATGCAAGCGATATTTGGTCCCCGCGGGACATTGATAATGGCTGTGGCAATCATGATATCGACGTTTGGTTGTAACAACGGTCTGATTCTGGCTGGCGCGCGTGTCTATTACGCGATGGCCCGCGACAACCTGTTCTTCAAGCGGGTCGGTTTGTTGAATCGCCTTCACGTGCCCGCAGTTGCGCTGGTTATTCAGGGAATCTGGGCCGCGTTTCTCACTTTACCGAGGACGGTTACAACAAATCCGCAGACCGGCGCGGTCACCTATGGCAATGTCTACACGCAACTGCTCGAGTACATCATTTCCGCTGATTTGATTTTTTATGCGCTGATGGTTGGAGCGGTAATTGTGATGCGGCGAAAGGCTCCGCAGATCGCCAGGCCATATCGAACGCCTGGTTATCCCCTGGTCCCTTTGATCTATATTGTGCTGGCGCTGCTAATAGTTTTGGACCTGGCCTATCTGGCGCCTTCAACCTCGGGCATTGGATACTTGCTCGTCTTAACAGGAATTCCTGTTTACTTCTTGTGGCGCAAGCGCGCGGTTAACCAAGAGCGGGGGTAAATCCACCTTCCTGACCATAAGATCAAAGTTGCGTCGGACTGCTGATCTGAAAGGCTCTCAAGCAAGAAGCTGATTAAGCGATGACAGTAAACTCATGGTTGGGAAGGTGGGTTTACCCCCGCTCTTACCAGGCGGTACTTTTTTAGTCCTTGCGCGTTGGCGGTATGTTTGAGATTACTTAACCCACTCGTCCGCGATTTCGGTCTCCACCTTCACAGGCACCGTCTTCACGTATTCTTCGCCTGCAGCGCACATCGCGCGTTCAACTTTTCGCGCCACCTCTTCAGCCTCGTCTGCGTCTGCTTCAACCACGATTTCGTCGTGAATGATATTGACGATCTGCGCGTTCGTATCGCGCAGTTCGTCTTTGAGAAGCCGCAAAGCGCGCTTGAGTATATCTGCGCTCGTGCCCTGGATCGGCGTGTTCTTCCCGTTGCGTTTAGTCATCGAAATCTGCTGACGGTCTTGTTCGTCATAGCGAAAACGAACGAGGCGGCCTGATCCGGTTCTTGCCTGACGCTCACGCACGGCGCGATTTGCCGCCTCCTGTAAATAAGTATCAAGCTGGCGATAGGTGGCAAAATACTTGCGCAAGATATTCTCCGCCTCCGCGAGACTTGAGCCCGTCATCATCGAGAAGCGTTGCGCGCCAATGCCGTAGACCACTCCGAAGTTCAACCGCTTGGCAAAATCGCGTTGCTCTTTCGTTACTTGCTCCAATGAAATGTTGAAGACTTCGGCGGCCGTAACGCGATGAAGATCCGCGCCGGAGTTGAAAGCGTTTATAAAGCCTCGATCACCGGAGAACTCAGCCAGAATGCGCAGCTCGATCTGTGAATAATCGGCAATCACCAGCTTTCTACCCTCGGGGTATCCGGAGAAGCAGCGCCGGTATTCGATTGCGTGTGGCACCTGTTGAATGTTTGGGTTGGTACACGAAAATCTTCCGGTCGGCGCACCGATTTGCCGGAAGTCCGCATGCAGTCTGCTGGTCGTGGGATTGATCAGATCAATCATGTTCTGCCCGTAACTGGTCAGCGCTTTTTGTACGGTGCGATATTCAAGCAGCGTCGCTATAACCGGATACTCCGCCGCCAGGGGTTGCAGCTTCCAGTTGCGAGTTGAGTCGGGCACCGGAATACCAAGGCGTTCCAGCGCCTGGGTTAGTTGCTGATGTGAATCGAGGTTGATCTCGTCGCGTTGCGGACCACCGAAAAGCGTCCCCTGCGACGACTCAACCGCCAGGACATCTTGCAACTGATCGGCAAGCACCGCTCTTCTCTTCTCAACTATCGCCAACTGCTCAAGCCAGCGGTCTTTATGCATGTAGAAGCCGGTCAACTCCATATCGGCGACAGTCATCACGCATTCGAACTCGAGCTGCGCACAGCCAATAAGCGAGTCGGCCCGAATTCGTTCAATTAATTTTTCGCGCAGTGGCAGCAACACCGCCGCGTCGCGAGCGGCGTATTCAAGTTGTGCTTCTGACAACTCGAAGTTCCAATTACTGAGCCGTTCGGTTTTATCGACTTCCTCGTTCAGATAGCGTGAGGCCACAGTTTCCAATCCGTGACGTTCTTCAATGTCGCCCGCGCCAATTAGTTGGCTAGCCAGCAGCGTGTCGAAAATGCCGCCGAGGTCGGCACCTAGCTGGTGCTTGATAAACTTCGCGTCAAACTTTGCGTTGTGCGCGATCTTGATAGGACGAGGCGCAGACAACAAATCGCGCAGGGGCGCGAGAGCGTCGGTCTTCCGAAGATCGCCGTTGCTGCCATTCCCAAAAGCGTTAAGGTCAACGATGTGTACGCCGGCGGGCGTGGCAAGCTGAATGAGACGCAAGCGGCCGAGGTAAGGATCAAGCTCGGTAGTTTCAGTATCGAGTCCAATCGCCTGCTGTGCGGACAGGGATGCGACTGCTTTGCGCAGCGCCTCCTCGGTTTTAATTACCTGATACTGAGTGTTCATTAATCTGCTCTGACCACCAAGAGGCGCTCCGTAGGAGCGCGATGTTTATAGCATGCGGCATTTACTTAGATGAATTGAGAATAAAACGATGTCGGTTGCTATAAACATTTCGTCCCTACGGGACTGAATCGCGTTTTGCTAATTCAGTTTCGTATTTAGCCTTCAACTAAACAACCCTTCGTTCTCCAATCCCAGCAAACGCCTAAGATCTCCTTAAGTAAATCTCGTTTAGTCGCGGCACTTGTGCCGCGGCGAAAGGCGGGACAAGTCCCGCCTCTAAACGACCGCGCGAAGTCGTGCGGCGGCCCCCCCTGCTGGACGAAGGTTGTCCACTCTCAGCTTTGAACCGCCTGACCGTACCCTCGCGTCTTAACGAACATCATGAGCAATAAGGCTGCTGATCCTCCCAATATCGCGCTTACCAGGAAAGCAGTCTGCGGGCCCCGCCAATCCCATAGCTCGCCCATCAATAGTGATGCCGGAAGCACCGTGATGCCGAAGGCAAGATTATACAACCCGTAGGCAGTGCCGCGTTGTTCGGGCTTCACAAGGTCCGCAACCAATGCTTTTTCAGCGCCCTCCGCTAACCCAAAATAGATTCCGTAGATCAGGAACAGTATCCATACGGAGCCTTGATTTGAAACGAACGCGAAGCCGGCATAAACAGCGGCGTAGAGCAACCAACCTGAAACTATCAAGCGGCGGCGGCCGAGAATGTCTGACAGATGCCCACCGAAAAGTGAGCTGACAACTTTGCTGACGTGCAGCATTGCCCAGAGCAACGGAATCGAACGAACGGAAACTCCCGTCGACTGTGCCCGCAATAACAGAAAAGCGTCAGAAGAATTCGATAGCGTGAAAAGCGCGACGATCACCAGGAACCGTTTATAGTTTCTGTCGAAGCCCTGCAACGAAAGGCGCACTGGCGTCGTGACGATCGCATTACGGGCAGTCTGTTTTTTTTGAGCTTCTCGTACAAAGAAAGTAACGACGAACACGGCTGCGAATGCGGGAATTGAGGCCAGTAGAAAAATCTTAGTGAAGTCGCCGGCGGTAGGCGCGTTGCGATCGGCGGCAAAGAGCAACACCAGCAGGTATCCAATCAGCGGGCCCAGAACAGCGCCCGTGTGGTCCATCGCCCGGTGAAACCCAAACGCTAACCCGCGCTCTTCAATCGCGACTGTGTCCGCAATCATCGCGTCGCGCGGCGCACTGCGAATGCCTTTGCCCACGCGATCTGTTAGCCGTATTGCCAACACCTGATACGGACTGGTTGCAAAAGCAAGCAAGGGCCGCGCGAAACTGGCCAGCGCATAACCGAATACGACGAAGCCCTTTCGCTTGCCGTGCCGGTCGCTGAAATAACCGGCAAACAGTTTCAGCAAACTCGAGATTGACTCCGCAGTCCCTTCGATTCGGCCGACAACTCCAGGCGAGGCGCCTAAAGTCAACGAGAGAAAAACCGGCAGAAGCGGATAGATGATTTCGCTGGAAGCGTCATTAAGGAGGCTGACAAGGCTGATGGCGACAACATTACGCGGCAGGCGCCGGTATCGTCCCCATAGTCCGGAAATTCGTTCATGTTTGCCCGAATCTATTTCAGTATCAAAGGAATTTGCAGCATCGTCGGTATCGATTTTCCCCATGATCGCTCAATTCACCGCTGGCGATGCTCTTCGGCGCGGCGCGGTGCGCTCCTGCTTAGGTGCCGGCCTGGGTGTAAGACTACTACTCCACCACCAAAACGCGGCAACACCCAGTACGGCGATAAGAATGGCGCCGACGATTGTTAGCCTGATGGCCCAGCGGATCGCCAGCTTCGCTATCAGAAAAAAAATTGCCAGCAGAATTATGCCGGCGATTAGAAAAATGGTTGTGAAGGTCATTCGCAGCGTGTCAGTGGTTAGTGGTCCGTGGTCAGTTAAAGTAATAACCGGTTAGTTCTTATCCGTTAACGGTAAGGAACAGTCCTTTCCTCACTGTCAGGCTTCTGTTCCGCTGCCTACTGCCTACTGCCTACTGTCTTTTGTAGCTCGCCCGCACCACAGTCTTGATGTTTCCGCGCACGTGAAAGTCGCCTTCGATCTCTACGCTCAACGGATCGCCGGCGCGCACAAAGTCCTCGAGGATCACATTGATCACGTGTTCATGAAAGATTTTCACGTTCCGGAATGAGTTGATGTAAAGCTTCAAACTCTTCAACTCCACGCAACGCTCGTTGGGAACATACTGCAAACGTATGGTGGCGAAGTCTGGAAAGTCGGAAAAAGGACAGATGGCCGTGAATTCCGTGATTTCGAAATCTATTTTGACTTCGCGTCCGGGAAACTCGTAAGCAAAAGTATCAAGCGGAAATAAACCCATTTCCTCGCGCGGCGTCGAGCGCACATCAAGACCTTGCTGATTTACTGGAGCGAGTTTGTCTTCCCCAATTGCCATTGATTGCTCCTTAAAGAATCGAAAAGTGATCTTAACTGAGCCTGCGAATCGCCGCAATTCGGTGGCAAAGTATTCGTAGAATCTAGACGATACTGTCCGGGATTGAAGAGTGCACGAAGACTAAACCGCAAAGTGCGCAAAGATATCGCAAAGATTCGCAAAGAGTTTTCCTTTGCGGTGCTTTTCGCAGTCCTGGCGATCTTAGCGGTTTAGTTACCGCCGGTCCGTCTGATTTAAGTTCTCCCAGACCAGTCGCTGGATTGGCTTCCGCGACCAATGGTGAAGAACTTGACGAGTACAAGTCCGGCAACGAACCCGCCCACGTGCGCTGCGTAGGCGACGCCACCTTGCTGTGAGCCGCCGCCCAAGATGCCAAGGCCGCTGATTAACTGAAATGCGAACCAGATTCCGATGGCCACATAGGCGGGCACGTCCGTAAGAAAGCGAAACATGATTACCGTCACGCGACGGCGGGGATAGAGCACGATATAACCACCAAGAACGCCGGAGATCGCTCCCGAAGCTCCGAGACTCGGTATCAGCATACTACTCTGGTCCGTCGCCAGAGCCGCCGTCGCAATTACATGGGCCAATGAGGCGAGCACACCGGCAACCAGGTAAAAGATCAAATATCTAAAGTGGCCCATGCGATCTTCGACGTTGTCTCCAAAGATCCAAAGAAAAAGCATGTTGCCGGCAATGTGGGCGATGCCGCCATGCATGAACATCGAAAAAATCAGAGTCAGGTAGACGGAAAATGGCGTCGGCTGTAGACCCGGAACCAGAAGCCGCTGACCCCCGACCGGATCTTCCACGACTCGATCGGGCGTCCTGATGTCACGTCCGCTAACTATCTCAAGCGGCACCGTCGAGAAGGCATAAGTAAATTTTTCGTTAGTCCCCAGCTGTTGCAGGAAAACAAAAACAAAGATATTTATCGCGATCAGGACGTAGTTCACGAACGGGGTCAGGGTGCGATCACTGTTGTCGTCGTAAAGAGGAAAAACCATTTAGTCCTGACCTTTTTCGTTTAGCCTTTGGCCACCGCGTCGGCGAAAGCGATTTCGCCCGCGCGCAGATCCAGGCGAGCTTCTTCCGGAGTGCCGAAGACGCGCGCCCGTTTGTCGTCAAACTCGCCTTCCCACCGAGCCACCACTACGGTAGCGAGACAGTTTCCCAAAACATTCACGGAAGTCCGCCCCATGTCCATCAACTCATCGACACCGAAGATGACCGCGACGCCGACTGGGCCCAGTCCATTCGGCAGAAAGTTATTTAATGTCGCCAGCAGAATGACCCGCGCGGCGCGCGGTGCGCCGGCCACACCTTTGGAAGTAACCATCAGCGTAAGCATCATTACTAACTGCCGGCTAAAGCTCATCTGCTGCCCCGTAGCAGCTTCGGCCGCCCGCGCGACAAAAACCGAGGCCCTGGCCAGATAGAGCGTTGTTCCGTCAAGATTGAAGCTGTAGCCCGTCGGCATCACAAAACCCACGACACGGCGCGGCACGCCAAACCTTTCCCATCACTTCCATCGCTTTCGGCAGCGCTGACTCGCTACTGGTGATCGCAAATGCAATGGTGAACGGCTCGCGCACAGCTTTGAGAAACTGCTTCACCGGCACGCGCGCAATAATCATCACCGTGCCAAACACGAAAACGACAAGCAAGAAAAGCGCGAGATAGAGCGAACCGATCAGCTTGCCGAGATTCACCAACACGCCCAGGCCATTTGTCGCAATGGTGTGGGCCATCGCTGCACCTACACCGATGGGAGCAAACATCATCACGTAGCCAGTAAACTTGAACATGACCTGCGAGAGCGCCTCGTAACCGCAAGATTGGAGCCGCACGTTGGCCCAGCGCGGAAACGGCAACCGCAAAGAGCGCCGAGAAAGCGACAATCTGAAGCCCGTCGCCGCGCACCATTGCATCGAGCACGCTCGAAGGAAAGATATGCACAAGCATCTCACGAAACCCTTGCGCGTGAGTTTGTTGCAACTGGCTGATATCGCGTGCAGCCGTGAGCGCGACCCTGTAACCAGGCTTCGTAAGGTTGACGACACCGAGACCGATAAAGAGCGCAATCGTGGTGACGATCTCAAAGTAAAGCAGCGCCTTCAGTCCCATGCGGCCTACTTTTTTCAAGTCGCCGCCGCCAGCAATTCCCACAACCAAAGTTGCGAATATTAGCGGCGCAATAATCGACTTAATGAGGTTAAGAAAGATGTCGCGGAGGAAATAGACTTTATTTCCCCAGTCGGGGCTAACATAGCCAAGCACTCCGCCCACCACGAGACTGAGCAGAATTGTGGTTTCAAGTTTCAGATCAGTAATGAAAGATTTGAAGCCGGGGGACCCGACACTTCAGACTTTTTATCGTCCCCACCGCAGCTTGTCGCGCAACACTTCAAAATAATTTCTGTTCGTGGGCTGAACGAGATTAAACGTAGTGCGGCTCTTGCGAATTACTACGCGATCCTCGACGTTCAAAGAAAAACCAGCCTGCCCATCCAACGTTAATGCCACGTCTTCCAGCTCAGTTTTCAGACGCAATTCGATCACGGCATCATCCGGCACAACGATAGGACGATTTGAAAGCG
This sequence comes from Chloracidobacterium sp. UBA6041, assembly GCA_002427845.1. GTDB lineage: Bacteria > Acidobacteriota > Blastocatellia > Pyrinomonadales > Pyrinomonadaceae > PSRF01. Next base: position 6,786 of record DIYZ01000173.1, on the reverse strand, counting down.
TGAATGGACAGATAGGAGTAATCACGACGGCGTTCATCGAAGGGAATATCACGGGACCGCCGGCCGAAAGATTGTAAGCAGTGGATCCGGTGGGTGTGGAAACAATGAGGCCGTCCGCACGGAACGAATTCACAAACTGTTGATTGAGATACGCTTCTATTTCGATGATGCGCGCCAGCGCGGATTTGTTTATGACGACGTCATTGAGCACGCGATTGCGTGTCACATTCTCCCCTCCTCGAAGCAGCTCGACCGCGAGCATCACGCGCTTATCGACGCGATAGTTGCCGGCGAGAATCGATTCCAGCGCGGTGTACAATTCTTCAATACGAAACTCCGCGAGGTAACCCAACCCGCCATAGTTAACGCCCAACACAGGCACTTCCGTGTCACCCATCAGTCGTGCTGTGGCGATCATCGTGCCGTCGCCGCCAAGCACGAGAATCAGATCGACACTCGCGGCCAACTCGTCGGGTTTCACCTCTTTGACGGCGCAGCCTGTTTGCTGTTCGATTCGCCCGCGTTCAATTTCCGGCCCACCGAATAGAGTAATTCCCCGCTCGGCGAGCCAGGTTGTAAGCTCGCAAATGGTTTTCAACGCGTCGGGTTGATGTGGCTTGAGAACTATGCCGACACGTTTTATCGAGGACCTTGTCATCGCGTTTGACGCAGAAGACCACCGTCACGATTTGAATGATTGGAGAAAGCGCTGGCAATGGTAACTGCAAGCGCGACTTATGAGCAACGGATTACTAGAGAGCCGCAGCGGGCAATAGCCTGTCCTTCTCGTAAAGCGCGAGAAACTCCATATTGCCGTCCGCGCCGCGAATGGGAGATTCGATCACGTTTCGCACGTGCAGTCCCAGTTGCTTAGCGGCGCTGTTCACTTGTTCAATTACCAGGGCATGTTTTTGCGGATCGCGCACGATGCCTCCCTTGCCGACTTCGCCGCGACCAACTTCAAACTGCGGTTTAATTAAAACTATAAGCGCGCCGATTTCTGTAAGCAGAGGAACAATCGCCGGCATAATTTTCGTTGCTGATATGAACGAGACATCCATTACCGCAAGGTCGAATGTTGTTTGGAACTCGTCTGGGTTGAGGTATCGAGCATTTATTCCTTCTCTGACATCGACTCGTTTGTCGCTTCGCAGGCGCCAGTCAATCTGGTTGTGACCAACATCGATTGCGATCACCTTGCGCGCTCCGTGTTGCAACAGACAATCGGTGAAGCCGCCGGTTGAAGCGCCCACGTCCAGGCAGGAAAGACCCTCGACCTTGATTTTGAACTCGCGCAACGCCGCTTCAAGTTTTAATCCGCCGCGGCCTACGTAACGTGAAGCCGGATCGTCTCCGCCTTTGATACGGATTTCAGCGTCAGGAGAGACTGAGTCGGAGGGCTTATTCACGCGCTGTTCATTGACCAGCACCACGCCGGCCATGATCATCGCCTGCGCCTTCGTGCGGGATTCCGCCAGACCGCGCTGTACCAACAGCTTGTCTATACGTTCAGGGCGCTTGGGCTTCATCGGATTTTACTTTACCGCAAAACCCGACAGAGTGGACGCTCCCGAGCGCGGGGAGGCGAGTCCTTACTTCTCAGGCTTGGCGCCGTGAATTCTGCGTTATCGCGCGTGGCGTGTCGGTGAGACCGACGTCGGTTGCGCAACCAAGGCATAGCCACACCAATATGTGTGGCGCATCGGCCCAGAAGAAGGACCCCACTTTCCCGGCGACCTGCATTGCCTTGTCAACAGGCAGGCGTTGAAGTGCTTGCACGTAAAAAGCGCCGTTGTAAAACTCGCCCTCCGCGCCATCTTCTCTATGAATGCCCTCCCGTTCACGAAACATTTGTTTCTTCATAGAAGTATCCCAATTCTTCGCGTCTCGCGAAAATATGAACGTCAAAGAAAAAAGTCGGGGTTTCGCTAATGTGAGAGAGTTGACCTAACAGGACAACCGGCGTGCGGAGCCGGGAAAATCTTCTAAATCGCTTGCGAGAAATAATGCCATTCGCTCGCGAAACAGTCAACAAACGTTATCGTTCGAGTATCGTCTGTCTAACGTGGAACGGGCTCAGTATGGGTTACGGCGCCCTTCAAAGATTTCTCGAATGCGAACTGGGTTGTCGGAAAATTTGTTTTCCCGACTTTCCCGCTTAGCTTCGCGTTTTCGCTCTTTCTCTTCTTTCCGCGCCTCCCGGCGTTCCCGGTCGCCTCTCGAGTCGAAAACCAAAACGTCGAAACGACGCGCGACTGGTTTCTTCGTGTTGTCAGGAATTTGGGAATCAACTATTGCAGGAGCCACGCGTTGGACCGTTGCCGATCCGTGCTGATCGCTTGACATGGGAACCGGCGTAGCCGATGGAACATTCGCCTGATCTGTTTCCGCGGCGCTGGCTTCGACGCCCGACGGGATCGTTTCAGAGTTTAGGAATGGCGTGGAATTGCGCCCGTAGATTCGCGAGTAATAGATTGCTGTTGCCGAAACACCAAGCAAGAGCGCGCCCACAAGCGCTAATCCGTAGGCCCACGGCTGGGTAAACCGGGTCTTTGCCTGAACTTTTTCGAGCGGCACAACGGGGCGAGCCGAAAGCAGCGTCGCTTCTTCATCAAAATGCGGTTCGGGCAGTGGCAAGTCGGTGGTTAATGATTCCCTAGTATCCGATTCCATAACTCCAGGTAATCCTGTACTGCTGGCAAACTTATAGTTTGTCCGGGTGCAAGCGATGGAATTGTTTGCAAGACCGAGGCCACAAGATAAACTCAGGACTTGTGCGCTCAAATCCCTGCAGACACTTTGTTAACGATGACCTTCGCATCAGTTAGGTTAGATGAGGTCACGATATCGTGCACTAAAACAACGCGCCTGTCTGTTTCAACAGGTACGGGCGCGGAACTATCGGGCAATCTTGAGGCAGTGCTATCGACCCACTTTTTGCGGTTTGGCGCGGCGGTCGTCCATCACGTCGACGCTCTCTTTCACTCGTGTATAAATGCCGTCGGCATCGAGGCCATACTTCGCCAGCAATAGTTTTGCATCGCCGTGCGTTACCAGCCGGTCGGGGATGCCCATTCTTACAACTCGAACCTTGTCTTGCAGACCGTTCTCTTCCAGCAACTCCAGGATGGCGGAGCCAAAGCCGCCTGCCAGATAGGCCTCTTCAACCGTAACGATCAGGCGTTTGGTTTTCGCCAAAGCGAGCAGCAATGGCGCGTCGAGAGGTTTAACGAAGCGGGCGTTGACTACCGTCGTTTCAATTTTTTCCTTCGCCAGATTTTCCGCTGCCTGCAACGAAGGGTGGACCATCGACCCATAAGCCACAATTGCTATCTCGCCGCCGTCGCGAAGTATTTCCCCTTTACCAATTTCCAGCAGTTGTGGCTCACGATTGATGTCCGCGCCGACGCCGCTGCCCCGCGGATAACGCATTGCTGCCGGCCCGACGTGCTCGACCATGGTAAACAGCATGTCCCGCATCTCACCCTCGTCTTTCGGTGCCATTACGACGATGTTCGGAACCCCGCGAAGATACGCAATGTCGAGTAGTCCATGATGGGTTGGCCCATCACCGCCCGCAACGCCACCGCGGTCGAGACAAAACTTCACATTCAGGTTTTGTATGCAGACATCGTGAATTAATTGATCAAAGCCGCGCTGCAGAAATGTCGAGTAGATCGCGCAAACAGGCTTCAAGCCTTCGCAAGACATACCGGCGGCAAAAGTTACGCAGTGCTGTTCGGCGATACCCACATCGAAGGACCGCTCAGGAAATTTTTCGAGTGCGGTACAGATGCCGGTGCCATCGGGCATTGCCGCAGTTAAGGCGATGATCTTCTCGTCCTTCTCCATCAACTGCACCAGACTGTTTCCAAACACCGCCGTATAAGTCGGCGCACTCGCTTTCGACTTGAGGGCCTGCCCGCTCTTGAGATCGAAAGGACCGGTCGCGTGCCACCGATAGTAGTCCTTCTCCGCCTGCGGGTGACCTTTGCCTTTGGTCGTCAGCGCATGAACAATCACTGGTCCATCTTTGATTTGCTGGGCTTCGCGAAAGGCTGCCACCAGGGCCCGCGGATTATGTCCGTCCACGTAACCGATGTATTTGAAGCCAAGCTCACTAACAAGCGCACCGGGCAGCACCGCCGCCGCAATCGCGTCCTTCATTGTCTTGGCAGCGTGATGGAGACGCTCGCCAACTGATGGAATCGCCAGCAGCGTTTCCTCAACCTCGTCTTTAAAGCGATGGTAGTTGTGAGCACTTCGAATACGGTTTAGATAACCAGTCAACGCGCCCACCGCCGGCGCGATCGACATCTCGTTATCATTGAGGACGACAATCAGACGGCTCTTGAGGTGGCCAGCCTGGTTGATTGCCTCCATCGCCATGCCGCCGGCAAGCGATGCGTCGCCGATGAGCGCGACTACATGATAGTGATCGCCCTTTCTGTCCCGAGCTATAGCCATGCCGAGCGCAGCAGAAAGAGAGGTGGAAGCGTGGCCCGCGCCAAAAGTGTCATACTCGGATTCGTCCCGCCGCAGGAAGCCGCTGATGCCGCCATATTGTTTTATTGTTGGCAGCAGTTCGCGCCGTCCGGTCAGTATCTTGTGAGCGTAAGCCTGATGTCCTACGTCCCACACCAGCCGGTCACGAGGCGTGTCAAAGGCGTAGTGCATCGCCACGGCCAACTCAATGGCCCCAAGCGAAGCGCCGGTGTGGCCACCAATGCGCGACATCGTTTCCAGTATGTATTGCCGAATTTCGTCCGCTACCGGCTGCAACTCATCTAAAGGCAGTCGCCGCAGGTCTGCAGGTGAGTTGATATTCTCCAGATGATCCATGTGCGCGTATTGTAACGTGCCGGTTCAGATTTTTACTACTCACAACTTTTTACGTTTTTCGCAGGTCCACGTTGAAATAAAACTTCCGACCTTTGCGCTGTAAAGTACTCTGCTTCGCTATATAAAGTCAATCCTACAATCTTTCCAAACTTCTTCAAGTAATCAGGCGTCTAAATCAGGACAGCGGAAATCATCACTATCGGTATCTGCCGATAGAGAAAAAACGCAAAAAAGGAGTTGGACACGAAATGTTACTACGAAAAACTTTATTTGGATTTCTGGGAATCATCCTGGCTGGTGGAATGATTGCTTTCGCCCAACAGCCGCAAAAAACACCGACGGCGCCGGATGGAACTTTGGACCGAAACAGGCTCGAAAGGTTGGAGAGACGCCGCGAGCTACTTGACCGCAATCAGGGAATGCGTGGCCATAGAGGAATGGGGCGTCCGGGAATGGGCGGTGGCAGGGGTCGCCTCCTACGCGAACTTAATCTGACCGAGGAGCAGCGTCAACAGAGCCGAGCGATCATGCGGCGCCGGCTGGAAGCGACAAAAAGTCAGCGTGAAGAGTTGTTCAAGCTGCGCGAAAAAAGAATCGCGGACACGTTCACGGCTGAGGACGAAGCGCGAGCAAAGGCTTTGCGTCAAGAGATCCGCGCGTCCATGGAAGGTGTTAGAGCCGAGATGGAAGGAATTCTGACCGCGGAACAGAGAGCGAAGCTTGAGCAACTGAAAGCGGAGCGCAAGGCAAGAATCGAACAGAGAATGAAGGAACGCCAGGAGCGACTTGATAACACGCCGCGGTAACTACTCTAGTCTCAGTTTTCCCGAAGGCCTGGCCGCACACAAACGTCCAGGCCTTTTACTGTCAGGAAGTCATAAGTCTCAGAGGATGGGCCACGCTGTGCTTAGAGCGTTCGCGCCTGTCGTTTGATATTGATCGTTTGCGGAACTTCGGTAACGCAGCATGCGTCGCTGGTTACCAGATTGTCTTCCAGGACCACGAAGACTTCCCATTCATTACCGTCGGGATCCTGGACCCACGTTTTGTCCTGTGTAGCATAGCAACAGTTCGTCTGCATCTCGTCGCGCGTCACCAAACCCGCAGCAGTCCATTCCTCGCGCTTAGCCAATACGTCGGCGGTTGAGCCCACCTGGATGCCGAGGTGCGAAAGCGCCCCACGCTCGCGGACTTTGCCTTCGTTCAACGTTAGATTCAGCGGCGGGTTTTGGACGTCGAATTTGGCGTAGCCCGGACGCACTTTGCAGGGCTCTATTCCCAGTATCCGCTTGTAGAACTCGATACTTTTTTCTACGTTGCGAACGTTCAGCGCGAGATGCGCTTTCAACGCCTTTACCGGCGTCTCTGTCTTGCTTTCCATCGCTTTCTCCTTTATATTCATATTCGCTCAGGCGAATGTATCGTTTACTTTTACGCCCGTCCAACACATCTGTCAACCCGTATATGACGTTGAGGATTCTCGATGGAAATAAGGCGAATGGAACGCCGAAGCAAATTTGTCGGCACAAGATACTTCTATTTTGAAAGCAAGAACCGGATAGAAAAATCGGCGATTTTGGTCTTGAATATCTCTTGCAAAAAGGAACTCCGGGATCGTCGAAATCGTATTACAACTAAGCCACGACAGAACGACAGAATGGCAAAGAACTACAACATCGAGCCGCTTTTTAGAGCGCTGGCTGATAAGACTCGCTTGCGCGTAATAAACCTTATTGGAGACGACGAGGTTTGTGTCTGTTTCTTTGTGGAGGTGCTTGGCAGCAGCCAGCCAAAAATATCCCGCCACCTTGCCTACCTGCGCCGCGCGGGTTTGGTTTCCGCGCGTCGTGAGGGTAAGTGGATGCACTACCGCATCGTCGAGCCTGCCGACCAGCACGCCGCCCGTATCTTTCGCGAAGTGCGCACGTGGCTCGAGAACGATCC
>DIYZ01000157.1 GCA_002427845.1 Chloracidobacterium sp. UBA6041 | reverse complement strand
AATAGAGGGATAGGGTTGAAGGTCAGAGGGATTGCTATCGACTGGCTTTATGAGCCGAACTAAGAAACCTCGGCCATAATAGAGTCGGTATGACAATGCTCTCGTCATTACCGATTTAATACAACGAGGAAGTCAGATGATAAAAGGATTTGTCCCACTGGACTACATAATCTTTGTGGCTTATCTCGTCTTGTCGGTGCTGATCGGCGTCATTTTCGTGAAAGACCAAAAGACGATAGAGGACTATTTCCTGGCCGGGAGGAGCATGGGATATGTTCCCGTAGCGATCTCCATCATCGCCGCTTTATTCTCAGGTATAAGTTACTTGGGCGCGCCAGCGGAGGTGTACAGTCATGATCTCAGCTTTATGTTGATCATGGTTAGCTTCTTGATCGCGACTCCCGTAACCACGCTGTTGTTTGTCCCTTTCTTCTATAATCTCAAACTATATAGTGCTTACGAGTACCTCGAGAAGCGGTTCTCTGTCGAGGTGCGGACGATCTCCTCGTTGCTGTTCATCACGCGCGTGCTTCTTTGGCTCGGATTAGCTACTTACGCACCGGCATTGGCATTGTCTGCCGTGACCGGGTTTCCGCTGTGGGGGACGATCTTGTTGACTGGTGTTCTCACCACCATCTATACGGCACTGGGAGGTATGAAAGCTGTTATCTGGACCGATGTCTTTCAGTTTTTCGTCCTCTTCGGTGGAATGCTGCTTATAGTCCTTATTGCGCTCTCGAAAATACCAGATGGTCTTAGCGGAGCACTGGCACTTGCGAAGGCGGGAGGGAGGATGCGATTATTCGATTTCACATTAGATCCTACTGTGCGCACTTCATTTTGGGCGCTGGTCATTGGTGGGGCAGTGGTCAATTTAGTGCAGCTGGCAACCGATCAGGTGACGGTTCAGCGCTACATGACGACAACCAGCCTCAAGGAGGCGAAGAAGTCCCTTTGGCTAAAGCTTGCACTGACTTTCCCGGTTGTAGGTCTGTTCTACTTTTCCGGGGTGATCCTTTATGCCTTTTATCGTAATGCTGGAGATCCACTCGTCACCCACGCGATCAGTAAAGCCGATCAAATTCTACCGTATTTCGTCGTTACCGAGCTTCCCAACGGTCTGCCGGGGGTCATGATCGCTGCCATCTATGCAGCGACGATGTCGACCACATCATCCGGCATCAATTCGCTCACCACATGCACGCTTGTCGACCTGTGCCAGCGGGTGTTCGGCCTGAAAACTTCTGAGCAACGGATGCTCTCGCTAGCGCGTTGGATAACAATTGTCTATGGCGGATTCGTCATACTGCTGGCATTCGTTGTCAGTAAACTAGGGAGCTTACTGGAAGCAAGCATCCTCGTGCTTGGTATGGTCGGTGGACCGCTTCTGGGCATCTTCTTGCTCGGTATGCTCTCGCGCCGTGCCAATTCGCCTGGTGTAATGATTGGCTGGGGGTTGGGCGTTGTCGCCGTAGCGCTGGTCGGGTTCGGGAAATCTATAGGACCGATAATGCCCGGGACCCTCGGCAATGGAATTCTCTTTGCTTCTAATATCTCCTTCCTCTGGTTCGGTGTTGTTGGTACTGGCGTGACATTAATCGCTGGGTATGTAGCAAGCCTGATGTTTCCCTCCCCAACTGATGCTCAACTTAATGGTTTGGTCATAAATAGGAAATCTAGTGATCTTACTGAGCAACCTGCGCTCGACCGAGCCTGATGCACAACACATACCCTCTACCGGACGGCAAGGTAAAGAGCGTGTTCTCCTCACCACTTATGGCTTAGTTTCTATTATTGACGGGTTACAGGGCCGCGGTAAATGACGGTCCACTTCGGTCGCACATACATAATTAGAGGGCGCAATAGATGAGAAGAATTTGGTGTCTCTGGTTGATACTCTCAGTTTCACTGTCGATTCCTGGTATCGTTCAGACAGGCAACGTAGAAAAGGCCTGGGTGCAAACCTCGTTTGAAGACTTTAGCAGAGGCCGTCTGATAGATGGTGGAAACAATCTGTACATTTCTCGTAGAGGCAGCATAGAAACTGTTAACCGCTGGGATTTAAATGGCGATGGTTATATTGATCTGATTTTCAATAATAGCCACGACGAATGGCAGACGGTGCCAGCTTATCTTTACCTTAACCGGAAGGAAGGCGGCATTGATTCTGGATCGCGAATTGAGCTGCCCGCTGATGGCGGCTCAAAGGCCCTGGTGCGCGACCTAAATAATGACGGTTACCCTGAGTTGATCATAGCCAATACCTTCAACGGAACGACAATGAAGTTGAACGCCTATGTTTACTGGGGATCGCCCGCAGGATACAGTCCAGCCCGGCGCACAGAGTTACCGACGTTGGGAGCGCGGCAAGTGGTGATTGGGGACTTCAACAAGGACGGGTTTTTGGATCTAGCCTTCGCGCAACAAGGCGATGTCGGCGATAACCCGAGAGCAGGTTATGGCAGTGTTGATAATCGGACGTCTTACGTCTATTGGGGTGGCACGGATGGCTTCACAATGCACCGGCGTCAGGCTTTGGAAACAATCGCCGCGACCGATGCAACTGTAGCGGATTTCGATGGGGACGGCTATGACGATCTGATTGTCTTGAACAACAGCGTGGACGCTCCTAACGATTTGGTACTATTCCGCGGAGGGCCAAAAAGTCTCGAACAGGCGACGCACTTTGGGGGTAAGAAACTGTCATTTGTTCGCAGCGGAGATATAAATAATGATGGGCGGCCGGACGTTATCATCGGTTATAAAGAGGAAAATGTGGTTCGTGTTTATCTTGGAAATGGTCGGGGGATCAGTAGTGAAAAGGCGTCAGCGACATTGCCCGTGCGGTCGCCTCAGGACGCTGCTGTTGACGACCTGAACAAGGATGGCAAAGCAGACTTGGTCGTAGCTGCCGGTGGCCCTGGCGAAGGCGTTTCATATATTTTCTTCGGTGGGAATAACGGAATCTCCGAGGCAAACCGCATCTCGCTACCGACTGTTGGCGCCCTTGCCTGCGCCGTTGCTGACATTAACGCCGATGGCTATAAGGATGTGGCCTTCGCTAATTCGGTCGACGAAGAGAGTTTTTCAACTAAGTCTTATATCTATTGGAACGGCCCTGACGGCTTTCGCGCCAACAATCGTCAAGAACTTCCGACCATCGGCGCCAGCGATGTGATAGCAGCAGATGTAGATGGTAATCATACCCTCGATCTGTTGTTCATTGGTTATATGGGTGGACGGCGCAAATCAGATGTTAATGCGTACATCTACATGTCTGACCCCATTGATCCCAAGAACCTATACAAGATTCAAAATCGTCTTGAGTTGCCGACCGTGTATGGCTACGAATCGAGTATTGCCGATCTCAACGATGATGGCTATCCCGACATTATCCTGGCTAACCTCGCTTCAAGAGATCCGGCGCAGAATCCGGGCTCATATATATATTGGGGAGACAAGAATGGGTACTCTCCTCTAAAACGTACCTCACTCAATACTGACATGGGTGGCTGGGCGAGCTGCGTTGCGGATTTCAATAAAGACGGCTATCTAGACGTGCTGTTCACGCAGTTCAAATCCGGGAACAATTTAATCTTTTATGGTACCAAGGAGGGCCCCGGCCATGAACTACGTAAAGCCTTTCGTGATCCAGAAGCTGGTGATGCCCGTACCCCCGCTGTTGCCGATCTGAATAAAGACGGGTATCTGGACATCATAGTCCCTAATGTCAATTCACCTTGGGTAACGGTATTCTGGGGAGGCCCTGCCGGCTACAGCAACGATCGGATGTCGCGTTTGCCGAGTATGGCGACCGTCTCCGTTGAGGTTGCTGACCTCAACGGAGATGGTTGGCTAGATTTGATTCTGTGCAACTTTTGGGATACTGAAACTCTCAGTCATCAGATCAACTCGTATGTATATTGGGGGGGCAAGGAGGGCTATTCGCCCAATAACCGGCAGGAACTGCCCAACGGGGGCGCACATGATGCCTCTGTCGCTGATGTCAACGGAGATGGTTACCTCGACATCGTATTCTCGAACTACCACCGAGATCAACTTCGCCATGGCATTCCCTCATACGTTTATCTCGGCTCAAAGGAAGGCTTTTTCCGCCGAGAGAATCGCATCGAATTGATCAATGATTCGGCGGCCGGCAATTTGATTGCCGATTTAAACCATGACGGGTACCTCGATATAGTTTTCTCGAATCATACTCTTTGGGGTAGGCACGATAATGCGAGTTCCCGAATATTTTGGGGCGGCCCCAATGGGTACAACAATGTGAATGTAACACTTCTGCCCACGGTTGGACCACATCAAATGACCAGCACAGACATAGGCAACATCTATACACGGAAGCTCGAAGAGTATTTCGAGTCTGAACCGTTTAATGTCGGCCAGAACGGGAAGTTTCAGAAGATTGAGTGGGAAGCCGATGCTCCCCATGGGTCGAGCGTGAAGATGCAGGTGCGGACTAGTAGTACGCGGGAGGGCCTAGAGGAAAGCCAGTGGGTCGGATGGAACGGCCCCGAGACTGCTTACTCTCTGAGTGGTGAAAAGCTCAGGGGCATTCCTTCCAACCACCGGTGGATTCAATACCGGGCGATCCTGGGGAGCGATTATGGTGCGACGTGGCCCGTGTTAAATGAAGTGCGCATCATCTATCAGCAGTAACTAACTTATCAGGGGATCACCGACCATGCACGCAAAGACGAAGAAGGCGCTGCAAGGTGTCATCACCGCACTCGGAACGCCGCTAGACGATGACAACAACCTGCATGAGGAAGGAATGCGTCGCCAGGTGGCCGCGCAGATAACGGCTGGGGTGAATGGGTTGCTCTGTTTGGGGACAATGGGAATGGCCCAGATGCACACTCCAGAAGTTCGCGAACAAGCTATACGCGTGACGACGGAAGAGGCCCGCGGGCGGATACCGGTTTTAGTCGGCTGTGGTGATTGCAGCACGGCCCGAACTATGCAGTACATATCGGTGGCAGAGAAATATGGTCCAGATGGCATTGTGCTAATCGCTCCATATTTTCCGAAACTGAGCGATGATGAACTTTTTGATTATTTCAGCACACTTGCGACCTCTACGCCCGTTCCCGTCTACATCTACGATACTCCCGCCTACACGAATCGACAGCTCACATCGGACCTGGTCAAAAAGCTTGCCAAGCGGACCGATATTGTTGGACTCAAAGCGTCCGGCGACATGGCAATATTTCGCGAGTGTGTCGAGTACTTTAAAGGCGATCCAAACTTCGCAGTCTTTTCTGGACACACCTCCTTTTTCGATGTGGCAACTCTGATGGGAGCTGATGGAATCATCGATGGTCTCTTCGCCCTGGCCCCGGGATTGGGTGTAGAGATCTATCAAGCTGCCGTGGCCCTGGATATTGCCGGGGCGCTCAAAGCACAGCGAAGACTTCAGCGTGTTCGCGATGTTGTGATGGTTGAATCAGTCTTTGGCGCTTTTTCTCACGCAATGAACCTGCTCGGATCTCCAGGCAACTTTAGCTGCCCTCCAATGCGAGGTATAACAGATGAAGGGAAAGAGAAAGTGCGAAAGGTACTGGTGGATCTGCAGATGATCTGATAGATGTAAGCTGTCTTTACTGTCACTCTTTTGAGGGAATATAGCAATGGTGATACGGGAGATAAAGTTGACCACCGTGTCCATACCCTTCATTGAGCCGGAGATCTGGTCGGGAGGGAGCAGACCAGGCATCACCAGTATCATTGTCGAGGTGGTCACTGATGAGGGGATAGTCGGCATCGGAGAGGCGCTGCCCGCCCCCAGCCCTGAAGTGACTCTGGCAACCTTGAAGGGCATCCGAGACCTGATTGTCGGAGAGAGCCCGTTTCAGATTGAACGGATCGTTAACAAGCTTTATTCGGTAGGAGGACTCTACCCCTTTGCCACGATGGCCAACTGCGCCATCGGTGGTGTGGAAATGGCCCTCTGGGACATTTTGGGGAAGGCAGTCGGAAAACCCGTTCACACTTTTTTTGGCGGGCCGCTACGGACTGAAGTCTCTTTTATGTACTTTGTGCAGCGTAAAGAACTACAGGAAATGGTTGATGATGCGAAGCGGGCTGTCGGGATGGGTTTTCGCACTATTTACACTAAGGTCGGCCTCGATTATGAATCTGATGTGGCAGTCGTGAAGGCTTTGCGGGAGGCGATTGGCCCACAGTCTCGTTTACGAGTTGATGCCAATGAGGCATGGTCGCCAGGGACTGCTGTCAGGATATTAAGGGAAATGGAGCCGTACGATCTGGAATATATCGAACAACCGATACCGATGAGCGATATCGAACATTTGAAGGTCCTTCGCACCCGAACTAACGTGCCCATCGCTGCTAACCAGAGTTCATGGACAAATCGTGATCTTTACAGAGTTCTCGCCGCCGGCGCGGTCGACATAGTTATGACCGACCCGCATCAGGCGGGAGGCCTCTTGGCTTTCAAAAAGGCCGCCGGTATTGCCGAGGCGGCAGGTGTCCCGATCGTTTTTCATAGTTTTGGTCCTCTCGCCATTACAACTTACGCAGCGATGCAAGTGATTGCGTCCAGTACCAACTTCATATTGGACAATCAGACCTATAACCATATGCTCAGCGACGACGTGGTGGTGCAGCTTCCAAAATTTGACCAGGGGCGATTGAAATTGCCGGAAACTCCGGGAATCGGAATTGAATTGGACCCTGATAAAGTCAAAAAGTATGCCATGTTGTACGAAAAGAGAGGCTACTACTCAGCCTACAACAGCGAAGATAAGGCATTCATCCGGGAGCGAAAAACGGCGGACGGCACGATCTTATGGTTTCCGTATCAATAAGAGATGATTGCGGCAATAGCTAGGGTAGATTACAACCGCTTGAGGCTTCATGGGGGATTGTAATTGAATTCGGTTGAACAAAAGACCGCCATGGGAGAGTTCTAAATCGGTCCTTATGAGATTGGCACAGAGCAGTTACGCCGCAACCAAATAGTGATGGAAGTAGAATTGAAACGAGGATCACGGAGGAGATATGGAAAATATATAACAGAAGCAATTTGTTCTCTTTTTCCCTCCGTCTATCTCTGGAGTTATTTACTGGCATTTAGCATTGACTAAAGCGTCAGAATGTTGCGTGGTTCAATTTAGTCGTGGCTTTAGTAGGTTTAGAAAATAAGCTCGCAATCGTTACCGGCGCTGCCCAGAATATTGGACGGGCGATAGCCTTGGAGCTGGCTCGTGCGGGTGCAAACGTGGTGATTGCAGATATACAGTCTGCTAAAACACGAAAAGTAGCCCGGGATATCGAGCGTTTAAAGAGGCTGGCCCTGGCGATTGAAGTCGACATACGCGACCAACGCCAGGTGAATAGGATGGTCGCCTTGGCGTCAGAAAGGTTAGGCAGAATCGACATTTTAGTAAACAATGCCGCTATTGTCGGGATCCGCACTCCCATTGATACTCTCGACCAGGAGCAGTGGGACACATTCCAGGCGGTCTGCCTGCGCGGGGCCTTTTTCAGCTCCCAGGCAGTCATCCCTTTTATGCGAAGGCAGGGTAAGGGAAAGATCATAAATGTCTCGTCCGCGGCCTTCTGGGTTGGAGCTGCGGATTGTTCAGCCTACATTTCCGCCAAGGGCGGTCTGATCGGACTTACTCGGGGGTTAGCTCGTGAACTTGGTCAATACAACATTAATGTCAACGCGATCACACCCGGAGCAGTTAAGACCCCCCAGGAGAGCCGCGTGGCAAAGCAGAAGGAGATAGATCTTATCGTAACCTCTCAGTGCTTGAGAAGGCGGGTTCTACCTCTTGATATCGCTAAAGCGGTTATCTTCCTCGCTTCAGATCTGAGCGATGCAATCACAGGTCAGACGATCAATGTAGATGCCGGCTGGGCAATGCATTGAAGGGGGTGTTGATCACTTACTTTCTATGAAGCCAAGGAAGATTCGAAGATTCAGGAGCCACAATCACGTGTTATGAAAAGAGAGAAACACTTCGATATCACGACGAAGACAGAAAGAATCGCTGCGATTCCGGATACTTCGCGATCTAAGAGCAATTTATCACGGGCACAACGGTCACTGGCCCTTGGGGTTAGCAGCGGAATGCGAGCTAGCGCGCCACCTTGCCCGATATATATTGAACGCGGGTTCGGTCCTCGGTTCTTAGACGTAGATGGGAACGAGTTCGTCGACCATTGCCTGGCTTGGGGGCCGCTAATTCTTGGCCACGCACATCCGGCTATCAATGAAGCTGTCAGGCGACAACTGGATCGAGGGTATACGTTTGGTGCTCAGTGTGAACTGGAGTTTCGCGTTGCGGAGAAGATCCAAGAAATCGTTCCCTGTGCTGAGCGGGTCCTTTTTTCCAACACCGGAACAGAGGCTGTACAGGCTGGCCTGCGCATCGCCCGTTCCGCCACCGGGCGCAGTAAGGTGATCAAATTCGAAGGACATTATCACGGCTGGTTTGATAATCTGCTTGTGAGCTACAGCCCTGACATTTCTCAGGCTGGTCCTCTGATCTTCCCTAATGTTGTTCCGTCCAATAACGGGCAAGATCCTTCAGCTTATGCACACACAGTCGTGCTTCCGTGGAACGATGAAAAGATAATCGAGCAATATCTCGACGAGCATGGGGGAGAGGTTGCAGCAATAATTACCGAGCCAATCCTTTGTAACAACGGATGTATGTTTCCGGAGGCGGGGTATCTTCAAGCTCTCCGCCGGATGGCCACTCAGCACGGTATCGTGCTGATTTTTGATGAAGTAATTACCGGGTTTCGTGTGCATCTGGGGGGAGCACAGGCTCTGTTCGGTGTCACGCCCGATATCGCCATTTTTGGTAAAGCCATTGCGGGCGGATTTGCATTGAGCGTGGTTGCCGGTAAAGAAAGTTTGATCCGAGAAGTTGATTGTGGACGTGTAGTACATGCCGGAACTTTTAATGGAAATCCCATAGCCCTTTCAGCCGCCTTGGCCACTATTGAAACTCTCGCTGAAAATAATGGCGCTGCTCTGGCAAGAGCAAAAGAGTTCGGGGAGGCAATCATGGCGAGTCTGGTCAGCCTAGCCACGGAGCATGATCTACCGTTAGATGTGCTGGGACACGGAACCGTATTTCGCCCGATCATTGGAGCAGCGGGCCCTATTCAGAATTACCGTGACTACGCACAAACTGATAGGAAAGCCGATCGAGCTTTATTGGTGGAACTGTTCAATAGCGGTATTTATTGCGTGGCTGATGGTCGGTGGTACGTATCGGTCGTTCACGGGGAAAAAGAGCGAGAGTATTTACAAGAGAACCTTCCTGAAAGTGTTCGAGCTTTTGCCCACGCATACCTGAAACAGGACGGTCAGATTACCTCAGATGTCAAAAACCGGAAACCAGAGTTCTTTCACAGCAAGCGATCTTAACTGTTTCATCGATCCCGGTCAACGGCAGGTCGACCGGGGCCCATGAACGCAAGCCATGAAAATTCTTGTCGGCGGCATTTATCACGAGACGCATTCATTCTCGAATGTGCCTACGGACATCGGGTCCTTTAGAAGAGTATTGCTATTGGAAGGCGAGGAGGTGGTAGAAAAGCTTCAAGGGACTGTCAGCGAGATGGCCGGCTTTGTTGAAGGAGCGAAGCGTTTCGGATTCGACCTTATTCCGACCATCTGGGCCTGGGGCGTATCCACAGGTCCGGTGAAGGCTGCTACATTCGATTACCTTCTCGATTCAGTGCGAAGAACGCTTGAACAAGAGGGACAAGTGGACGGAGTGCTCTTCGCACTACATGGTGCGTGCGTTGGCGAACAGGATCCGGATGGTGACGGCTATATTTTAAGTAAGCTGCGATCATACGTGGGTGAAGATACACCTATAGCGGTTACATTGGATTTTCATGCTAACACCTCAGATCGAATGGTCAGAATAGCTGATGTGATAGTCGGGTATGACACTTACCCTCACGTCGATCAGGTGGAAAGGGGATTAGAAGCGGCTGAATTGATCGTGCGGACGATCAAGCGCGAAATCAAGCCGGTCATTGCCCTTGAAAAGCCCCCGATGCTGATTGTTCCATACAAACAGGCCACCGCAGCTTACCCGATGAACGAGCTGCTCATTCTGGCACAACGATGCGAAAGGGAAGCCCTTTCAGTAACTGTGAGCGGTGGATTCCCCTACTCAGATGTACCGGAGACAGGCCCCGGCGCATTGGTCATAACAGATAATCAGCCGGAGCTTGCTCGACGTCTGGCACGAGAAATCTCCTCCCGCATGTGGGAACTGAGAGAGGAATTTCTCCCGCGATTACCGAGCGTCAAGGAGGCGGTAACAAGTAGTATTGAGAGCGAGCATTGGCCGGTTATTTTAGCGGACGTGGGTGATAACATCGGCGCAGGCACGCCCGGGGATGGAACCTTTATTCTACAAGAATTGATCGACCAACAGGCTGAAGGTGCGGTTGTAACGATTGCGGATCCGATGGCTGTTGCACAAGCTATCGAGGTGGGTGTAGGCAAATGCGTCAACCTGAATATCGGCGGAAAGTGTGACCGCTTTCACGGTGAAGCTCTCGACGTGGAGTGCTGCATCAAGCTCATCTCAGATGGCGTCTTCACAAATCGGGGCCATATGCGGGACGGCCTCGTGGAAAAGATGGGAAGAACAGTTGTGGTGGAAGCACCCGGCATCAAAATTGTTCTCACCGAGATCAAGATGCCGCCATGGAATCTTGAGCAACTGCGTTCTGTGGGGATCACTCCCGAAAACGAAAAGATAATCGTAGTTAAATCGGCCGTCGCTTTTCGCGCAGCATATGAACCTATTGCTAAGTCTATTATCGAAGTAAACTCACCAGGTCTCTCGACAGTCGATCTAAAACAATTTGATTATGAATATATTAAGAGACCCATTTTCCCACTCGATCAGTTTTAGCCCGAATGGAGCTCGATCTGACGAGAGTGACCCTCTTATGAGATAGACGCGATGGAAGGATCTAACTCAACTAAAACAGATGAGGCGGTAGGCTACGGACTCAGTGCGACGTGAGTAGGCCGTTATGAACATCCTAGCTCGATTCTCGTTAAAGGGACGAACAGCTTTGGTCACCGGCGGGGCCGGTCCACAATTTGGGAGTAGCGTTTCTGAAGCGCTGGCAGAGGCCGGCGCAACGCTCATTACAGCTTCTCGATCTTTGGAAAGGAATCAAACTTTCGCTGGAGAGCTGCGCCAAAGAGGTTTTGAGGCCCATGGAATGGAGCTGGATATTACCGATCTGGACTCGATCAGTCGATTACATGAGCAGGTTATTCAACAATTCGGACGCCTGGACATTCTCGTTAACAGCGCTCGGACAAGTGTAGGTGGAAGTTTTCAAACTCAAACACCGGAGGATTGGCTCTACAGTGCACGCGGAGATATGGCAGGCCTGTTCGCCATCTGTAAGATGTTCGTTCCGGATATGGTGCGTCAAGGCAGAGGGTCCATCATTAACATTTCAAGCATCTATGGAGTGATCGCTAGTGATCCCACACTCTATGAAGGAACGAACATACTCCATCCACCACACTACAACTTTATCAAGGCTGGAATGATCAATTTTACCCGTCACATCGCTAACTTCTATGGAAAACAAGGAGTGCGTGCAAATTGCATTTCGCCAGGCGGCTATTTTAACAGCCAGGAAGAACCATTTGTGCAAAACTATTGTCGCCGCGTCCCACTTGGGAGAATGCTAAATAATGAGGACATTAAGGGCGCAGTCGTTTTTCTAGCCGGCGATGCCTCAGACTACGTCACGGGAACGAATCTTTTGGTTGATGGCGGATGGACCGCCTTGTAACACTGACCGACCATGTACCGGAGAAAGTGAGTTTACTTCTCGAGGACTGAAGGTAAGCAGAAATAGCGGAACTAACTGTCATAGCCGATTATGGAGATCTGTGTGGCGAATGCCCCGTCTGGGATGGCGACACCGGGTGCCTATTCTGGACAGATATCGCAGGATGTAAGTTCTATCGCTATCATCAGTCGTCCGGCAGGCATGAGATTGTCAAGAAGGGAATGCAAATCAATGGCTTCCGCTTCAATCGGCCGGGCGGTTTTGTAATCACCAACAGCAGCGGCATTTGGCTCTGGGATGGGGCGGGTATGGTCAGGTTGATCGCCGACGAGGTGGACGGCTCGAAATGCAAGGTTAATGATTGTATTGCCGATCCCGTAGGCCGTTTATATGCTGGCACGTGTTTTTATGATCCGAACGTAGAGTATGAGATGGGTAATCTGATCCGCGTGGATACGGATGGTAAAGCTGCTATCGTCGACGAGGGCTTTCACATGGCCAACGGTTTGGGATTCTCCCCTGACTGCAAAACTCTGTACTTTACGGATAGCGGTGCCAGATGCATTTACGCTTACGATTATCGTGTGGAGACCGGAGAGATCAGGAATCGCCGTGTAGTTGTCAAAGTTCCGGACACGGAGGGTCTACCTGACGGCATGACTGTTGACAGCGAGGGGTTCATCTGGTCTGCGCATTGGTATGGCAGCTGTATCGTCCGATACGATCCGGAAGGCAGTGTTGCGCAGCGGATTGCTATCCCCGCCAAACAGACTTCAGCGATTGCGTTCGGCGGAGACGATCTTACCGATATGTTCATAACCTCCGCCGGCAAATCCGGGTCTCTGCCGATCATGCCTCCCGGTTACGATGCGGAGACCGGATATTTCGGCGGGAGGCTTTACCACCTCAACGTGGGTATTAAGGGTAAACCAGAGTATAGAGCAGCCATCTCTGTCGCAGCCTGACACGAAGCCCTCTCGTGAGCATTAGAGGCGTGATAGTAAAAGTCAGTATTGCAACGACAATGGCGGGAGAGAGCGCGGCCCTCGGCTGGTCGGCTACTGAACCTAAGCGAGTCTTCGTGTAAGCGGCGTCATTTAACCTGAAGCTGGACCGAACCTACCGCTGTCCAGATTGCAATCAAACAATCAAGATCTCGGAATCTATTACTTTCGGCGATGACGCGTTTGGGCTGGTCGCGGTGCCAGCAGCGGAAGCGACGAATACTGAGACTCGGACAAGAATGCTAAGGAGGTTGAACCGTGCTTGATGTTCTACTCTGGCGTAAAGGTGTGTCATGCCTGCTGGCCCAGCTTCTACTGTTGTCCTGCGGTGCGGTCGCGGCTCGTTCATCTGAGGCGCAGAATCAGTCGATGTCCGGCCGCGTGCGACTGTTGTTGCCCCCGGTGATCTATGCCGTTCCGCGGATCGAGGCGAACCTCTACTTCGACAACGTCGTGCTCGTCCTCAACCGAAACAATTACGCCTTCGAAGTAATTTGTGACAAGGGTATTCAACTCGCAGAACGTTGGACATTCACGCCTGAGGTGACGGACGTGGGCGAGTATCCGCTCGAAGTTGTTGTTCGTGACGAGACCAATGCTGTACTAGCCCGTGGGCGAACGAAGGTTCGGGTTGTGCCGTTTGAGCAAAAAGTTGACGGCATCACCTCGTTGCTGCTGGTGGGTGCAAGTCTCACAGAATATTCGATATATCCGCAACAACTACTGGAGCTCGACAAGAAAGACGGCTACATGCTGCTAAGGTTTATTGGTTCGCGCGGACCCAACGATGCCCCGCCAACTGGAGAGCTGCGGCACGAAGGCTATAGTGGCTGGACCGCCGAGGCGTTTGTCACGCTGCACGGGCCCCTCTCACGATCGGGTTATTTCAAACGACCTGAGACCGGCAGCCCCTTCGTTTATGAAACTGCACCCGGCCAATATCAGCTTGATTTTGCCCGCTATTGCAAGGAATTCAATGGAGGTCAGGGGCCGGATGCGATCACGATCCACCTCATGGTGAACGACGTTTTCACTGCCACCGACGAAACCATTGAAAGTCGCATCGACAAGATGTTCGGGTTCTACGATACCTTAATTAAGGAGTTCCATAAGGTCAGAGCGAATACCCGAGTCGGAGTAGTGCTGACGGCACCGCCGTCGCAGAGCCAGGATGGCTTCCGGAACTATATCGGTGTCGGGCGGCAGACACGCTGGCAGTATCGCCGAAATATCCACCGGGCGTTTGAACGAGCGGTGCAGCAATATGGCGGGCGGGAGGGCGAATACATCTACCTGATTCCCGTCTACGTCAACTTCGATACGGAGCATCATTATCCGACGAGGACGGCAACCGCCAACGCGCCGGCAACGGAATCCGTGGTACGCGTTTACAACGGCACGCACCCGGCGCCCGAGGGCTACCAGCAGATTGCAGACTCCATCTATTGCTGGCTCAAAGCGATGACCGCGTTGGAGTCATTCAAGACAAAGTAGAGTTGTTGGAGCGAAGGATGGATCTCGCTTCGTCTCGCAAAACTATGCCTCGAGCCTTTGCCGTCGCAGTCAGGTATTCACGGGGCACGGTTGATCCAGTGCATAGAGCGAAGTTGTAACTGGAATATGTGTTATGGCTGAGTAATGGTTAGTCTGAAACAGCTTCTGCAATCCGCTGATAGAAATCGGTGGCTTCCAGCCGCTAAACAGTCTTTTTTCAATTTGGTCTACCTGCTTCACGGTTAGAACCGGGTTGGGGGAGGGCGTACTACTGGACGTTGTATAAGCGACGTTCGATAGGATCGAGGTCGGGCGCTCAAGAAAACAACGCACTTGATCCAACGAGTGGTAGTCCAGATACGCCCACTGAAAATCTTCGAACTCTAGATTGGTACCCACCCGAGCTCGATCCTGTTCCAAGAGTATTACGGGACCGGTTTCCACGCGGAAAGTATCCGTCTTCAGGTTGGCATCCGCCCACTTCACCGGATATTCGATGGCGAACCCGCGTGAACCGTCGGCGCTTGTAAATACACTCCGAGCACTAATGCGTTTCCACGCTTGCAGTGCTTTACGGAACTCCTCTGCGGAATGAATAGGCGTTGCCGCACAAGATTGCACATGCCAGCCAATGGGGCCGTACTGATCAACCGGGACGCGGTTGGGATTATTGTTGTACGACGACGTGTGGACGCGTTTGTTATAGACATACTTCTTCGAAAAGATGACCCAAAAATCATACCCGGGGTCGCCTGCTGGTTCCTTATGCAATCCAGTTTGCGCCCTGACGCCAAGAATGTACTCGTCGGAGCCACCACTTGCGCGATCGAATACTTCGCATCGGCACTCAATTTGAATCCGAACCCAGATCGATCCTGGCTTGGGAATGCAATGACAAAAGGAACGATCAAAATCAATTGCTGTTGCCGCTGTTCCGGCCTGAATGTCTGGGTTCGTAACTCCACTTAGTCCCCGTAAGGAAGGTAGCAGCAAAGAACTTCCAGAAACCGCTGAGGCAATAAATGTTCTTCGGTTCAATCCAAACGACGAACCACTTTTATTGACTGTCTTTTTTAGCTTCATATTCGCTCATCCTTTAATTGGCGATTCAGCATTCTATGGTGACCTATTGTGCAGTCAAGCAGTTTCTGCTACCGTGCTAAAAAACGCGTCCATTACGCTGGACACTTTCTATTTTGAGGTGCTGCTTCACGCTATAGGACACACGCTATGACCGCTTCTAAGGCCGATTCCGTACCTTCCGTTGAGCGCGCGCTCACCGTGCTCGAACTCCTCACTCAGTCCAGAAAAGGTTTCTCCATCTCCGAGGTCAGCCGCCATCTCGCGCTCCCGAAGAGCTCGATTCACCTGATCCTTACAACGCTGGAGCGCAGGGGTTACCTGCGAAGAAACAGTCAAACTGGGAAGTATCACTTCGGCTTGAAACTCGTGAGCCTCAGTAGGACAGCAATTGAGAACCTCGAGTTACGTGACGAAGCAAAGCCGTTCTTGGAAGCGCTCATGCGGAAGACGGGTCTCACCGTGCATATGGCGATACTAGAACGGAATGAAGCGGTCATTATTGAGAAGATTCAGCCTTTGGGGCTGATCCAGTTGGCGACCTGGATTGGCCGAAGAATGGACGTTAACTGCACCGGCGCAGGGAAAGCGCTGATTGCCTTTCTCCCGGATGCTGAATTCCAGCGGGAGATCAAATCCAAGGGTCTCGCCAAGCACAATCACAAGACGATAGTGTCAGTAACCAGATTGAAGCAAGAGTTCTTGCGCATCAGAGAGTTAGGTTATGCCCTTGATGACGAGGAAGATGAGATCGGATTGCGATGCATCGGAGCGCCTGTTTTTGACAACAGTGAAAGATGTGTAGCGGCAATAAGCGCGTCGGGCACGACGGCCCAAATCTCAATGGATCGGGTGCAAGGCCTTGCAAAAACTGTGAAAAAGACCGCCGCCGCAATCTCTTCACAACTAGGCTACGGTAAACCGTGATCTGGCAGGAGCGATAGTCTAACCCCGGCCTTGTAGTGAGCCTTCTTCAGCGTGATAAACAACAATCCACTCTTCAAGAGACGCCCAAATAGCTATTGATCATCTTAGTGTCCATTATGCTGGACAGCCGGAGTCTTATTCATAGATTCCTGTTTACACTGGAAATCGCTTTCAATAGAATCCACGCAGCTAAGCCCTGCAAACATCTGAATTGTCGGGAAAGAGTTGTCGTGAAAACGTGTTAGTCAACTTCAGAAGATCTGTTTCTCTTTTCGGATTGATCGAACTTCTTTCGAGCTGAAAATGTCGAAACCGGAACTCATAGACCGTCGCGATCTATTAGCGGGATTGACTTCCGCTGGCTTGTCCTTCTCTTCAGCTAACCAGCCAATGGTCCTTGCCCTTCCGAACGGGGATCAATCTCTGCAGGCTAAATCAAAGATAAAGATTCTTCAGCAATCTACAGTCTACTCCCACCCAGCATCTGATCCCTACGATCTGAAAAATCTCTACGGTTTTAATCATGCTGCCAGCGTCATTGCTTTACCTGATGGGCGACTGCTCGCAGCCTGGTTCTCAGGTCCATTCGAAGCATCAGTTCATCAACTGATCCTGGCCTCATACTCCGCAGATCAGGGGATGACATGGACGGCTGCACAGGTTTTCCAAGACACTCCTCGGACATCCGATTTTGACCCTGCCTTTATCGCTGATGGTAAGAGAATTTGGTTCTTTTTCGCAGTGGGCCGATGGAATCGCTATCCTCGCGTCAAGGATGAGAAGAACGAGGTGGGCGTCAACTCCTTCAAAGTGTTTCAAAGACACAGCGACGATTCTGGTCGCACATGGTCGCAACCTGAGGTGATATACGAGAACGCAGGAGCGGGTTGTCGTAGTAATGGGATCAAACTCTCGACTGGCGAGTTGATTCTACCGGTCCATGGGTATCTCAATCCTGTTGCCGGGGTATTGAAATCGATCGATGGAGGCCGGACCTGGAAGCGTTACGGCGAAATCACCACCACGACTGTTGCGCACGAGCCGTCATGCGCGGAACTGTCAACCGGCGAGATCATGATGGTGCTGCGAACCGGTGACGGTTTCTTGTGGCACGCATTTTCGAAGGACAAAGGCGAGTCATGGTTCAAAGCGGAAAAGACCGAAATCGTTGCCGTTAGATCATCCCATAACCTCTTTCGACTGAAAGACGGGCGAATTTTGCTTACACACAACCCTTCTGCGACAGTGCGGAACCCACTCACGATGCGCATCTCTGAGGACAGCGGACGAACGTGGGGCGAACCAACCATTTTAGCGAAGGTGCGTGCGCCAGATAAGGAGGGCGAATGGAGCCGCGAGGTGAGCTATCCGTCTGTTACTGCCCTGAGCGATGACACATTGATCTTAGTGTGGGGAGAGCTTTACATCTCTAACGACGAACAGTACGGCGATATCCACTCAGCTAGAATACGGGTTTAGCTGCCCGTCTGCCATCGGTCTGTGTAGCATTAACGGACCGTGAGATAAGAACAGGTTAAGAGTTTTTTATACGCAGGCGTTCATGTCTGTCCATTGAGGATCAGGAGCACAGTATGATTTACAAAGAATTCCGCGTCGTTGCGCGCAGCTTCCTAGTCGTGGTCGTTAGCAGTGTTTGCATCACAACGACCGGGTTGGGTCAGAGCGCCGAAAAGAAGACGGGCAGTCCCCTGGAACCTACCTGGATAGCCAAGCTCGAAGAACGCCCGTTTATTACGGCACTGCCCGATGGAACACTCGTCGGATGTTTTAATAGAACCGTTGATGGCGCTGCCGAAGTCGCGGCTCGATTCTCTCGCGACAGCGGCCGTACCTGGAGTGCGCCTGAAACCGTGGTCCACCTTCCCACCGCCAAAGGAAATTTCAGCCTTTTCCTAGTGTTCGCGGACCGTAAGAGTGAAGTCCACCTCTTCTTCTTGAATGACGCCGGCACAACCGCCTCTCGGGCACAAGCTGGGCCAAATGCGGAGAGCATCGAGCGCCGTCTGGATATCTGGCATACGAAGTCGACGAAGGGAGTGAAGGACTGGCAACCCGTCAGAATGATTCATCAGGGATTTGCAAGCCACTTGAATTCGGTTATCCAACTCAAGTCGGGCCGTATCGTTGTGCCCTTTGCCTCTTTAACGAAACGCACGTGGAAGGACCGCGGTGAGGGGTTTGATGCTTACACCTACATGGGCCAATACGATTGCACGACGATTTATTCGGACGACGACGGAGAGACGTGGCACAAATCGCCCGCAGCGCTCAAGGTTGAGACACCCGACATACGCACCTACGGTGCCGTAGAGCCCGTCGTCCTGGAGTTGAAAGATGGCCGCGTTTGGATGTTGATGCGCACGCAGCGAGGCCGTTTCTGGGAGTCATTCTCTAATGACGGAGTAGTGTGGTCCGCGGCTCAACCTACAAGTATTTTCTCCTCCGATTCACCCGCTGGTTTGTTGCGGCTGAAAGACGGACGCATTGCCCTGTTCTGGAATGCTTGCCTCAGAGCTTCCTATGCCTTCGGTGGAAGACCAGTGCTGCACTTCGCCATTTCTGAAGACGAAGGAAAGACATGGAGAGGGTACCGAGAAGTCGCGCGCGATCCGCTGAGCAGTGAACCGCCGCCTCCCAGTGGTGATTGGGGAACAGCGTATCCCTTTCCGATTGCTACTAAAGAAGGAAAGATCTTGCTCCGGACCGGACAGGGCCGAGGCCGAAATTTCCTCCTGCTGGTGGATCCTGAATGGGCGTACGAAACCTACCAGGCGAGCGATTTTTCCGCAGGAGGTGCTGATTGGTCTACTTTCGGGACCAAAGGAATTGAAGTGTTACCGCATCCTGCAAAGGCAGGTGCAAAAGCACTGAGTGTCCGCAAACCCGAAGCAGCCTGGCCCGCGACGGCGGTCTGGAACTTTCCCATGGGTGAAAAAGGCCGTTTGCGCTTAAGGCTAATGCTGAAGTCTGGCTTTCAAGGTGCGCTCGTTGGCCTCACCGATCACTATTCCGTGCCCTTCGACTACGAGGACCAATTCTTCAATCTGTACAACTTTGAGATCGGCCCCAACGGCCAGGTCGCAAATGGCGGGAAGATGGAAATGGATCGCTGGCTCACCCTCCAATTCGACTGGGATACTGTAAAGCGAGATGCGCGCGTTTCGGTCGATGGGCGTCAGGTTGCCGTCCTTCCGCTTCTGCGAAATAGTTATGGAGTCTGCTATCTGAGACTGCGCTCAACCGCGGCGTCCACGGACACTGCGGGATTCCTGATCGAGTCCGCAGAGGCTGACACCTCACAATCCTGGAAAGGTAACTCTGCTAATTCTCGCCGTGCTCACTAAGATCGCAGACGGATATGGTGGAGACTCAGCAAACCGATGACGAAGGCCTGGTCCTGCTTAACCCGCCCATTCCCTACAGCAAGGTTGGGTTGCAAGGACCTACCCGGTTGGCAAAGCTAGCGCTCACCGTCTGCCTCGTATGTGCTGCCGTCGCATTACTCCCTATCGGCGGATTGACGGTTCAACGCGCTCAGATCGAATGGGTTGGTAGAGGAAGTTTTCGAATGCTGGTCAAGATAGACCCTGTGGATATTAAGGGACGGGCTTCGGATCAGATGCCAGCGGAAGTGATCGTTAGTTTTAGCGATGACATCCAGAAGCGGCTTGGTGTTAAGGGCAAGCTCGATGTCGCCTCAGTACAAGTGATTCGATACAACGCCGAGACAGGCCAACCAATAGCGTTTGGTAAATACGCTTATGGGACGACGCCGTGGGATTGTCCGTTTCGTTGGTACGATGCGGCGATTCCTTACAACTATCCTGATTATCACCGCTCTGTAGCTGGAACTAACGGCGAGATCAGGGACTGGAGGTATGTTGAAAAATGGGGCCATCTCTTTGGCACGCTCGGCGAATGGGACAGTGGGCATCTGGCTTGGGTGCACACTCAGGTGGGAGACAAGGCTTCCTATTACGGTATCTATTTCGACTTGCTTCCTGAGGGAAAGCAGCCCGCGATAATCCCGCCCGCCGGCTTTCTGGGCGACGCGATGGATCGCCGAGCGCCAACCGGACTGAGTACCACGGGACTACTTGATAGCCGGGTGGCCATCGATGACTGGAACGGTGACGGACTGTTTGACCTGGTCATGGGTTCGGCGCGTGGGATCATTGTTTATTATCCGAATGTCGGCAGCAAAACCCAGCCCCAATTTCCCTACTCCAAGATGATCTTCACCACTGACGGCAAGCCGTTGGACGTGGGGATCAGTTCAGTGCCCGTAGTGGTTGATTGGGACGGTGATGGCGTCAAGGACCTGCTGATCGGTGCCAATGGGAATCGGTTGTTGTTCTTCAAAAACGTGGGCTCGAATAGGGATCGGAAATTTGTTAACAAGGGGTTCGTAATGGTGGATGGTAAGCCACTCGCTTTGCCCCACGAGCCCGTTCCCGGAAGCAAAGGCGTCTTTAATGACGATTACCATCCGGTGCCTGAAGTAGTCGACTGGGATGGTGATGGTGACTTAGATCTACTCATGGGTGGCTATGTGACGGGGATGATTTTCTACTTTGAGAACATCGGGAAATCTGCGGATGGTACTCCCATCTTGAAGCCCCGTGGTCCACTAAAAGCAGACGGAAAGGTTCTCGATGTTGAATGGTGCGCCTCGCCGACGGTAGCTGACTTCGATGGCGACGGCGATTTGGACCTAATCAGCGGGACATTGCGCTATACGAAGGAAGGGATCGACCCGGCGGATAACGAGCTATTTTTGAGGTACTTCGAAAACGTCGGCACTCGAACGAAGCCAACCCTGGTGAGGCGGCCCTTTCCCAAGCAGGGGGAATTCCCCCATGCGCCCCTGGTGACACCGCGTGCGGTTGATTTCAACGATGATGGACTGATCGATCTGGTGGTGAGCGCCCTGGATAACGTCTACCTGTATAAAAATATTGGGACCAGGAACGCGCCGCGATTTGAGGCGCACAACAGATTTCTACCGTCCGCGTGGGGGAATGACTTCATTGCGGATATCGGCAGCCAACTGGTGGATTGGAATGGTGACGGTCTGTTCGACATAGTCACGCGGTTTTCTGTACGACTGAATCTGGGAAAAGGCTGGCCTAACATCTTCGGTGCGCCGCAAGAGATCCTGGCGGCGGGCGAACGCATCTCGCACCCGGCGCCGATGGGAGATAACTACGGATTCAGCAGAGTGGCTGATCTGGATGGAGACGGGAAGTTAGATATCCTTTTTGGGGACCACCAAGGGAATATTTACTTCCACAAGAATCTGAGTACTGCCGAGCGTAAACATTTCGAGACGGTGGGCGTCAAGCTGATGATGGTAAACGGAGCGCCGCTTAAGGTGGGACCACCAGCAGGGGCCGCGATGAACTTTCAGGTGCTGCAGGGCGCGCGCACCACCTTCGATGTGGCGGACTTTAATAAGGATGGAAAGCTGGATTTAGTGGTCGGAGATACCTACGGCAAAGTGCGTTACTACGAGAACCAGAGCACGTCCACAGAGATGGTTTTCTCAGAGCCCGAATTGATTGGAGATATGGGGAACCGAATGTCACCGTGTGCGGCAGACTGGGACCATGACGGCTACCCGGACGTGATCGGCGTAGCCTCGAGCGGTGAGATGCAACTATACCTCAATCAAGCGAGCAAAGGAGTAGGTGTAAGGTTCGGAACAGGTACGAAGTTTAATGTGCCGCCCGTGCCTTATTGGCCGGCGGTGAGTGTGGTGGATTGGAACGGGGACGGCGATGAGGACGTCATGGTAGCCACGGATTACCTGTACTTTGCTTTCGTAGAGCGGTCTTATCTCGAGCACGGATATGCAAAGGGAAAACTGCTCGCAGTGCAGCAGCGAGCAACAAGCCACTAGTGCGCCAGGGATGCATTACAGAATCTGCTAACTGATCTGAAGTATGGATACTCGATGAAGTCATTTACAGCCTCAATCGCCGCAGCAGTTCTGGCGCTAACGATTGGGGGGTTAGCACGTGGTCAGAATCGTGAGCGTAATCATAGTGACAGAGGCGTCACTGTGGAGCGAGCCGACTGGTACAAGGAACCCTGGTCTCCCTGCTGGTATGTTATTCCGAATTCAGAAATCAACAATCTCTGTAATGGGCCTTACGGGCTTCGTTCTGACTCAATTAGGCCGTGGTACTGCCAACCCCCGTCTAAACCGAGCATGAATGGAGTCGATCGGGAGTTTGTCTACCGGGTCATCCTCAGAAATGATAGTGAGAACACCATTCGGACTGTCGAGTGGGACTACATCTTCATTGATCCAATGACGCAAGCGGAAGTAGGTCGACATCATTTCTATAGCGAGAAGAAGGTCCGCGCTCACCATCTCGACACTGTGGTTGAGTACTCCTCATCACCGCCGACAAAAGTGATCGGTATCAAAGCGCTGTTGCAACCCGAAAAAAATATATTTATCGAAGAAGTCGTAATTAGGCGAGTTACGTACGAGGATGGATCTATTTGGGAAAACCGTTCCTCTCTTAGTGACCGTCGTGCTGGTTGAATTATTCTGAGAACGACAGCGATGCTCTGGATTGACGAATGTAAATCTAATGCATCGGATGCGCGTTGGGAAAGTAATCGCAAATGAAAATCGAACTGAACGATTACCAACTGGTTATTCTGCGCGTCCCACGCTAAGCCCCAGGGCTTATCGATCGCGAACGTCGTGCTATCACTGATGTCGGTCTCGACACCAGCTCGTAAGTGCCTGAAGACATGAATAAGGGGGGCGTTCGCGTTTTAGCTACGACTGAGGCGATCTAAGGGTGACATTCAGCGCCATTGTCTCCGGCGCGTTTCGCAACCTCGACGTCTTGGTTCGCGCCGGCAAGACGCTGCATAAGGCGACCCGCATCGAACGTTAGACCATCACGTTATTGATGATGAGTTCGGTAACCCAAAGCGCGACCAAGGAAGAGAACAATATGACTAAGTCTTCAAAGCCTGACGACGAGTTCCGAAACCCAAAGCGCGACCAAGGAAGTGAACAATATGACTAAGTCTTCAAAACCATTGGTCCTGGATCTCAGTCAAGTCTGCGCAGACGATGTCGAACTTGTGGGGGGTAAATGCGCGAGTTTGGGTGAACTGTTTCGATCCTTATTGCCGCGCGGCGTGCGCGCAGTGGATGGTTTCGCGACGACCAGTGACGCTTATCGTTTGCTGCTCCAAACTGACAATCTGGGACCGCGATTGCGTGAGTTGCTCAGTGGGCTTGATCATAACGATATTCGAGCACTCAACGAAGTTGGACGCAAGACGCGAGCGCTCATGCTCGATACTTCTTTACCTGCCGCGGTTCATGAAGCAATCATCGATAGCTACCGTCGTCTGTGTAAGCGGCTCGGACGAACTCCGGAGGTTGCAGTCCGCTCATCGGCCACCGCTGAGGATCTCCCGGATGCGTCTTTCGCCGGGCAACAAGACACGATTCTGAATGTACGTGGCGAACATCACCTGATTGAGGCGTGCCACCGTTGCTTTGCGTCTCTTTGGACGGATCGCGCAATTTCCTATCGCGCCTCTCGTGGTTTTGATCATTTTGAAGTAGCTCTTTCAATCGGCATTCAACCCATGGTTCGTGCGGATGAAGCATGCTCCGGCGTGATGTTCACACTTGATACTGAATCTGGATTTCGTGATGTGGTCGTCATTAACGGCGCGTGGGGTTTAGGAGAAGCAATAGTCCAGGGGATGGCCACTCCTGACGAATGGATTGTTTTTAAGCCTACATTAAAAGAAGGTGCTCGTCCGATTATTACCCGCCGAATTGGCGGTAAAGAAGTGAAGATGGTTTACGGACTTGACGGACGCGGTACGCGTACGAGAGAGGTGGTCGAAGCGCAGCGCCGGCGGAGTTGCTTAAGCGACTACGAAGTTCTTGAACTGGCCCGCTGGGCCTGTATCATCGAGGAACATTATTCGGAACGTGCGGGCAAGCCGACCCCTATGGATATCGAATGGGCTAAGGATGGTTTCACTGGCGAACTCTTCATCCTGCAGGCAAGGCCCGAAACTGTTCATTCGACATCTCATCAAGCTTACCTTGAAACCCATCGACTGACGGGTGAGCATGGCCCGCCGCTTATATCCGGCATTGCCGTTGGCGAAAAGATTAGTCAAGGCAGTGTGCATGTATTAGCTCATCCCGATCACCTGGCTGACTTCAAAGCTGGTGATGTGCTGGTGACTGCGATGACCGACCCGGCTTGGGAACCGATCATGAAAAAGGCTGCGGCCATTGTCACAGATCGCGGTGGTCGCACTTGCCACAGCGCAATCATCAGTCGCGAACTCGGCCTGCCCTGCATTGTTGGCACTGGCAACGCTTCCACTGTCTTGCGGACTGGCTCTGAGGTCACAGTTTCCTGCGCCGAAGGGGCGCAAGGAAATATTTACGAAGGCTCTGTTGACTTTGTTGTTGACCGCCGCGTAGTCGGTGAAGAAGAAAGACCCCAAACACAAGTGATGATGAATGTTGGGGATCCCGATCACGCCTTCGCGGTGGCCTCGCTACCAAATGACGGCGTGGGCTTAGCGCGTTTGGAATTCATTATCAATAATCACATCGGCATCCATCCGATGGCCTTGGTGCGTTATCCAAACCTGCAAAGCTCGGAGGTGGTAAATGAGATTGAAAGGCGGATCGGAGAGGAAGATCCGCGTGAGTTCTTTGTTCGGCGCCTGGCGGAAGGCATTGCTCGTATTGCGGCGGCGTTTTATCCCAAAGCTGTAATCGTAAGAATGTCTGACTTCAAATCCAATGAATATGCGATGTTGATCGGAGGAAAGGAGTTTGAGCCAGACGAAGAGAATCCAATGCTCGGCTTCCGCGGCGCGTCGCGTTATTACGATGACCGGTATCGAGAAGGGTTTCATCTGGAATGTCAGGCGTTGCAGCGCGCGCGCGATGACATGGGGCTGGTCAACGTCAAAGCCATGATTCCTTTCTGTCGCACCGTTGCTGAAGCGGAACGAGTAGTAAACCTGATGGCGGAGTTTGGACTGAAACAAGGTGAACATGGTTTGGAGATCTACGCCATGTGCGAACTCCCCGCCAACGTGATTTGTGCCGACGAATTCCTGTGCGTTTTTGATGGTTACTCTATCGGCTCCAACGATCTAACTCAACTCACACTGGGTTTGGACCGCGATTCCGAAATGGTGGCCCACTTGTTTGATGAGCGAGACGGAGCAGTTGAGAAAATGGTGGCCATGGCTATCGATGCAGCACACCGGAATGGAAAGAAGATCGGTATCTGCGGCCAGGCGCCTTCAGATTATCCGGAGTTTGCGGAGTTCCTGGTTGAGAAAGGAATTTCGTCTATTTCATTAAACCCGGATACTATAATTCAAACCACTCACAAGATTCTCCAATTCGAAAGGGATCTCGCAATGAGGACTCCGTCTGGACCAACTAAGCGATTGGCTGCTATGAAAAGCGAGGGAAGTCAATGCTGAGTGCTTTGAATGCCCGCAACGTGGTCTTGCCCTTAATGTATGGACGCAAGTCCTTGCCGCGATGGTGTTCTTAACGTCGGTATTTGTGATGTTTTCGTTATCATAGTCGAGCTTAGCCCGCAAGATCACAAACTCAACAGACCACAAACTCAACGTCGGCGGCGCTTTGCAGTAGTAGCTTGGAATCCTAACTGCGAGGTCATCCGGCCGGGCTAGCTGACTCGAGGATTGAGACTGCTTAGTTACACGGTCTAACTTGAATGTGCGTGTGATGATATGTGTACGTGAAATGAAGCGATTGCAAAAAAAGGCGAAGCATTTGCTAGGATGGTGAGCCGTGAGGGCGACCGCTGACTGAGAGTTAGCCTATTGCTACCAGCGTTGGATCGGGACCCTGGGCCGGAAAGCGCTTGTCGACCTGGTCAAACCGAAGCCGTCGGCGAAGACAGTGGCTTTCTTCTCTTTTGGCGAAGGACTGTATGGCGGGGTGTATTACAACACTCAAAGCCTGGACAATGTCCTTAAGGCAGAGTGCCTGCTTGCGTATGAGATGAATGGCGCGCCGCTGGGCGAGGAGTATGGCGCACCGCTACGGCTGCGCGTGGAGAATCAACTGGGATACAAGATGGTCAAGTGGATTGAACGGATTGAATTCATTGAATCCGAAAAGCAGATCGGCAAAGGCGAGGGTGGGACGAA
>DIYZ01000289.1 GCA_002427845.1 Chloracidobacterium sp. UBA6041 | reverse complement strand
GCAATACCCAGAAGGAGATGCGTATTGGCGTTATTCGGATCGGCGGAAATCGATTTCTCGAAGAGTTCGATCGCGTCGGCAAATTCCCTCTTTTCCAGCTTACAGTAGCCGGAACCCCGCAGTGCCGGACCGTAGTGAGCGTTGATCTTCAGAGCGCGGTCAAAATCCGCCGCTGCTTCTTCCAGCTTGCGCTGAGAGACGTTTACATCACCGCGTTCAGAGAACGCCTGATAGTATTCGTGATAGAGTTCGACGGCCCGATTGAAACTCTCCAAAGCCTTGAGTGGTTCATCGTTACCCTTGAACTTCAAACCTTCGTTGAAAGCCTTTCGTGCCTCCCTGGGAATCCTTTGCTCATTTTCATCGGCTCTGATAACGCCGGGCTTCGGATTCTTTGTGTGATCGGATCGGTCCCGAAGGAGAAGTTGGACCGTCAGATTACCGTTCGCCGCGAGACTTGGGTTCATTTCAACCGCATCCGAGACAAGATTTGGATCGGATGGGGTGGTCGCGGTAACGGAGTATTGCACCTCCGGCATCCCAGGAAACTCGAGCCTGCCGGAATCATTCGCAAACCCAATAGAAGGCGCGCCCCTGGTGGGCCTCAAGGTAACCAGAGCCCCCCCGGCGGGTCTGCCATTCGGTAATGAGACCTGGACATAAATGGTAGCGAGTCTTGTCGCGGCAGGTAGGGTCGACCTTTCAGGTTGGGCCTGGCAACTGGCCCAAACGGAGAGGATAAGCACAAGTATCAGCGTGAGCCTCTTCGAAGCTGCGAAGAAACATGGCTCTACGTTGCCAAACCGCGCTTCAAACCAGGCGGCTCTCATAAGCCTACCCCCCTATGGATAAGGAGTAATTGTCGAGGTTACCACAGCTCATGAAGCAAAAACGGTTCTGGTGCGACGGGCTCGCAAGATCCCGTCGCACCAGAAAGTTAAGCGAGCGTGCGCTGCGCGTTAGAAGTAAAACTTAAACGCCAATTCCATCCTGCGATGACCGTGCTTATTTATGACCTTTCCGAAAGTGGCCGCTGAGGCCGGGTCAATTATGTAACCCTTCGTGGGATCGCATACATTGTTGGCGCCCACCGTGCCCTGGCCATTAGGTGTATTGGCTGGCAGATAGAAGCAATTTCCGGTGGCGGGGTTAATAGTGTTAAGAGTATTAATCAACACAGCACCGCCAAGGAGCGGACCAATGTCACCTTGATCAGGATTTGCAAACGCTTCGTTGAAGACATTGAAGAAGCCGGCCCGGAATTGGAACTTCTTGCTCTCGCTGATATTGAAGTTCTTGAAGAAGGTGACATCCCAATTGTTAGTCGTCGGCGCCCGCATATAAAACGGAGACTGGGCTGGACCGTTGCCTCCAAACGCCGGAACTGCTACTGCCGATATATCAAGGTAAGCATTACCCAGCTTGGTATTTCCCGTCACCGGGTTGCGCAACAATACCGGGGCAATTCCAAAAGCCTGTCCGGTGTTTCCTCCTGCCGTTACGGTGTGCCCGAGATACGCGAACCGAGCCGAAGCACTTGTAACAGCGCCACCAAACCTAATTCTTACCGGCCTTCCGCTCTGATAGGTCGTGATCCCAGACATCTGCCAGCCGTCCAACACTCCGCGCAGGAACCCGTTATTAAGCGAGCCGCGCGCGAGCTTGGGCAGGTTATAGTTATAAGACAGATTGAAGATATGCGTGCGGTCATAGCTCAAAATACCGTAAGTATCGTGCCCGTTAAGCGGGTCTACTGACGCGTCGCCATCACTTTCATTAACCGCCGCCGTACCCAGCGCCTTCGAGAAGGTGTAGGTCATGAAGTATTGCAAACTCTTGCCCAGCTGGCGGTTCAAGGTAACCTGCATCGAGTGATAGTTGGAGACCCCAATGTACTCGTTGTACTTCACCCCGCCCCAATCCGGGAACGGCAAAAATGCGTTATTCAAAAAATTGATGTTTTGGCCGAGCGCCGCTCGTTGTTGCGGATCTGCCAAATTTGCATTGCCCAGAGTACCCGTCGTGTGCGGAAACACGAAATTGAAGGAGTAGCTTTGCGGCAGGCGCCTGCCGAAGGTGCCTACATATGCAACCTCAAGCACATTCTGGAACGGCAAGCGTCTCGCGACCGAGAGACTCGTTGTCACAACTCTGGGAATACGGTTGCTCTTGGGGTCAGGATCCTGCGTATAAAGACTCGGACGTGAAAGTGTCCCAGGATTAGTGATCGGGTTGTACTGCGCCAGATTGTCCAGGGTGATGGG
Organism: Chloracidobacterium sp. UBA6041; assembly: GCA_002427845.1. Taxonomy (GTDB): domain Bacteria; phylum Acidobacteriota; class Blastocatellia; order Pyrinomonadales; family Pyrinomonadaceae; genus PSRF01. The sequence continues at coordinate 5,596 of DIYZ01000289.1, read as the reverse complement.
CCTCTGCCCATTGCCCCATGAGTCGGCATGCAAACTCAAAAGGTTTGGCGGGGTCGTCAGAACGCCATACTGGTAGTTGCCCTGGACCCGGTTGTAAAAGACACCAGCACCGCCGCGAAGTACTGTGCTGCCGTCTTTGAATACATCCCAGGCAATGTTCAGGCGCGGCGCAAAGAGCAATGGCGGACTCTTGGCATATATGCCCTTCGGTAGGGTACCGTTTTTCTCAATAAGGATTCCGTTGGGCTTGGTCGGATCGTTATTGAGAAACGCTCCCAAGCCGCGTTTGTAAGCCGTGGTGCTAAAAGCTACGCCCAACCCAGTCTGCTCAGCGTTGTTGGTGTACTTGGAGATGCGCGTGCCAAATTCCACTGTTATGTTAGAGCGAAACTTCCAACTATCCTGCGCGTAACCTTCGTAATTCCAGAACTTGAATTTACCACTCGGTATGTTAGTAGCCTGGTCAATGCCATTGATGACACCACTATACAAATTAGCAAAGGCGTTGCCGCTCGTGAAAACTGCATTGCCGCCGCCGTGATTATTACCGCCGCCTTCGTATTCAATCTGACCTTCGACGGGGCCCGACTGATTCTGGAATTTGCCGGCCTTCTCAATGAGTCCACCAAACTTTAATGTATGGTTGCCAGAAACTTTGGACAAGGTTTCCGACAGGGACTCACTGTCGTTAAAGGCGAACAGCGGAACCCCACCCGGCTCCCACACATTGGCATTGACATCCCAACTAATCAGAGCAAGTGGAGCATAAGGCGTGGTAGATCTGGAACCCCAGGGAAGCTGGAGATTCCCGAGACCCAAAGCACTCTTACTAACCTTCGTGGGGTCGATAAAATCGTAATCGAGCTTAAGCTTGCTGGCGCTAACGACTAACTCGTTAGTCATCGTAGGGCTGAGAACACTTGTAATGTTTGCCGCCGCGGAGCGCCCGAGATTAGTTCCAAGCAAATGGCTCGGCAGTTCATAAGCAGAAGGTCCCCACCAGATTCCGTATGGCGAATCGTCACGCTCACTCTCACGAGCAAGTCGCACGTAAACGTTAGTGCTGTTACTGACCTTGTAGTCAAAACGCATCTTTAGATCGTTGCGATTCTCTGGAGCTATTACTGAAGAGGCGTAGTTGCGGCTGAGATTCGCACCGGTACCGGTAAAATTGGGAAGCGGGAACAGTTGCAGCAGCGCGGCCCCGAGGGGACTCCTGAAAGGCGTGAAATTACCCCCTGGCACTGGCGTGGCACAATCCTGGTTCCACGCTGTAGTTGCAGGGCAGAAGGTGTTTCCCGCTCTGGAGGAGAGTGACTTGCTGAAATCCCCGTTTCGTTCCGCAGCTGTGGGAACCGTTCCCAGCTTTGTTCCAGGATCCCTAATCTGGCGCTGAAGCTCGAAACCCACAAAGAAGAACAGATTGTCTTTGGCTTTCCAGTAAGGCTTGCCGCCCTCTCCGAAACGAAGAAACGCAACCGGACCACCGATGTTACCACCCGGGTACTTAAAGCTTGTGTTGGGCTGCTTGGCCCCGGCGATAGTGTTTGATCGATCACTTGCCTGGAGCCGCTTTGGGCGAATGTAGTCGTACAACTCGCCGTGGTAATCCTTGCCGCCACCTTTCGTAGTAGCAAAGACTTGCACAGTGCTCGAACCGTACTCCGCTGCATAATTGCTCGTCTTAACCGTCACCTCCTGAACCATATCGTTGTTCGCAGTGATGATGGTCCCGTTGTTCGACCCGATGTCAATGACACGAGAACCGTCAATGCTGACGTTGTTATTTACCCCGCGAATGCCATTGACGGTGTAGTTCGCGTTGGCGTTAGATCCGCCGCCAAAACTATTGAACTCAAGATCGTTTGGGTCGGGGGCCACCACACCAGGCAGAATACGTAAAAGCTCCAAACTGCTACGCCCAATGATTGAGAGATTGTCGAGTTGCTTGGCAGTGATAGTGTCCGACCGCTCGCCTGTATCTGTCTTGATCGGCACCGCGTCTGCGGTTACGGTTACAGTCTCGGTAGGCGCCCCAACCTCGAGCGCCACATCCAGATTTCGAGTGTCGCTGGGTGAAAGCGTGAACTCGGTTTGCTGATGCGCCTTGAATCCAGCAGCTTCAACTCTGAGCGTATACGGCCCTGGCTCAACCGAGGTAAAGACGTAAGCACCTTCGTCGTTGGTCTTTACTTGACGCTCCCCGCCGCTCCGGACGCTAATTAGTTTCACTGACGCATTTGGCACCAAGCCTCCACTCGCGTCTTTCACGACGCCACGTAATGTGGAGCCACTGAGCCCCTGAGCCAAAGCTCCAGGCGCTACACAAAGGAAAAGCAAGAGGCCTAACAGCGCCGGGACGACATATGCCCCTGTCCTCTCGCTTGACTTCACACTCCGGCGGCCGTTCATCTCAACTGAGAGCTTCGGTTGTCCTTTGAGAGACATGAGCATCCTCCAACACACTATGAAAGGTTGATGTTTTGATCACTTGAGATCAGCCTGCGAATTTGGATCACTACGGAAATCACGACTAGGCGTTCCCCGTTGATCTACCATACTCCAGCCAACTGCAAGCAGTTGCCAACCGCCTTGCAGATACCCATCTTAATCACGCGATTAAGAGAGCTCCAATCTTGCGGCGCTCATCAGCTCCGCAACTGTGACGCTGGAATCAGAACCAATCTTTTTGTTGCCTAGCGAAGAAAAATCTTTGTTGCAAGACCTAACAAAAGCCTAAGTACCATGACGGCAATCCCTTTGTCAAGAAATTTTTTCGCCGGTTTCAGACGAGATCTCCGCGCGCGAGATAGGCGACCTCTCACGAATATAGTTGAGCACAATTTGACGATTGATATCGCGAATCGTGTCGGAGCGCGCAACACTAGCTGTTTTCAGGTCTATTCGACGCAAAGGATTGGTTAAACGTTTAAGCTTGATCTAACTACTTGAGCCAATTCTTCGTACTAGAGAACTCGAAAAAAGCTTATCACGATGCAGCATTAAATAATACAGGTGCAGTTACCAGTCAACATAATCTTGTTCGCCTCCAACGGTTTGGCCCGCGGTACGATGCAAACTTTTCCGCGGCTCGCACTGCATTCTCTGAAGTGGGCTCCTACCTGAATGAGGTTGTATCGGGGTGTCAGTCAACTTAGTTTGGAATGCTTAGCGCCTGTCATTTACCATTTCCACTTGTCGGCGACCAGAGGTTACCTTTCCCCTTACATTCCAATTAAGGGACAGGAAGTCTTGACTTTGTTCAAGGACGGTCAAAACTCGAAGGCTTGAGATTAAGACTCGGTTGCAAGTCAGTTAAGGGCAAATGTTGCGTCGGCTTCCCGGAGCGCAAGAACAGCAGTCGATTATCTAGTTGAACCAGCATGCTCCGCTTGACTAATGTGGTACTACTCAAAGAATTTTCCGATGACGGAAGTCGTTGGAGCGAGGAGTTGAGTGAGAATCCATTGTTGCGGGCTAGACGAATCCTCCTGGAATTGCTCTAAAGGGCTTTTTCCTCTGAAAGCAAATGTTTCCGGATCCCGGTTAGTGATCAACTTGAATGTTCCTATGAAGACCATTCTTATCGCCTGGCTCATCTTGACGATCTGTGTGACCTGTCCGTTTGCAAAAGAAGATCCGAGACAGACCGCCAAAAAGGACTCAAGGCCGATAGAGTTTGTTGATATTACCAGCTCGGCGGGTATCAAGTGGGGGTTCAGAACACTGGCTCCTGGCACAAGGTATCTCATCGAGACGATGGGCGGAGGAGGAGGTTTCATTGACTACAACGGGGATGGGTTCCTCGATATTTATCTTGTTTGCTATTCGCAAACGCCGCAAACCGATCGACAGAGCAGACTCAAGGACGTCCTTTATCGCAATAATGGCGATGGGACCTTCACTGACGTGACAGAGAGCGCCGGCATCAGCAGTAGCATGTTAGGGATGGGCCTCGCCGTTGGGGACTACAACAATGATGGCTGGCCAGACATTTACATCACGGGTTATGGCGCAAGCAAACTGTATCTAAACACTGGCAAGGGATCGTTTACTGATGTAACTGCTCGCGCCGGGGTGGACAATAAGCAATGGGGCACCAGCGCCGCTTTTTTTGATTATGACAATGACGGGTATCTCGATCTTTTCGTCTGCAATTATTTGAGTTTCGATCCGGACGGTAAAGTGGCTTGCGATTTTTTTGAACGCCGGCCTTATTGTTACCTGGCAAGGTTTAAAGGCTCTGCGAGCGTGCTCTATCACAACAATCGTGACGGCACGTTCACCGACGTCAGCGAGAAAGCAGGAATCGCTGAACATATCGGCAAAGGTCTGGGCGTAATTGCCTTTGATTACAACAGCGATGGAAAGATGGACATCTTTCAAGCCAACGATGGCGTCCCAAACTTTCTCTTTCGCAACAACGGTGACGGGACTTTTCCTGAAGTCGCCCTGGAAGCAGACTGTGCTCTAGATCCAAATGGTAGCGTTCGGGGAGGCATGGGCGTCGACGCCGAAGATCTTGACGGCGATGGTTACCAGGATATTTTTGTCACCAACTTTTCGCAGCAGACAAATGCCTTTTGGCACAATAATGGCGACGGCACCTTCGATGAAACGACCAACGAATTAGGGCTGGGGAGGATCAGCTATGTAATGAGTGGGTTTGGCACTCGCTTCTTCGATTACAACAACGACGGTCTGGTTGATCTGTTCGTTCTCAACGGGCATCCCTTTGAACCAATCAACAAAGTGTTTCCTGAAACCACCTATGCCGAGCCACCGTTCCTGTTTGAGAATATCGGCAAAGGATTTCGCGAAGTCGCCGCGCTGCACGGAGCGCCATTGAAGAAATCCTACCTCGGGCGTGGCCTGGCAGTCGGTGATATTGATAACGACGGTGATTCTGACTTGCTGTTGCTCAACGCTGGGGAACCGCCGGTCTTGCTCCGTAACGACGGGGGAAACAAGAACCATTGGCTGGGGGTCAAGCTCGTCGGCACGAAAAGCAATCGTGACGGCATTGGAGCGAAGGTGACAATCAGCGCGGGAGGCAGGCAACGCTCCAAAGAACTGCTCGGCGGGACCAGCTACTGCTCGGCATCCGACCAACGCCTGCTCTTTGGCATAGGCAACAACGAGAAGATTGATGCGCTCACCGTCCACTGGCCGAGTGGCCAAGTCACGACCTCGAAAGATGTCGCAATCGATCGCTACGTCACTATCAGGGAAGACATGAGTTCACCAACACGACGTTAGGGCGAACGACTTAAACTGGATTATTGTTATTGAGCGTTCCAGAGGGTTGAAGCAGTATTGGAGGTAATTCATCATGAGAACTTGCACCGTCCTAATTTTGGTTTTGTCTCTAACTATTGTTTCGCTCGACAAAGCTCTTTGCCAAACACCTGCGGACAAGGGACAGGATATCGAGAAAGTTGTCGTCGGCACTAACGAAGTTGTGCTGGACGCCGTCGTAAAAGACAAGAAAGGACATGCGGTAAAAGATCTTACCGCCGCCGATTTTGAAGTCTCTGAAGATGGCGTGCCTCAGGAAGTCCGATCCTTTCGCCTGGTCACGCGCGAACCGGCGCCG
>DIYZ01000047.1:12992-13676 GCA_002427845.1 Chloracidobacterium sp. UBA6041 | reverse complement strand
GACTCCGGGCCTGGACTCCTAATCGGTCTGGTGCGATATTGATTTGCCACGAATCATTGAATTTATCAAGCAGACAACGCGCAGGCCTTCCATTCTTATTCGATTCCTGCCGCCAACATTGATGGCGCGCAGAAAGGCGACATACCTGATCATTTGCCGGTTTACGCTTTTCCGGTGCGGATGCTACTGCGCACCCTGGGACAGAACTTCTTCTTTCAGCAACCCATAGAAGCGCGCATCAAGAAGCTCATCATCTTTGCGGAAATGTTTCCTTAAACGGCCTTCCAATTTGAAGCCATTCTTTTCCAGCACTCGAGCAGAACCAACGTTGGATTCGAGGACGTGCGCGGTCAATCTCAACAATTGCAGTTCGCCAAAAGCATAACCCACATAAGCTCTGACCGCATCAGTCATGATGCCCTGGCCCCAGAAAGGTCTGGCCAACCAGTACCCGATCTCCGCCCGGTGAGTAGTGCCCGGCTCCAGACTTTCGGCGCTAACTACTCCTATAAGTTTGCCCTGGTTATCGCGGATCGCGAACGAAACTTCTTTGCCTACTCGTTCGGCACGCGCGATTCGTTTTTGAATCCACGAATTCGCGTGCGCTTCCAGATAGGGATGTGGAATATTCAGAGTCGTGTTGTAGACATCTTTCGAGTGAAGATGCTCCATCAACGCGGCTTT
>DIYZ01000047.1:0-12890 GCA_002427845.1 Chloracidobacterium sp. UBA6041 | reverse complement strand
CTGCTACGAAGTTTGTTATCTCCTTAACAACTCGTTCGGGTATTTCCTCCTGGGGGACGTGGCCGCATTTTTCAATTACTACCAACCGTGAAGTTTTAATGAGTGAGTTCATTTTGCGGCCTGCTTCCAGCGGAATCAGCTCGTCTTCGGCGCCCCACAGAATCAACGTCGGGGCGTTTATTTTGTTCAAGTCTTGTTCAATTGGAAATTGTTCTGACTGGATGCGTGCGCGTACCGCCGCCAACTGCCCACCGCGCGTTTTGAGTGGACGATAATAATTTGCCACGCGCTCGCCGGTGACTTTTGAATCGTCGTAAAAACTCTTCTCCAGCCCTTCACGAACAAGTTTGTCGGAAGTCAAAGCCAAAGCCGTTAAGACGCGACCGAGTACGGGAACAAGCAGGTAGCTCGGCGCGAGCGAGCCGCCGCCGTTGATGCTCACGCCGCTGCTATCGACGAGAATCAAACCGCCGACGCGTTGCGGATTTTCGAGCGCAATGTTGAGCGCGATTTCTCCGCCCATCGAATTGCCGCAGAGCCAGGCCTTATCGACTTTCAAATAGTCGAGCAGGTGGATCACCAGCCGCGCCTGCGCAGGTCTTGAATAGTCGCCGTCAGGCTTGCCGGAAAATCCAAAACCTTTGAGGTCGATGGCAATCACATGGAAGTTTTTCGCCAAAGGTTCGAAGACGTCCTTCCAGGAATACGTTGACGAAGTGAAACCATGAAGCAAGACGAGTGGCGTCCCTGTTCCCTTTTGCTGATAGTGAATGCGCACGCCGTCAATGTCCGCGAAGTGGCTGTATTCGGCGTGGGGAATGGTGGCGCGAGCTTCGTCAAAAGAAACGTCCGCCGGCCGCGCAAACCAAAAGACGGTGAAAGCAATCGCCGCAATCACAACCAGAACCAGCAAAACCTTCAGAAACTTTTTCATCATTTGATTGTCCTTGTTCTGCCGGGAAGCCAGGCTCGTTGAAGCTCCCCCTAAAAAATCAGAAACCTCGTTCTCTCCCTTGATTAACCATTCGAATAGGCGTATTTATCAAGGCTCTCATACCTGGGAAGATCCGCTGAAGAGTTTTTCTCAATTCTCTCATCCGCTTGTGAGGTAGCAAAATGAACAGATTATCCCGACTCACCGCTTCAACTCTGTTGTTGATATTCGCCCTCAGTGTGTCTTCATACGGATGGAGTGACACCGGGCATATGGCCGCTGCGTTTGTGGCGTACCAGAAACTCACCCCGCAAGTCCGCGCCCGCGTAGATGCCCTCGTGCGCTTGAACCCGAGATTCAGCATCTGGTCTGTAACGATTCCTCATGGAACTTCCGCAGCCAAAAAACGAATGATGCTCTTTATGATCGCGGCCACCTGGCCGGACCAGATAAAGCACGATGGTGTGCATCAAGCTGATGGGCCCGAAAACGGAGACCGGCCTCCTACTGACGGCACGGCTGCTCAGAATATAGGCTACTCAGATACGGCGATGCATAAGTATTGGCATTTCATCGACCAACCGTTCTCACCTGACGGCACACCACTGCAGAACCCGCCTGTCCCTAACGCCGCAACGCAGATTGCCGCGTTTCGCGCCGTCTTAGCCTCGAATAGCCCGGATCCGTTGAAGTCATATGATCTGGTGTGGCTGCTTCACCTGGTCGGCGATGTGCATCAACCACTACATTGCACTTCTCGGTTTACTCAGGGACAGCCTAACGGGGACGCCGGGGGTAACAACGTAAACGTACGCGACGGCAGCACCACGAAAAGGTTGCACGCGTTCTGGGATGGCCTGTTGGGCACAAGTCGCGATCCGGCCGGTGCCCTAACGGTAGGACAAAGCCTGCCCGCAGCCCCTGCCTCGCTCGCTAACAATCTGGACGCGGCAGTCTGGATAGATGAAAGTTTCGCGGCTGCCAAAAGTACTGCTTACAAACAGCCTCCCATTGGCGTTGGGGCGGGACCATTTACGATAACTTCAACGTATCGCAACGCGGCCCGCGCTTTGGCGAAGAAACGTGTTGCCCTGGCAGGCGCTCGACTGGCAAACATTCTGAATGCTGAACTGAGGTAGACAGCAGGTATTCGTTGCTAGCCGCTTGCTGTGTTCGCGCCTCTCTTTACTCGATCAATCCAGGAGTTGATGCGCTGTTCGAACACATCCATGGGCAACGCGCCGGCGCCGAGCACTTCATCGTGAAACGCGCGGATGTCGAATTTAGGTCCCAACTCTGCGCGCGCCTTCTCGCGCAGGCGCAGAATTGTTAACTGCCCAATCTTGTGCGATATAGTCTTCGTAGTCCTTGACGGTTGAGAAAGATAGAGACGAGACCAACTGCGCCGCGTCAATATGTATGCCACCGAATTGCGTTACCGGCATTTCCCATTCTTTAAACTTCGCGGCTTCAAGCTGTTGGCGCAGGTTGCGCACCATCAAGTCGCGGTTGAGTTGTTCCTGCTCAGGGAAACCCGTCGTATCTATGGCTTCAAATTTTTGTAGGAAGATGCGCGTCTGCCGCCGGTCGCTATCAATGGCCGCTTGCGAAAAGTCGCTCAGCTTATCGTTGTAGCGCTTGTCACCAATGATCGAGGCAAACTCCGGACTGGTGCGCAGCACGTACTCCCACTGCTCATTGAGCAGATCGTGAAGTTTCTTAATGCGTTGCTCTACTGATTGCGCTGGTGTTGAGTGAATAGAGTTTGCCTCCGTTAAAGTGCCGAAATTAGTAAACCAGAGAGCGGTGCATGACACCGCCAGGGTGGTGAAAAGACGAAGTTTCAATTTTGAGAGCCTCCAATTGATCAAGCGACGCAAGCGCACAGGCATCGCGGTGAACATTCGAGTCGATTGATTGGGGAGTTCTTTGAGGTTCATCCTGATTATCCTGATTAAAAGTTTCGAACGATCATTCCACTCGACTTAGTACCGGGCTTTGATGAGGTTTTGAATATTTGAGTTGCCGTTATTCGCTCAAACTAAATGCGCGCGGTTCTGATTATCGCGCATCACTGCTTCGAGATTGCCGGTTTGCCGCGTAGTACATACTTCTGCACTTTGCCGGTGGCGGTCTTGGGCAGCTCTGAAACGAAGGTCACACCTTGTGGCGCTTTGAAATGCGCGAGATTCGCTCGGGCAAACTCTCGCAACTCTGCTTCAGTTGCCGTCGCTCCTGCTTTCAAAACTACAAACGCCTGTGGCGCTTCACCCCAGCGCTCGTGCGGCAGTCCTACAATGGCGACCTCCTGCACGGCTGGATGCCGCAGCAACACTCCTTCAACTTCCACGGAAGAAATATTTTCGCCACCACTGATAATTACATCTTTTATCCGATCGCGAATCTCGGTATAACCACTCCGGTGGACCACTGCCGCATCACCGGTGTGGAACCACCCATCCCGCATTGCTTCGGCCGTCGCTTCAGCGTCTTTGTAATAGCCTTTCATAATGACGTTTCCGCGAGCCACGATCTCGCCAATCGTCTGGCCATCGTGCGGGACCTCGCGTCCTCCTTCATCGACGACGCGCAACTCACCGGAAGTCAGCAACTCTACTCCCTGGCACGCCTTGATCGCAGACCTTTCAGCGCCCGCAAGCCCTTCGTGTTCAGGTCGCGGTTCACAGATTGTGATAAAGGGAGACGTCTCCGTCAGCCCGTAAGCTTGAGTAATCACCCATCCCAGTTCGCCCTCGACGCGCTCGATAGTTGCCGCTGCCGGCGGCGCACCCGCCGTAAGGACGCGTACACCACGGTGCGCCTCGCGTCGTAGCTCTTCCGGGCCATTGGCGATGCTGATCAAAACCGTCGGGGCGGCGCAAAGCATGCTGACAGATTCCTGTTTGATCTTTTCGAAGATACCGACCGGCTCGACCTTGCGCAGGCAGATGTGCGCCGCCCCGGCGGCGGTCACGGTCCACACAAACGTCCAGCCGTTGGCATGAAACATCGGCAACGTCCAGAGATAACGGTCCGAGAGCGACATGGCGTGATGGATGAGCGTGCCCACCACGTTAATGTAAGCGTTGCGATGTGTGATCATCACCCCTTTGGGTTTTGAGGTAGTGCCGCTGGTGTAATTGATTGTCAGTAGATCTGTTTCCCGAATGTCTGGCCGGTTAAAGTCTGCAGGCGCTTCGGTCAGAAGGTTCTCGTAATCAAGCCAACCTTGTCGCCCTTCCTGACTATCTTGCTCGGCGCCTTCGAGCGCCACGAACGCTTCGACGGTCGGCAACTGCGAGCGAATGCCGTCGATCGCATCCAGGTAGTCAGAATGTGCGCAGACAATCTTCGAGCCGCTGTGGTTGATGAGGTAAACGAAGTCGTCAGCCGTTAAGCGGTAGTTCACCGGCACCAGGATAGCGCCAGTCTGAGGGACGGCGTAAAAAGACTCGAGCTGCGCATGAGTGTTAGGCGCGATATAAGCAACCCGCTCGCCTTGTTTCACCCCGAGCGCTTGCAGAGCGGCCGACCAGCGATCACACCGAGTGAAGAACTGTTCGTAAGTCAACCGTAACTCGCCATCAACAACAGCTTCGCGTTCGGGATACAGTTTGCGTGTCCGGCGCGCGAATTCCAACGGTGTCAGGGGAAGCTCCATAGAATCTCTACTTCCAGAGGCGGCTACTGACGTGCATTATTCGACGACCAGATTTTTGGTTTCAGTTTCGCGCAGCGCTTCTTCGAGGTCCTTCTGTTTGATGCCCTCGCTTCCGTGGTACCTGATGAATTGCGGAATCAGAGCAGAGATTACTGCTGTTCCCACTACGCACAAAATTCCGCCTGACACCACCGATGCTCTGACGCTGAACAGAGTAGCAACAATTCCCGCTTCGGTGTCACCTAGTTTAGGTCCGGAGGTGTAACTAATTAGCTCCAGTCCCGCGAGCCTCCCGCGCAGGTAATGGGGAATGGTCTGACTCCACATTGTCATCCGGAAAACTCCGCTAATCATATCGAACCCGCCCGCCAGCGCCAGGCAAAATAAGGCCAGATACAAATTTTGCGCGAACCCGAAAAAGATCATGGCTACGCCCCACAGTCCCGCGGCAATGGCAACGAACAAGCCGTGACGATTTACTTTTTTGGTCCAACCCGAAGTCAGCGTGGCGACCAGCGCGCCAACCGAAGGCGCGGCATAGAAAAACCCCACCGTTCCGGCGCCGAAATTCGCCGCCAGCGCCGGAAACAGCGCCGTCGGCATGCCGAAAAACATGGCGTTCATGTCTATCAGATACGTGCCGAGAATCTCCTTGCGGCGCCAGGCGTAGTGCAAACCCTCGGCTACAGATTTCAGCGTCGGGCGCTGCTGAGTTTGCGTGGGCGTGGGCACGGCGCCAATAAGAAAGACTGCGGTTAGCGAGGCCCCGAAGGTCACCAGGTCGATCCCGTAAGCGATGCCGGCGCCGAATCGCGCCAGTATGATCCCCGCAACGGACGGACCAAGGATCGTGGTCACGTTCCAACGCAATGAATTCAGCGCGCTGACAGAAGACATCAACTCCAACGGAACAATCTTTTGCAGCATGGCTTCAAACGAAGGGCGCTGCAAAGCTACCAGGCCGGCGTGAAGCGCTGCACAAACAAATAACAGCCACACTCGCGGACGATGCAGAGTCGCATTGAAGACAAGTATCGTCGTTACCAGGGTTTGTCCAACTTCGGTCAGCCGCAGCATCTTTCGTTTGTCGATAAAATCGGCATACGCCCCGCCGACAAACGCCATCAACAAAATCAAAACGAATTCCGACGCACTCAATAGACCAACCAAAAGAGTTGAGCCGGTTAGCTGGTAGACCTGCACCGGCACGACAACAAAACTCATCGCCGTGCCAAACGCGGAAATTAGCTGACCGAAGAAAAGCAGACGATAGTCGCGCGAAATTCTTAAGGGCGAGATATCTATAAACATGAATTCAGCACGCGGGAAGAAGTCATACAAGCAAATGAAATGACTTTGATAATAACCGACGGAGCTACCGCCGCGTAGGAGTGTGGGGTCTACCCTGAGTTGCGGAAGTCTTGTCGCTGCAGCACGCTGGCATTTACTTCTTTTTAGCTTGCCATATGCCCTTGAGTGCGCCCGCGTCGAATTCACCGGCGAGCTTGCCATCCTTCAACATGCCGCTGACTGCGATCGACATGCCGGCCGAATCCATAGTGAAGCTCAGCTTATTGGCCGCCCACGACCCCTTGCTAAGCGTGCCAGGGCCGAGGTGCTCCGATTCAGATGTACCGGTCACCTTGTCTCCATCCAGCTTTAACTTCAAGGTAACCGGCACCGCAGTGCCCTGCGCTTCAAGGGTCGCTTCCCAGTCGCCTGAGATCGGATCGGCGGAGTTGGACACAGCGGTCGGCGCCGCGTTTCCCGCAGCATTCGACTGAACGGCCGTTGCGGCGGCCTTCTTCTTCGCCTCCCAACTGGACACAAATCCTTCAGTGCGAAATTCGCCGACGAGCTTGCCATCCTTCAAACTGCCGCTGATGGCAATCGATTCATGAGTTTTGAAGTCGAGCGTGAAACTTAACTTACCGTTTACCCAGGAGCCGTCGCGAACCGTGCCCGGGCCGGTGTGGGCCGAGTTGGCCGTGCCGGTCACATTCTCACCATCCAGCTTGAGTTTGAATGTAGCTGGAGTCGTGGTGCCCTCCACCTTGAATGACACGTCCCAATCGCCCGAAATAGGATCCGAACTTTGCGCCAAACCTCCGTAACATGCCGCCGCCGAAGACTGCGAAGCTGCGCCGACCATAAGCGTACACAGGATGAAACTCACTACTATTCTTAATCGCATATTGGTGCCCCCAGTTTTGTATAGTATCGAGATCAGAGAACCAATACGAAAGCGCCGGCGTATAGTTTTCAGATAATGCGTCCTTCACAGTTCGATAATGGACAAATGCGCTCTCGTTGTTCGAGAATGAAAGCTATGCCGCTCTGGAATGAAAAAAATGATCGTCGCACAAGTCGCACCAGGCGTTCGCTGAGCGAAGCGCTGGTCGAGTTAATTAAGGAGAAGCGCTTTGACGATATCACTGTGCAGAATGTTATTGACCGGGCCGACATCGGGCGGTCGACCTTCTATTCGCATTTCCGTGACAAGGAAGATTTGTTTCAGAGAGACTGGGAAAGATTTCTTGACGGGTTTGCCCAGCACATTGATTGGGAGAAAGCCGGCGAAGGATCATTCGTTCCCGTCGTTTACCTCTTTAGCCATCTTCAGGACTACCATCATTTCTACAAAGGCCTGGTGCGGTCGCGGAAAACTGATGCAGTTTTCAAGAGCGGACGCATTCACCTCAGCCAGAAAATCGAGACCGCGCTCGCGTCTCTGCTCCGAAGCAAACCGGCGCCCACAGTTTCCCTTCCCATCCTCGCGAATTATTTAGCCAGCGAGTTGTTCGCACTGCTGCAATGGTGGCTCGATCATGAGATGCCCTACCCACCCGAGCGCATGGACGAAATTTTCCACGAACTCGTAACTCCAACTTTCCGGGCCGCATTAGGGAAGTCTGCGTAGTGGGATTTGAAAGTGGCCCGGCAGTTCAACTCTAAACGAGAAGTACGCAATCGCAGAAAGCGAAACACCCGCAAGCTCGTTCGTGAAGCTCAGCGCGTCAGACGGTAAATCAACACTGCCGCACGTTTCGTCAGCATTGGCAAAGATTGCAGATCGACAAATTCACTCGGCGCATGTGCGCCACCACCTTTGCCGCCGATTCCGTCCAGACCAGGCACAACGTTTGAAACAAACGCGATGTCGCCCGCGCCGCGATCGCCTGGATCGAGTGCTCCGACTTTGCCAAAACCCAGATCCTGACTAACCTGATCGAGCAGTTTGAGCAGGACGTAATTTCCTTCTGCCGGAGTCATTGCCGGATAGCCGTCCTCGAAAGTTATTTTCGCCGTAGCCCCGGTTAAGTTTTGCGCAACGATCTCGCGCATTCTCGCCCGCGCGGCTTCTTTCTGCTGCTCGCCAATGAAGCGGAGGTCGCCCTTGACGATGACCTTCGCCGGAATAACGTTTGTCTTTCCCGTTGCCGTCCCGGTTACCTCGTTGAGGTTTGCTTCGGTGCCGCCCACGATCACACTCGGGTTGAAGGTCAGATATTTCTCCCGGTGGAGGGCTTCGTAAAACTGATTGAGGATCCGCGCAGCTTCAAAGATCGCGCCGTTGCCGGAGTCCTCACGGAAGATGCCCGCCGAATGACCGGTCTTGCCTGTAACTTCGAGCGTCCAACTGCTGGCGCCGCGACGTCCGACTGTAGCGGTATTTCCAACAGTAGATTCGAAGCTCAAAGCCATATCGCTACCTTTGGCCGCGGTCACCATATCGCCGCGGCTAACTTCCAATGGCCGTCCGGCATTCTCTTCGTCTCCCGTCAACATTACCGCAATACGCGTGTCATTAAGCGCGCCGGTTGCGCGCAAGGCTTTCAAAGCGTAAAGAAGCACTACGTCGCCGGCCTTCATGTCCACCGTGCCGGTGCCAAAAGCTTTGCTGCCTTCGCGCCTAAACTTCTCGCCGCTCAACACAGTGTCGATATGACCGAGCAAGAGCAGCCGTTTGCCTTTTGTGCCTTTTGTCTCCGCCAGCAAATGGCCGGCTCGTTTCATCTCAGCAGGCATGCTTATCCATTTAACTGTGAAACCCAGCGATTCAAACTCCGCTTTGAATACCGCGCCAACCTGCCTTACGCCCGCGAGATTTTCGGTCGGACTTTCAATGTTGACAGTCTTCTCGAGCAGGGCGATAGCCTCGCCGGTATGCGCGTCGATGTAGTCGACGAGTTTCTGTTCTTCGGGTGAGATCTTTTGTGCGTAGTTGAATGTGGAAGATAGAATTACAAACAGAAAGGCGCTGGCGATCCTGGCAAGCGTTGGTCCCCACGCGGGTCCCCAAGCTGGCAGCCCGCGTCGGGTGGTAGTCGTTTTTCCCATTTTCAGGTAGCTGTCCTCTCCTGGAACTGTGAATTTGCGGCGCAAGTAAACAGCCTCGTTGCTCCGGGAGTTGCGCCCAGCCTCGAGTCTTCACTGCGAGCGGCGGTTTGAGTTATCCATGTCAGAAATGATCAGCCATCGCCCATCTCCAGCCTTGCGCAACGTCAAGGTGAACTTGCCTTCGTCCGGCTTGCCCAGTTCCCCACCGTAACCGCCGATGATGTACCCGACATCTCCGTGCATTGCGTAGGCGAAAGCACGAAGCGAGAGTGGTGAGCCGGCATGGGTATACAGCTTCTGGATCGCTGCCCTCCCTTTCACCGGGGCTCGGCCTTCCGCGAGCACAAACCCATCCTGTGCGAACAGGCTTGCCAACGCTGCCGCGTCGCCCGCCTTCCAGCCCGCTTCATAATCTGTCAGAACACGAGCCAACTCTGGAGGGATTGCGACTGACGCCTCGCCGGCCTCTGCTGCCGCAACTTCTTTCTTCGTCCCTTCTTCTTCGCGCGGCATCCTCGTCGATTGCCAGTTCACAACCTGCCACTTGCCGTTGCGCTTGAGAAAGGTGCCGCTGTTCAGGTAGTTCATAACATCAGTCGTTCCGTCCTTCGCAGTTGTTCCGACTAAACGAAACGCGACGATCGCCGTGTTTCCATACTGCTGTATGCGAATGTCTGCGGCGCTGAAAACGGTGGTCGGATCTCCGGGCTTGGGCGCCGGCGCCGAGCGCACGTCGTGCATAATGTCTGCCTTGCCGCGCCGCCGTCCTGCCGAGCCGGTATAGATCACGTCTTCGGCCCAGAAACGATCGTGCACACTCGGATCGTTGCGCGATGCCCCCGATAGAAACTCATTCAGCAACTTAGTAAGCTCACCAGCATCCGGCGCCGCAGCCGGCGCCGTCTGCGCATTCGCGCCAAGCGCCAACATTAGAACAAAGAGCACTGAACCACACTTTCTCAACGCAGGCTTTCGCCTAACACGTGAAAGAATTAGCTTCATGCGCGTGCCTCCCTAAAGCTCCGCAGTATTAGTCCGCGCAGCGGACGCTTGATAGTAGCCCAGCACTTCAGTGCTGGGTAAGCGACGGAATAATAATCAAAGCCCGCGAAGCGGGCGACAGAAATCTCAGCCGTCCGCTTCACGGACTATCTTTTATTCTCTTCACGGATCCCAGCGATAAATCGCTGGGCTATTTTCACATCGTCCGTTTCACGGACTTTTACGAGCACGCTCGACAACTCTAAGCCCGTCTGCTTCGCGGACTGCCGTGCGCGGCTCTGCCGCCTGATTTGCGGAAGGTCTATGACCTTCCGGAAATGGCTCCTTAATTCCCTCGGGGCTATGCCCCTGGATTTGCGCTGCAAGATTTACCCTACGCCGCGAACGCGCTCCACCAACTTCTTGAGATTCTCCACCGGCTGCACGCCGCTCAGCGCTGCTTTCCTGTTTGCGATAAACGCCGGTACGCCGGTGACACCCAGGCTCGCAGCCTCCCGTTCGTCTTTCAATACGCTCTCTTCAAACTCACGGGTCTTGAGCGCTAGCCGCAATGAAGCACTGTCCAGTCCTAACTCAAGCGCGAGCGACGCAAGGACATCTACATCGCCGATGTCTTCGCCTCTCTCGAAGAAGGCGCGAAAGACTTCGGCGTGGTAATCGTCGAAGCGTCCCTGCATTCGCGCCCAGTGAGCCGCCTCGTGGGCCAGCCGCGTGCGCGGCTGCACCGGTGGCAGCTTCATCGTGACACCTAATCTCTCCGCCAACGGGTAAACGGAAGTGCTCCACGCGCGCTGCAAGTAGTCACCCTTTGGAACGAGCGTCGGCACCGGTTCAGGCCGCAATTCAAACGCGCGCCAAACTATTTCGACAACCGGTTCCGCCTTCACCAGTTCATGCACGGCTGGCTCCGCCAACCAGCAGAACGGTCAAACGTAATCTGAAAAGATTTCGAATTGAACTGCTTCCATGTCTAACTACTACACCATAGGAACGCCTTGCTCAAGAGAAAGCCAGACTCCGCACTAACCAGGGCGCAAGCCTGGATTGAAGGAAAACTTCAGCGGGGGAGGTTGGCTCGCGAGTTTCAACAAAATGTATCGGTTTCGCGGACCGTCGCAGCTACGATCGGCGCTCATTTCAAGTCAGCGAAATCTTCTAACCCAAGCTCGGAAAGTACGATTGCAAAGTACCGATCCTGCGGATGTCAGCAGTACAGCAATGAAGGCCGCCGCCGAACGGATAGACGCGATCGAATGGGCAGGGAATGACTTCGCAACCGAGTGAACGCATCAGCTCGATCATCGGTGTTTCGGCCGCTTCAACCACGGCGGTTCGCTCATCCAGCATGAGAATGTTCATTGAGATCCAGTTACTGACATCGTGTGCCGGCGATCGGCCTGTTCTCACTGACGGCGGCGCTGCTACAACCTGCCAATCGTTTACCGCGAAAAGTTGCACCAAGCCATTGGTGCACGGACGCTCCGGGTTGATGAGCACCAGCCCGGGCCGGATTGGCACGAGCGTCGTATCTATGTGCGTCGGAGTGCGCTCGCGAAACTCGATACGATGGATGCGAAACTCTGGGCCGAGGTGGCGGCCTAGCCACTCCGCGCCAAAATCATTACTCACCAGATCGGGTTGCCAGAAGATGTCGCAACCAAAACGGGCGAAGCAGGCCGCGTCGAAGGCGGGTTCGAATTCTGTCAGGAGCGGACCGGAGTCGAAGTCGAACGGATCTTGATCTGGCTCGCGTTCGTTGTAGAGTTCGTCGGTCATGAGGGGCTTCGGTGCAGTTGTCCAGCGAGCACCGAGCGGAGCTTCAGCAAGTCGGTCGATGATCTGTGAAACTTCGGAATGGAACTCAGCGCCGAGACCGCTGCTCTGCGCCTCGTACCAGAGTTGCGCTTCAGCAACATCAAGTTCGGCGGCGCGACGGACTTGGACATCGAAGCTCAACGTAGTAGCCGCTCAAGTCGAGCCTTTACCTCGGGCCAGGGGCTCTGATCATTTGGGTTGCGTTCCATGTCAGCCAATCGAGCATCAAGCAAGGCCCTTTCAGCGTCCGTCACAGGGATGTCGGCGGGCGACAGCGTGTCCCAGACGGCGCCAATAAGCTCCAGACGATCGGCTGGGCTCAGACTCGTGACCTTAGCCAGAAGAGATTCATCGATCATGGCTGAAGAATAGCGCAAAGAGGGTTTGAGTCCAACGCAAAATCGAACGAAAGGGCAACGAGAAAAGGGCAGCGAGGAAAGTCGGAAGCCAATCTATTCGATGAAACTTCAGTCAGATCAGCGAAGCCGGCCTCGGATGTGGGAGTCCAAATCTGCAAGAGAAATATCCTGGGCAGGATCGGCCTCAATCTCTGCATCACGTCGCAGCGCTTCGGCAATGCCTTCGTCTTCGTCCGATAGAATGCCCGGAAGGGAGTTGAGGAGATTCGCGGCCAGAGTCGCCTGTTCTCGCTCAGGTAAGTCGAGCGCGAGTTTCTCTACTTCGATGATGGTCACCGCTGTTGATGCTAGTGACAGTCAAACATCGAATGGGTCTTTGTCAGTCAGATAAGCAAGCAAATCCAACTTATTCGAGCGGGTCGCGAGCCACGCGCGTACTCGTTCGATCTCGGCATAATCATCTGGGCCGAATCTCGAGACGTAGATTTGCTCCAGGCGTTTCTTCCTCGCCTCTTTTTGCGCTCCGTCCTGCCAGAAGGAGGTGAACATCGAATTCAGGTCATCATGAAGATTGCGCTCCTTCAAAGCCTCCCACTCATTCCTGTCAAGCCAGACGCCTTTGCAACCTTCGCAATGATCGATCGTGAAACTGAAACCATGTCCGACGAGATACTTGACCATACGGAATCGACATTCAGGGCAGTCGATATGGATGCCGGGTTCGGCAAGTGACAATCCGCTGTCCTGGTCCCACCGCTCCGGCAGGTTGGGCCCGTGG
>DIYZ01000010.1:12246-14190 GCA_002427845.1 Chloracidobacterium sp. UBA6041 | reverse complement strand
CCGGAGGCGACGTCGCCGGGCTCATGCTGACCAATCCAAACACCCTGGGCCTCTTTGAACGAAACATAAAAGAGATTTGCGAGATCGTGCACGATGCCGGCGGCCTGGTTTACATGGACGGCGCCAACATGAATGCGCTGGTAGGCGTTGCGCGGCCCGGCGATATGGGCGTCGACGTCATACATCTCAACTTGCACAAGACTTTTTCAACTCCCCACGGTGGCGGTGGACCAGGCTGTGGTCCATGCTGTTGCACAAAACACCTCGAGCCATTCTTGCCGGTGCCGCGCATTGTAAAGGATGGAGGGCAATTCAAGCTGGACACTAACTACCCGCAATCAATCGGGCGGGTGAAGGCCTTCTTTGGCAACTACGGCATGATGCTTCGCGCTTTGGCCTACATTCAGACTCATGGCTTTGACGGTTTGCGCGAAGCGACGGAAGCGGCCGTCCTCAATGCGCGGTATATCGCCCACGGCCTGACCAGCGATTACGAGAAACCTTTTGATGCTCCACCAATGCACGAAGTCGTTTTCACAGACAAACGCCAGTCGCGCAAGGGCGTTCATACACTCGACATCGCCAAGCGGCTGATCGATTACGGTTTTCATCCGATGACGATCTACTTCCCGCTGATCGTTCAGGGCGCGATGCTGATCGAGCCAACAGAATCGGTGGGCCGTCAGGAACTGGATCAGTTTGTAGAGGCGATGCGAGCGATAGCCCGCGAAGCGGTTGAGGATCCCGATCTGGTCCGAAACGCTCCCCATTCAACCCGCATCGGCAGGCTTGATGAGGCGGCGGCGGCGCGTAAACCCATACTTCGCTGGAAACCTAAGCAGGCGGCGAGTATCGCCCAGACCTGAAGCGGGAACATTCCAAGTGCTATACTGCTATCGACATGCGCAAAGAAGTTGAAGACCATTTCCTCAATCCGCCGTCGGGCTCGGCAGCCGCGCGAGCTGTCGAATTCGGCATCGTTCTGACACTGACGCTTGAGAATCTCCGTCTCACGCCGGAAGAGAGAATCCGCAAGCTGGATGATTTCATACAGGGTGTGGCAAGGCTGAAGCAGTCAGCACGCATTGGACCTACGAGTGCGACAATGGTTTTTTGATTACCCTGCGCACATGGTTCGATCTGACTCGTTCTCACGAGGGTGTTCAGGGCCCGCTTCCAATAGTGAGTCTTGACCAGCAGGTTCAGCTTAAGGACGATTTGAGGCGAGCAATTCAGACACTGCAGGGCGCCGCCTGAGCCAGGTCTTTTTCGGGCCTAGGCAAGATCATATAGTTGAAAAGCGTTTCGCGCTGTGCTCTTGATCTGAGTTAGGCTTCCCAATTCTGCAAATCCTGTCCCGGACGCATAACTTCCTTCCCCGCCGCAGGAACTTTCAACAACGCCAATCGTTCAACCACGCGCCCGTTGACGAGATGTTCCTCCACTATCTCCGCAACATCAGCCGCGCGCACCTGTGCGTACCAGATTCCATCCGGATAAACCATCACTGCTGTTCCGATCACGCAGAAGCCAACCGAACCGCATTCCGTTAACACGACGCTGCCTTTCGGGTTTTTCCCCTTATTCTCTTTCCCAAACAGGATTTCCCGCGCCAGCAGCTCACGCTCAAACGCCGCTTTCACTTCTGCGCTTTCTACTGCCGAGCATGATTTCCCTGTGCATACAAAAACGTGATGGCGGATGGGTGCGGTGAGTACCGGAGCTAACGTCTCGAGCTTTTCCAAATCGCAATTTGTACCTAAATCAGGCGTCAACGGTACTCGCTTTCGCAGGTGGTATCAGGGCAATCATGTTAACACAAGACCGGTTTGCCAAATGGCTGCCACGCGCGGGGTGGGACACTGATGCATTTTAGGCACATCCAACTACGTGCCACTCAGTACAGAACCGGGAGCGGTTACCACACTCATTGTACGATATGCG
>DIYZ01000010.1:9124-11954 GCA_002427845.1 Chloracidobacterium sp. UBA6041 | reverse complement strand
ATTGTACGATATGCGATTCTTACGGAACCCTCACGGTAGCGAGCGGTTCTGTATTCGATATGACTGATGAAACAACAATGCAGTTGCGTCTGGCATCCGCTCGCTACTGCGAGCGGTTCTGTAAAAGCACCAGGTTAAGCGCAGCATCCGGTCACTCCCGGTTTTGTAAGTTGCGATGTATCGCCATATCCTAATCAAAGTGCATTAGCAATGCGCGGGTAAAAGTTTTGCTAGGCTTGAAAATACATTGTAGAATACCGCTCGAAGGGCGACCGCTCTCGCAGACCGCAGCCGGATTCGAGCGGTCTGATTCGGTCGCCCAAATTAATGTAATGAGTAGCACCAAAGGCTGACATTTATGGCCACCGGCCTCGTAATTCATATCTCTTCGGGCAAAGACAAACATACCCAGGTATTGACCGACGATCACATCCTCATTGGCAACGGCGAAGATTGCGCCGTGCGGTTGCGTTTGTCTTCCCTGCCGAATAAGAGTGGAAGCGATGGCGTCCTGCTCGAGCTGACGAGGACGAATGGTTTTTATCGAGTTGCCCGATTTGACCCCACGATTGAACTCACACATAACGGCAAACCGCTGCGGTCAGACGTCGAGATCGAAGACGGCGATGAAGTTCGTATCGATCCTTCGAATTTGCTGCTGACGTTTTACCCGATTCGCTCGTTGCCCGCAGTGATTAGCGAACGCTCCCACGAAGCACACGTTGCGCCTTTCATCGAACAGGCGGCGATGGAGTCGGCCGCCACGGCGCGGCGCGACGATGCCAAGGTTTTTCTACGCGAATTCACGCGCGAGCTGGTGAAAGAAATCAACCCGAGCACAAAACTGATCACGTTGGCTATCGCGGTTGCTCTGGTGGGCGGCATTCTTTACATCGGGTTCTCCATGTTCAAGGAGATGCAAAGAAGCCGGCGCATCATCGACGACCAGCACGCCCAGCTCACCTCGATGAAAGATCAGGTGTCGAAGACCAACCAGACGCTTAAGGACCTTGATCGCTCAAACAAGGAGATTCGCGACAGTCTCTCGCTGGCGGTGAAACTGCGCAGCGATTACGGCAGCGGCGTTTGCCTGGTAGCCGGTTCATTCTACTTTGTTGAGTCGGGTACTGGTCGCCCTCTCCGCTATTCCGAGGCGCAGATGAATGAAAGCGGCGGCGTGGTCCAGAACAGCGGTGAGCCTACCACGCTGACGCCTGATGGCAACGGGGCGGTCGCCGAGTTTGAGTTTGTCGGCACGGGTTTTTATGTGGGTGACGGTTTCGTAGTCACGAATCGCCACATTGCACAACCGTGGCTTGCCGATGATCGCGCGCAGAGTTTGAGCAGCAGCGTCAGAGGTCAACCGCGGCTCAAGAAACTTAATGCTTATTTTCCTGAACGTTCACAAGCGATACCATTGAAGTTCAAGGCGGCAGGCGGTCGTGACGATCTTGCCGTTTGCCTTTTGGACATAAAAGATTTGCCCACTGATATTCCCGTGCTTCCCTTGGAGACTAATCAGGACGCTGTCGCGGTCGGCACGGCTGTCGTAATGATGGGCTATCCGTTGGGGCCTGATCGTTTGCTGGCTCTTCTCGATGATGCGGAATCCCGCAGCATACAACAGCGCTACGGGGGGACTCTCGACTCGCTTCTTAATCACTTCGCCGAATCGCGACGCATCCAACCGCAAACGACTCAGGGCAATATCACGGACGTTAACGGTCGGCGAATTGCTTACGATGCGCGCACGGCAGAAGGCGGCTCGGGTGCCCCGGTATTTGGACAGTTGGGCCACGTGATCGGCGTCAATTTTGCTATTTCTACGGAGAGCCAGGCTTCAAATTTTGCGGTCCCGATTCAATATGCAAGCGCGCTGCTCGAACGTGTAGGCTGGAAATCCCCTCTGGGAAAAGATAGCAAAGACGCCGTTCCCTCTGCGGCTTCCCCCAAATAACCCGCCAAGTTGTTTGTATAAAAACCACTGCTCGCAGCCGGCAACTAAAATTTGTTGTGCAGGCATCGAAAGCGCACGTGCCTGGAAGTGATGGTATATTATGCGCGTCGCCATCACTGATCTGAACTGTGGCAGGCCGTTTGCTAAGATTGCTACCGATCACGCTGAGGTTAACTGGCGATTGCAGTTTGCATTAAAACTACGGCGCAGCGAGATCACGCCATCAGAAGGAATCCAACAGGTTTGAAAACTATCAGCGGTTACCGGACGATGCATCTCTGCTCCAACAGATTCTCGCCACGTAGCGCCTGTGTCTTAGCTTCGCTCCTATTCGTCTTTTTATTCACACCGGCTTTCTTTATTCAGAGAGTCTTCGCTCAAGGCGACGCGAAGACAAATACTTCGCCGGCCGCGGACATTTTTCGGCTCGAGCGGGTAACTGTTGACGGCGGCGCCGAACTAATAACCATTCATGCAAAACTGGACGGCATCGGAGGCGTAGAACACGGCCAATGGGTACCGCTTGTAACCGTGCTTCGGGACACTCTTGGCGACCTTAGTCCTGAGAACGATTCGCTACACGCTGCAAACTTACGNNAGACAATCCCAGGATTCCTATGGTGCTGGTTGATTTTCGCGACGGTCTCAATCCCAAGAAGCGCGAGATGTCGCGACGAGCGTTGCTGGATGTGACGCGAAACGTTTTGTCGCTTTCACGCTTCGGCGACTTGCCTTATTTTCTGGGGCGAACGGTGTTTGAGTTTGTTACCTTACGACGCGGTATGGACGTCAACCAACCCTCGCGGCTGGCCACGTATTCCCAACTCAAGCTTTTGCTTTCTCTCAACCAGTCGCTCGATCCGGAGTTGCGGG
>DIYZ01000010.1:0-9014 GCA_002427845.1 Chloracidobacterium sp. UBA6041 | reverse complement strand
CGGAGTTGCGGGAAGAGATCGGAAGTCGGCTGGAGAAAGTTTCACTGAACCCGATGGAAAATGATCTTCAGGCCGAAGCCAGGTTGGCCACGGTGCAATATGAGGCATTGATGGCTTACGCTAAACGGCCTGACGGGTTGGCCGAGAAGCTCAAGCGAGACCGTCGTGCTGAGATGGTTCCCCTGGCCCACGGACGCGCAGAGCAATTACTTTTTCGCGCGGCAAACATTTTAAGTTTTGGAAAATACACTCATCGCGAGGAAGATAGGCCGCAAACTGAGGAAAGGCTTGACGTCGCGCGCCGCTTGTCTTACCACACCCGTTTCCTGCGCGAGGTGGTGATGTCGACTCCGCAGATCGACGTCATGTGGAATTTGAGTGAAGTAAAACGGACGGTCCTTACAGTTTATCGTAGACCACGCGGCAGATGTGGACGCAAAAAGTGCAAGTGCGGCGGCGAAAATATTCGTGCGCACCCAGGATGAAGAGACCCGACGCTTTTGCCTGGAGGGTCTGTCACGAATGAGCAATAAGAAGGCGAAAAGCGAGTTGATTCGCCTTTCGCAACTTAAGGATCTCGATCAAGCGGGGAAAGATTTGGTTATTTCCTATTTGAAGACGCCTCGTCGCCGACCGAACCGGTTGCCGCTTCAAGCCAGAACTCCAATGCGGGCAGAGTAGATCACTAGTCATGTTGCGATCCTGCCTGAGCGCGTTACCACTTTCTTCAAGTCAGGTTTACAGAAACTCTCGCCGGCTCGATCATCGAGCCGCAGTGCTGCTCGCGATCTTGTTCGTGCTGTGTTTACCGCAGTTTTCCTTCGCACAAACCAAACGTGTGGTTGCCGTCGAGTGCGATGGCTTGCCCTTCGATGTGGTAGATCGATTTGTTCATGAGCGCGATCCGCGCACCGGCAAGAGCCAGCTCCCGTGGATCGATCACATTTTTTACCAAAACGGCACCCGCCTTGCTAACTTCTATGTCCGCGGCATGAGCCTGTCGGCGCCTTCCTGGTCACTCATAAACACCGGCCAACATCTACAGATCAAAGCCAATGTCGAGTTCGATCGCTACACGCTGCAAACTTACGACTATCTGAACTTCATTCCCTTCTACGTTAAAGCGACGATCGGGCGGCGTGTGGATATGCCAGGAGTCGAGGTACTCGACTCAATTGGAGTTCCGCTTTTGGCCGACGCTTATGCTCACAATGAACACCAGCCGACGTTCTCTCTGTTCCAGCGCGGTCCGCGCTATGTCACTTTTCAGAAAGCCTTCGAAAACAAATTCAAGCGGGCTCCAAAGGACATCTTTGACGAGTGGACCACAGGTTTTGAACTCCGGAGTTCTGTTCCCGAGCAGTCAGTACGCGAACTAATCGAGGGCCTAAGCGATCCGCGCATTCATTACCTCGAAGTGGTGATCACGGATTTTGATCACGTTGCTCATCATAACAACGATCGCGAATCACAACTGTTCGTCTTGAAAGAGCTCGACGCCGTATTCGGTGAAGTCTGGACGGCAATTCAAAAAAGTTCTCTTGCTTCCGAGACCGCGCTGGTCATCGTCTCGGATCACGGAACAAACTCGGTGGAGGGCGTTTACAGCCAGGGTTACAATCTCGTCAAGTTACTCGGCAGCACGGCCGGTGGCGGCCATCACGTTATAACTAAACGCCGCTTGCTGGCTGATTACGCCATTAAAGGCATCAACCCATTTGTTCAATCAATCACCACAACCACGCGGGATTCGTATTATCTGAAGGGGCAAAGCGGCGACTATCCAACCGCGATGCTCGACTTTGACGGAAACGAGCGAGCCTCATTTCATTACCGCAACTCCAATCTCAACCTGCTGCACATCATTCTCCAGCAGCTTCAGCGTGCCGACCTCTCCAGTGAGATGAAGAAAGCGCTGACCGATCAGTTCTTCAAAACTATCGACGCCCAACGGTCTGCCTGGCAAAGCAATCTTGATCAACTCAACGAAGAACTTGGCGTTCTCCGTCGCGCCATCGAGCAGCAGCGCGCGCTTTGTGCCGCTCAGCCGAAGAAGTTTACGAAGGAAGAAGCGGAGGCGGGTCGCGACGATGCGGCAAAACGCGTTTGCGCGCAAGCTGAAATATGGCAGGGCGAGGAAAGCGGTTATGCGGAATATGGACGAGTGCTTGCGAACCTATTAGCCCTGCGCAAGGAAGACTTCAACGCTTCCAAAATCAAGCTTGACGACGTGATCGCTAAACACGCAATGGGTGAACACAACACTGTCTATCAGCTACAGCATTACGTGGCCGGCATCGCTCCCGGCGGCTTCGTGCTGAATCCTGATGGCTCGCTGGACGAGGAGCGGAGCTTTGTTCACATCGATTACCTGTCGCTATTGCACAATCTCACTGTGCGCAATAACGTGCAGCCGGGAGTGGTCAGTCACCCCGTCGATCTGATCGCGCTTCGCCTGCCCTCTCAACTGGTGAAACCGCTAATAACTGAGGAACCAATCTCAACGGATGTCATTTGGGTTTATGCCGGATTAGAACAGCAAGCGCTCCTTCTGTCTCGCGAAGATGAGCAGGGTCAACTGAGCTTCCGTTACCTGCCCATAAAGAATCTAAAGCAGGACCAGGATGGACGTTTACATTTTGAATCTGCGCCGTGGAGCGCCGGCCTGCCGCTTCAGATGCTCGAAGACAAAGAACTGCGCGTCCCGGGCGAGAGTCGCGAAGCGTGGCTTAGCGAATGGCACACAGATCTTGAATGGCTGCACGCGTTACACAAGACCCGCTACTCAAACGGTCTGATCGGGCTGCATGAAGAATTGGCGCGGCACACGTTCGGCAAGCTCTCTGTTAACGATTCCGGAATTACCTCTGACGAGCGGCTAATGCGCAGGTTTCTTCGTAGACAACGCGAAAACATCGAGGCCGACATGCTGGTAGTGGCAAGCGATCACTGGAACTTTGACGTGCGCGGATTTAATCCCGGCGGCAATTACGGTTCCTTTCTGCGCATCTCCACCCACTCCACATTCATGTTGGCTGGCGGTGACAAGACCGGGATTCCGCGCGGCCTGGTTGTCGAGGAACCATATGACAGCCTTAGTTTTGTTCCCACCGTGCTAGCGTTAACCGGAAATTTACGCGATGATAACAATCCAAATCCGGTTCTGTGGGACAAAGGCTTTCGGCGCTTTCCTGGTCGGCCTGTAAAAGAGGTGCTGGGCAAACCGGAAAACCGAAAAATCGTGGTTACTGGAGCGACTGCATCTCCTTGACGATTTCCGAAAATCAGTTGACTGAAGGATGGCAAGAGGATCTTGAAGCACTCGTCGATGAAAGCGAGCCCTCCGGTCCCGACAATTCCCGCCGCTCGTTCATCTGGCTACAAGCAATAGCTTTCCTACTCGGGCTCGCTCTTCTCATTTACGTAATAAACCGCGTCGGTCTCCAGCCAATCTTCGACGCGCTAATCCGCATTGGTTTATTCGGCTTCATTATTCTCCTGGCCATCAGCGGTTCGCGTCACGTTTTCCGCACGATTGCGATGAGCTCGGCCGTTCCCGCTGAGCACCGCCGCTTCAATTTCTTTCAGGCCTTCGCAGCGCGGCTCGGCGGCGAAGCAATTAGTTTTCTGACCTTTACTGGCCCACTACTGGGCGAGGCCACGAAAGTCGCGTTATTGCGCCGGCGAGTGCCGCTGACGTACGGTGTGCCGGCACTCGTAGTAGACAATCTTCTCTACAATCTTTCCGTCGTCTTCTTTGTTTTGAGCGGCGCGTGCGTGATGCTGTTTACTTACAGTCTGCCTCCGCTCGTCTATTACTCCCTGCTCGTAATCGCCGCCGTTGCGGCGCTGGGTATTGCCGCCGCGGCACTCGCTGCCAAACGCCGCATCATGCTTTTGACCTGGGTGATCGATCAGATGGCCCGGCTGCGTCTCAGTCCCAAAGTTATCCTGAAGCGACGGCAGCATATTTATCATATCGAGTCGAAGGTCTATGACTTTTACAAACATCATCCCGGTGTTTTCTTCGGCATGATCGCCTGCGACCTGCTCGCCCACGCGTTAAGCGTCCTCGAAGTTTATGTGACTTTGCATATGCTGGGTTTCGCGTCTAATGTGGCGCAGTCTTACATCATTGAGTCGCTGACTAAAGTCATTAATTTTGTATTTGCATTTGTCCCCGGCACGATTGGCGTTTATGAAGGCGGCACTGAAGTAGTGCTGCAAACGCTTGGATTCGCGGCCGCCACCGGTGTCACTCTTGCACTTGTCCGCAAAGCCGGAACAATATTCTGGACATCCATTGGCTTGCTGATCCTTACCTGGCGAACGCTGCCCAATGCCTGGGGCCGAGTTCTGGATCGTAGTCCACACTTGCGAAGACTTATGGATAGCCTCGTACTTTCAAACATTGCTCATCGCCCGGCGCGAACAGCCGTCAGCATTCTGGGAACGGCAGTGGGAGTCCTGCTAATTGTGTTTACGGTGGGTCTGGCCCACGGGGTCTTGCGCGAACGCGGACGCCGTGAATCCAACATCGGCGCGGAAATCATGGTTCGCTCCTCTGGCTCGCTCGGTCTCGGCGGCTCATCGCCATTTATGATCCCGGTAAGTCGAGCCGCAGAGATTGCCACCATTGAAGGGGTTCGGGCCGCTACACCAATCGGGCAGGTGCTCGATCGCAGCGACGCCGGATTCGGCACGCGACTCATCGACGGGATTGAGTTTGACGAATATGCAAAGCTGACGGGACTTGCAATCAGGGAAGGCTCGAAACTTACCGGCGGAGATCAGGCCATCGTCGATCCTGTTTGGCAACAGCAGCACGATGCCAAAGTCGGATCGACTGAGCAACTCTTCGAGCGGCCCTTCACGATCGTCGGAGTGTATGAACCGCCGGGTGGCGGTCGTATTAAGATTCCTTTGACCACGATGCAGGATCAGGAAGGCGGCGACGGACGTGCTTCCGCCATTCTCGTCGCTTGCACCGATCCGGCTAAACAGGAAGAGGTCGCCGCCCGGATCAGGCAACGGTTTCCGGATGATCAGATAATTTTCACGCGCGACCTGCCGGAATTTTATGCCGCCGGAGTGCCCGCGCTGAACGTGTTCATAAAGGTAGTCGTAGGAGTGGCGGCAGCGATTAGCATGCTCGTAATTCTTCTGGCGATGTATACGACCGTCACCGAACGCACGCGCCAGATTGGCATTCTTAAGGCGTTGGGAATGTCGAAAACGGGAATCGCGTGGGTAATCGAACAGGAAGCAATTTTGGTTAGTTTGCTGGGCGTCACGGTCGGCGTAGGACTCACGCTCGCAGCGCGCGTCGCGGTGATGCGGATGACGTCGCTAACTGTAGAAATTGAGCCGCGTTGGATTGCAATCGCCTTTCTGGTAGGGATTGTCGGCGGCAGCGTCGGCGCCCTCTACCCCGCCCTGCGCGCCGCGGGCCAGGATGCCGTTGAAGCCCTCAGTTATGAATAGGCTACGAGTAGGACAGACATTCCTGTCTGTCACTTCTGGATCGCAACGCTGAACAGGAAAGTTAGGCCGCTATATGATCTTTGGTGATTGCTGATATTCAATTTTATGGCCCTGAAGAACCTACTGCTGTTCCTCATCGTGTCTGCCTTAGACGCTATCTGTATACTGCTCGGCTCCTTCATGGGGCACAGCATCCGCAGCATCGGTCTTTTTGCTGGTGCGATCATCGGTGGCATTGTTGGCGTTGCCGCGGCAGTTTGGCTGGCAGCTCGCCTCCGCCTCCTTGAGCGTGCGAGCTATGCCGCGACATTCGTAGGAGGATTGATCGGGTTTGTTGTGGCGGCAGTGATCGCAGTGAAAAATTTGCGCGGGCCGGTTATTCCGATGGCCGCCGTTGGTCTAATCGGTTTAGGAGCACTTCTTGGCAAGATTGTCAGTCACAAGCGCGCGGCATAACGAACAGGAAGCGATTTTGGTTAGCTTGCTGGGGGTCACGGTCGGCGTAGGACTCACGCTCGCAGCGCGCGTCGCGGTGATGCGGATGACGTCGCTGACGGTAGAAATTGAGCCGCGTTGGATTGCGATCGCGTTTCTAGTGGGAATCGTCGGCGGCAGCGTTGGCGCCCTCTACCCTGCCCTGCGCGCCGCGCGCCAGGACGCAGTTGAAGCGCTGAGCTATGAGTAGCACAGACATTCCTGTCTGTCACTTCTGGATCGCAAATCCGCCGCCTGCACCTGTTCTCTTCACCCTAAGAGCGCGAATACAATAGCCCAAAGTAGCGCGATGCATAGTACCGTGTGCCACGGTATTATGGAGCAGTTTTGGGAGATATTAGTAGTTCGGCGACTTATTAACTATGGGAGATAAATAATGGACGAAGCAACAGCCAAACAAATTGCGGCTAACGTGGTGGCAGATGTTAATTTCTACATCGCCATAATCGGTCTAATGGGAGTTGTTGTAGGTGCTGCTAGTACAGCTTTAGGTAATCTATTAATTCACTGGTTGCAAGAGCGCTCGAGGACTAGAGCGGATAGACCCAGAAAAGAGCTTTTACTTAAAATGCTAAATGATGAAAGATTTCCTCAAAGGTGGAGAAGTTTTGATACTTTGCAGCATGTGATAGGCACAGATGATGAAACAGCTAAACGATTACTCATAGAGATTGGTGCCCGGGCCTCAGAGGATAAACAAGCCTTGTGGGGATTGTTAATACATCATCCTCTTGACGAGACAGGCCAATAATGTACGTGCTGATCTGCGCCTATAAGCGCTTGCAGCAGACTCGGTTGAGCGCGGCGGTTATTAAGAGGTGAAGCGACGGTTGAGCCGCCTGCGCAGGCGGGTTATGCGCACCGTTAGGCAGCCTGGAAATCGCGGAGGGAAGGCGATCGAAGGGAGAGGACCAATGGCAGATTCACGTGAACACATGCCGATCGAGTATGGCGTCTATGTCGCCTCCGACGCAGAAGCGATGGCGAGACTCCTGGGCGAGGTGTTCAGTCGTCACGATCCGCCCGCCGTCGCAGTCGGCCTGACCCCTTCCGAGTTCGAGGCGTTCGTCCGACTGCTCTGCCCCAAGGCGGCGGCCGAGGGTCTGACAATCGTAGCGCGACTCGTCGGCACGGGTGAGCTGGTGGGCGCGCTGCTGACGGAGGACTGCGCATTGGCGCTGCCTGACGGCATGGATCGACTGAGCGCGAAATTCGATCCGATCTTCGACATCCTGGGCCAGTTGGGCACCGAGTACCGGGGCGGCCAGGCAGTACGGCCGGGCGAGTCGCTCCACCTGTTCCTCCTGGGGGTGTCCGAACGGGTCGCCGGACAGGGAGTGGCGCAGCAGCTCGTCGCGGCTTGCCTCGAGCACGGCGCGCGCAGAGGTTATCGGGTGGCGGTCACCGAGGCGACGAACAAGGTGTCACAGCACATCTTCCGCAAGCAGGGATTCGTCGCGCGCGTGTGGCGGTCCTACCAGACTCATCGCTTCGATGGACGGGAGGTTTTTGGGTCGATCGCTGAGCACGGGGGTCCGATGCTCATGGAGAAATCGCTGGCGTTGTAATGTCCCAGACTACACCACCTGCACACCTAACCAACGCTTGCAGATGCGGACCGGAAATCAGCTTGTCTCTCTACGGACAACTTGCCGCGCTAATAATAAAAGGACAGTTGTCGCCCGGCCGCTGAAGCGCAGCGTTCGGCGCTCATCTCTTCGGGAAGTAAAAACTGGCGCCGGGTAATCCGTCGGAAAACAGAATCAGCAAGCGTGCGCCACTGGCAATTACATCACTGCCTGACTACGAACCAGCAGCCGTCTCGTGCGGACGTAGTCCGAAACATGGTCGCCGTAGCGTTCCATGAATGGCTCCATGTAGTCCGTGCCGCGAATTGTCATTCTGCACTCTGGGGAATCGCAGGCACACGCGAAGTCGGCCATCAGCTCGTTATAGAATGTGCCGTAGTCTATCGTGATTTCTTCGCCTGCTCTTATCTGCCTGCGCGCTACCAGATTCAATCCTTCCAGCCACGAATTCGGATCGCAGGAATGATTGATAGGCTTCCAGTGCTCCGGGTCCTGGCTCCAGCTCACAAAAATTTCGTCCGTCAGCGGATAGGCGTACTCGGAAAACCATCGCTGCTGCTCCGCGTTCCAGTTTTGCCTGACGTGCGACTCGCTCACCAACACGTGTGGCTGTTCTTCATGGGCCTCGACAATCTCTCCGGGTTCGATGGTTTCGACGGCATACATTCCGTAATGACTTTTGCCGTCCAGGATCAATTTCCATTTCTTTTGTTGCCGGCGATGTTGTTTCAAGGCTGCTCTAATGATCCTTTCGAAAAACTCCCGGTGGCCCCACGGCTCGTACAGTAAGATAAGATCCGCGCTCCCAGCTTCCTCCAAAGGGTAAGCGACGTCACAGTTGGGATTTATCTCGAGCATAAACAGCTCACCTTCATCATTCATGCGAATGTCACAACGACCATACCCGGCGCCGTTCAAGCCGATAAACAACTTCCGGGAAATATCCTTCAGCCGCTCGGCGAGCTCGTCATCGTCACACTGAACACAAGTCATCGCCTCATAATCTTTCCATTTGAGGTCGAAGTGTTTAAATGTTTCGCCGTTGGGGAAACGAAACTCGACGGGTTGATAAGCGAATGGCTCCAGCTCGTTGTCGGCATTCTCGGCGACGAGGACGGAAAACTCCCGCCCTTCGATGAACTCTTCGATCAACGTGCCGCCAAACTGGGTGATCATTTTCTCAGCCTGCACGTGCAGGGCAGCCCCAGTTTCGACACGCGATTCTTTCGTCAGGCCGATGCTGCTGTAGCTATTGGGATGCTTCGTTATCAAGGGGAACCGGAGCGTGGTCGCTGCCAACTCAACACTCTGGCTTTCGCTTGCGAAAACGTAAGCGGGCGCTTTGATGCCCCAAAAGTGACAGACCCTTTTCATCATCTCGCGCGTGGGCTCGTAAAAGTTTGCAGTAGCTCCGGTAAAGGGCAGCCCCAGCCTTTCCAGCGTCTG
>DIYZ01000059.1 GCA_002427845.1 Chloracidobacterium sp. UBA6041 | reverse complement strand
GACCGTCACGCGCAAACCAATTCCCTAAGCTACAATGTTTGATAGTCCATTAGTTATCTGCTTAATCCTATGCTAAGGTCTTTCTCAATTGATCGAGCAATCGATCTGTTAAACTCCGGTGACGCCCTGAATCGAAAGGTTTGGGGCGTTGCTGTTTCTATATCCGGCCCGTCGCACCGAAAAGTGCTCAAGCGCGAGTTAACGATCTCTCGTGAAATGTGAGCGCAAATGGACGAATTTGCCCTAAAAAGAAAGAAAAGGCGCTTGTGAAGTGATTCTCCGCGGTCGGGCAACGAGATTGCTTGGGTTTTCAGCGTATCCGCACGGTGGCGACATGTCATTTTCATTAGGAAATCCGCACATTCTATTCAAGCAGCGCCTACCTTTTTCTTTTTTTAGCTGAAATTCGTCCATTTGCACTGCCACTTCGAGGATTATTGACCTTTTGGTGACGGACCAAACCAATAGCAAGACCGTTTCGTTGCAGGTGAAATTTTCCAAAGATTTTCTTGGAAGTCTTGGAAACAGTCTTTCCGAAGTTGTTGCCACAAAAGTTAAGTCAGGCGGTTGGTGGACATTCAAGCCTGAGAAAATTAGAGATTCACGCGCGCAGATTTGTGGGTCCTAGTCCTCTACCGTTTCTCGCGTCGAGATTACGATTTACTGGTTATCGAGCCAGCCGAATTATTGCGCAGGTATGACCAACTTAATCGAACAGGCATTATCCAGAGTTACGTTTGGGTCACGGCGAGCGGAAAATGCTGGGAGACAAGGGGCTTGAACAAAAGTCAGCAGATTGAACTTGCGAACGACGAGCTTGTAGATTCAGCGCGAGATCTATCGGGTTATTTGAACAATTGGAATGTGCTGGAAGCGAAACTATCGTAGTTCTACGCGGGAGAAGCATAACAAATCGTGGCAGGTGAGCCGCGATTGCGTGTCCCTCATCAAGTCTTTATTCTCTCAGGTTGTCGCGACTCGCGCGACCACCTGAACTCAGACGTTGGGCCGCATGACGAAACTTATGGATTTCTCGCAGGCGTACTACATCAAGCTTGGGCGAGGCGGCGCGTGGGAGAGCGACGCCATTGCCACCGGCAAGCTTCGCCTCGGGTGGGGTCGGCAAGCCGAGGACGATATCAACGCGGGGCGCTGGGACGCGATCGAACTCCAACTGCGCAGCGAACACTCCGGCAAACAACGACAGGTGGCAACGAACGACCTGAACCGTCTTCGTGACATCGCCGAATCAGGTCCAGACGATGTCTGGATTACGTTTCACCAAGCCAAGCTGTGGTGGGCTCGCCTTAGCGCTGGCGAAGTCGAACAGGACGGGATCTCGAAATTTCGTCGCACCGCCGGCGCGTGGAGTGATCGGTCCGCCACCGGCAAGTTGCTCGTCGTCAACGAGCTGCCCGGGAAGATTTCACAGCTTCAGGGTTTTCGCGGCACCGTCTGCAGGGTGCAGCATCGCGAGCTTCTGCAACGGGTCCTTGGCGGCACTCAGAGTCCTTTGGCTCGTTCGATTGCCGTTCATCGCTCGGGCCTTGCTGAGCTATTGGAGCAGGCAATCAAGGATCTCCACTGGAAGGATTTTGAGACCCTGGCTGATCTCGTGTTTCGCGAGGCAGGCTGGATCCGGGTCAGCGTCTTAGGTCAGCAAGCGAAAGGCTATGATCTCGAGCTGCGTGAACCAATCACTGAAGAGCGCTATGTGGTCCAGGTAAAGTCCCGAGCAGGCCTTCAGGATCTCCAGGCGACGGTTTCTGGATTCTCCAGTAACGATTATCGAAAAGTATTCTTCGTCGTGCATTCACCCGACGATGATCTTCTCAGCGAAACGAACCTCCCGGATCACGTGGAACTCGTGCTGCCAAGTCGGCTCGCCGGGCTCGCGATCGATGCTGGTCTTTCGGGTTGGCTTGAAGATAAGGTGTCGTGACAGTCGCCAGAAGCACGAGAATACCAATCAATGCTAACGTTCGTTTGGTTTGTGCGTTCATTGCAGACTCCTCTTTCTTCTTATTCCTCCATGTTCATGAATATCTGAAACTCAAGCCCTGCGGAAACATCTAGATGCTTTTCGTATAAGCCATCATCAGCACGGCGATGTTGCGATTGCCGCGTCCTGGCCATTTGTGTGCCCGCCCGGCTACATTCTGTCCGCCAGGTGCCCGCCATAGGTAGACGATGTCTGCGATCAACGAAAAAAACAGCAGTCCGATCGGAAACGGACTCAGCATAGGATGAATCGGATGTCCTCCGATGCTTGCGCGACTAGGACCTCCTTCTTTCTGTAGCAGGTTAATTGAACTTGTCTGGAAACTGATTGAATGATGCCCGAGCTAAGCCCGTCCGCCATTTGCAAGATCTAATTGTGAATTGGCGTAAGGCGTGCCATCTGCTTGCCTATTTCCCTTCGACCGAACCATGTAAATCGAGACAGTCCAAACCTGTTGGAGATGCTCAAGCAAAATTCCGATATAGTCATCAGAGAGTTTCCCGATGTGTAATCAAGGTTCACTTGATGTCCCCAAAACCGTGTGACCGTTCGCTCGGTAAGTTACTGTTCCAAGATCGAGCGAGAGGGACGCCGAGAAAAACAATGAGTTGCAGCAATCCCTGTTGACCGAAACGATCATCCCTTGTCTTCCCTGCGGCTTAACATCACGGGCAGTGCTTGGCGCGATCAATATGGCGCCGAAAAAGTGATGGAGATTGCCCGACACTACTGCCCAATAAACAGGCAAAGATCGTCGTGTATTGTGCGAATCCGATTGCTACCAGAATAGGCTAAGTAAAAGGAGTCGTCTGTGCGCTAGATCACATATATCACCAGACTTTTCTTGCTATTCAGGTTGTGTTGGCTCTTGAAAGCGTCTTCCCACTTCGCGTAACATTCGCATTGTGCTTCACGAATTGATCGTTTACGAAGGGGTGACCGGATCGGAAATTTACTCGTGGCTGTAATCGCAAGGCCTAATGATCACGCTGAAAACCGGCTGCTCGCCTCGCTTCCTGCTGACGAGTATAAACGCCTGCTTCCACGCCTGGAGCCAGTCTCGTTTTCTCTCGGTGAAGTCGTTTACGAATTCGGCGGACACTTGGATTATGTGTTCTTCCCTACCAACTCAATTGTCTCTTTGCTCTACACCATGGAAAACGGCACGAGCGCTGAAATGGGTTTGACCGGTAATGACGGCGGCGTCGGGATTGCCCTCTTCATGGGAGGCGGCACCATGCCCAACCGCGCCGTCGGTAGAAGCTTTTGAAGCTGAAAGAAAGAAAAATAAAGAATTCAAAACGTATCGTTTCTGTGCTTATCCTAATCACGGCTGGGAGAACTCGTCAGTCTCGCTCTTGTTTTGCGCGTTACTGGATGGATTATATAAGTCTACCGTTTTTCGACTTCCCAACTGGGAGACTTTCGAAAGCGTAACAGCCAAAGAGAGCGAGAGCCTGAGATGACAGACGAAGAGTTAGATAGGATTATCCAGTTGTTGCTGACAGATCCAAGCGCGGGCCTAAAGACTTATGCCGCCCTGACGTTGGAACAAAGAAAGCAAGTGCTTGAGAGAGCGCAGGACGAGCGCATAAATCAGATTGTGGCAGAGACGGATGCTGAGAGCATTACGGATTAAATCAAAGGAGTCTTCGGTCACAGTCTTAACTGCTCGAGAAAAAGAGATCGCGGGTCCCTTTGTTTACTATGCGGTGGGCACGACCGCCGGCGCGATGTACGGGCTTCCGGCGGAGCAGCGAATGGATCTCAAAGGGCTACTACGGTCTGGATCAGGGTCCGATAATCTTGATGATTGAGAACTACAGGTCAGGATTTCTTTGGCGGCTAATGCGCCGCGGCCCCTACATCATCGACGGGCTTTGCCGCGCAGGTTTTTCGGGCGGCTGGCTGCGCGACGGCACTTCAACTGAATGACAAAGAAAAAGAAGAAAAGCACGCTCAACGGCGTCACTCCCCGTGGCGTTGGACGCTTCTTCGCTGACCTGGGACCGGGCTTGATCACCGGCGCGGCTGACGACGACCCTTCCGGCATTTCGACTTATTCGGTGACGGGCGCTTCGTTTGGATACGCGCCGCTCTGCTTGGTTATCTTCCGAAATTGG
>DIYZ01000134.1 GCA_002427845.1 Chloracidobacterium sp. UBA6041 | reverse complement strand
TGTTGTTTTTCATAATCCCTATCTTAGCGAGACCCATTATCGGAGTTGCGCTTCAGCCTCGGCGATGACTTGTGTGGTTTGAATAACAGTGTCCGCGTTGAGCGAGATCGAAGTGATGCCTCGCTCGACCAAAAATCGGGCGAACTCCGGGTAATCTGACGGCGCCTGGCCGCAGATACCGATCTTTTTACCGGCTCGATGAGCTGCCTCGATGGCCATCTCAACCATCCGTTCCACCGCACCGTTACGCTCATCAAATAGATGTGCGACCATTTCCGAGTCGCGGTCAATTCCCAAAGCAAGCTGTGTCAAATCATTCGAGCCGATTGAGTACCCGTCGAAGACACGTAAGAACTCATCGGCATAGATCACATTCGCCGGTAGTTCGCACATCGCATAGATCTCCAACCCCTGCTCACCCTGACGCAACCCGTATTCAGCCATCAATTGAATGACGCGCTTGGCCTCTTCAACCGTACGGCAGAATGGGATCATCGCCTTGACGTTTGTTAGTCCCATTTCCCCACGCACACGCTCGAGCGCCTTGCACTCGAGTCCAAACCCTTCGCGGTATCGGTCATCGTAGTAGCGCGAGGCGCCGCGAAAACCAAGCATGGGGTTCTCTTCAAGGGGCTCAAACTCACGCCCTCCGATCAGCTTTGCGTACTCGTTCGACTTGAAGTCCGACATCCGTACAATGACGGGCTTCGGATAAAAAGCGGCGGCAATCCTCCCGATCCCCTCGGCCAAACAACGGATAAAGAAGCTGCGCGGCTCCTCCTCGCCAATACGACGCTCGATCTCACGCACATCCTCTTGGCGCTCCAGGCTCGGATAGCGGACAAGCGCCATCGGGTGAATGCCGATATGATTGTTGATGATGAACTCCAGGCGTGCTAATCCGACTCCATCGTTCGGTAGAAACGAGAGCGAGAAGGCTTGATCAGGATCGCCCACATTCATCATTACCTGCGTGCTCGGCCTCTGCTCCTGGCTTATCATGCGCCGGTCAATGGCG
Source organism: Chloracidobacterium sp. UBA6041 (assembly GCA_002427845.1). GTDB lineage: Bacteria > Acidobacteriota > Blastocatellia > Pyrinomonadales > Pyrinomonadaceae > PSRF01. The sequence goes on along the minus strand of DIYZ01000134.1, from coordinate 10,286 downwards.
AACTCTATGCGCCCTTCATATACATTGCCCAGCGCGCCTTCCGCGCACGAGACTGTTACTTCCATGCCCGTCTCCAACTTCCGGGTCGCGTTTCCAGTGCCGACAACGCACGGCAAACCTAGTTCACGGCTAATGATCGCGCTATGACAGGTACGGCCTCCGCGATCTGTGATAATAGCCGCGGCCCGCTTCATGATCGGCTCCCACGACGGGTCAGTCATCGATGTCACGAGCACATCGCCCTCAGCGAAGTCCGCCAAGCGATCGGGATCGGTTAGCAGATGCACACGCCCGTGGCCGATTTTCTCCCCAACTGCCTGCCCGGTGGCGAGCGCCCTTGGAGGGCGCTCACCGACGAGCCGGTAGGTATCTACATAGTTCTCGCGACTAGTTGCATGAACAGTCTCAGGCCTGGCTTGCAATATACATAGCTCTCCGGTGCGCCCATCCTTCGCCCATTCGATATCCATCGGTTGGTGGTGCCCCGCGCGCTCCGAGTAATGCTCTTCTATTAGACATCCCCACTCCGCCAGCTTCAGAACCTCATAATCGTCGAGCACAAAACGGTGGCGCTGCGCCTCGACCACCTCTCGCACACGCGTCCCTCGCTCGTCTAGCCCGTAAACCATCTTGACCTCTTTGCTGCCCAGTCGTCGGCTGATAATGGAACGCGCCCCTTGGCGAAGCGTCTGCTTAAAAACGACCCATTCATCGGGAGTCGTCATGCCCTGTACGATGGCTTCTCCCAATCCCCAAGCAGCGTTGATGACCACTACGTCGCGAAAACCCGATTCGGTGTCGAGCGTAAACATCACGCCCGAACAGGCTAGATCGCTTCTGACCATAGGTTGAACGCATATTGAGAGCGCGACTTCGAAGTGATCGAAGCCTTGAGTCGCCCGATAAGAGATCGCGCGGTCTGTCCAAAGAGAGGCGAAGCAACGTTGGCACGCGTCAATCAATTGCGTATCGCTGCGTACATTCAGAAAAGTATCCTGCTGCCCGGCGAACGAGGCTTCCGGTAAATCCTCGGCCGTCGCAGAAGAACGCACTGCGACTTCGCAGACGCGTCCGTGGCGCTGGCAGAGTCGGTCGTAGGCTTCAAGTATCGCCTCGTTGACGGCCGGCGGCAGCGGCGTGTTGAGCATCAGGGTGCGCGCCTCTCGCCCTACCGCGTTGAGCAAGTTGATGTCTTCGGGGTTGAGTCCCGCCAGTAATGCACGCAGGCGTTCTCCGAGCGCGTCCGTTGCCAGCAATTGGCGATAAGCTTCACTCGTGATGGCAAATCCTTCGACGGCGCGAACGCCGCGCGGCACGAGTGCGCGCAGCAGTTCGCCAAGGCTGGCGCCCTTCCCACCGACTAATGCGACATCGCCAGCCCCAACTTCACTCAAATCGAGTACGATACGATCCAATGCTATTTTCACATGTCTATCTCTATGAGCGTTTGAGACCTCATTTCACACTGCAAACAAGCGGCCCTGCGAGAAGTCGATTTAGCACGCGCGGTACGTTGGCGCTGCGCGAGCTAGTGGATGCCAGCTTTCGAATACGTGTTTGCATTCTATGGTGACGCATTGCGCAGTCAAGCAGTTTCTGCTACCGCGTCGGACGATCGTCCATTATGTTGAACACTTTCTAGCTGCTCGCAAAACGGGCGGCAATTGATTTTTCACAGTTGGTAGTGGGCGTAGACTTGGACTTCTGACATTAGCGTGATGAATCTCACTCTTGTGCGCACCAGTCTTATCTACGGATATAATCCACAAACTTCCCATTCGAAAGACGCGTTCATACGGTGTATGAACAAGTAAAGGCGATATAGATCTAGACAAGATCGCGACAAATCCCTTCTTCGATATCGAGGCTAGCGATCCGATTCGATTAATTGGGTTGGGTTGACCGAAGTCTCGGTAAGAATCTATCCAATAGGCTGGATGATGGTGGCATTCCAGCGGAATTAGCTGATTGCCCGACAGACTGTTGACTTAAGATGTTTTCATCAGTCGACGCCCTCATATTTGGACGGGATCAGTCGGAAGTCAGGGAAGGGTTTTAATAGAAGACTAGATTCTTCTGATGGGTATAAAACTCCGAAAAGGGTCGTAGCTTAATTGAAATGGGGATTGACAAGCAGAAGGTCGCAGGACTTTCTTCGTCAATGATCACCTGCCATGAGGAAAAGGAAATGAACATATCAGAACCACTGCATCGTCGGACATTTCTTGTGAAATCCGCGCTGGCTGCGGGCGCGCTTCCATTGATTGCCGGAGAGCTGCAGGGTGAGAAGCTGGCCGCATTCTCCTTGAATGACGGTTCGACAGCGACCGCGCCCAGGATTGTCGCTCGCTCGATAATTTTTAAGGCCCCGTCGAAGGATCCCTATGAACTAAAGAACCTCCATGGCTTTAATCACGCGACCAGCGTCGTGACCTTACCTGATGGACGGCTTTTGGCGGCATGGTTTTCCGGGCCTTTTGAAGCATCCGTGCATCAGGTGATTCTGGCCTCATATTCGTCTGACAAGGGCAAGACATGGAGTGCGGCGAAAGTGCTGCAGGATACGCCGCGGAAGTCTGACTTCGATCCGGCTTTCATCGTTGACGGTAAGAGGCTTTGGTTTTTCTATTCCGTGGGGCGCTGGAATCGTTACCCGTTTGTGGGTGATGAAAAGAATGAGGTAGGAGCGGTCTCCTTCAAGGTCTATCACCGCTACAGCGATGATTCCGGGCGCACTTGGTCGGAACAGGAATTGGTGCTTGAGAAACTCGGGGTGGGTTGCCGCAGCAATGGCATAAAACTTTCGACCGGCGAACTGCTGCTGCCGTTGCACGGCTTCCTAAGCGGGGTGGCCGGCGTTCTCAAGTCTGCAGATGGTGGTAAGACCTGGGCTCGCTTCGGCGAGATCAAGACTGCAACCGTTGCCCACGAACCTTCGATTGCCGAGCTACCTTCAGGCGAGATCATGATGGTCTTGCGAACCGGCGACGGTGTCCTGTGGCAGACATTTTCCAAAGACAAGGGTGAGACATGGTTGCCTGCGGAAAAGACTGACCTCGTAGCGGCCAGAACCTCGCACAACATCTTTCGCCTGAGCGATGGGCGCATCGTGCTCACGCACAACGCTGCCAAGAGTGTGCGCACTCCATTGACAACGCGCGTCTCTGCCGACGGAGGCAAGACGTGGGGAGAGTCCGTCGTGATAGCGGAAGTACCCGTGCCCGGCCCAAACGATGAGGTCTGGGGTAGGCAGGTGAGCTATCCCTCAGTTACGGCTCTGGATGCCAGGACGATCCTTGTTGTGTGGGGTGAGTTATATCTCTCGGCGACTGAGCAGTACGGGGATATTCATTCGGCTACGGTCGTGGTGTAGAGATCCACGGATCACACAGATTGAGAGCAAGACAGAGAATGTGAAGCAAGAATAGGTATTATCAGCGTCCATCTTAGCAGCGTGAAGAGGGCTGTCATCGATCGACAGATTGAGGGAACATTAGTTCACCTTGTCGGGCGTTTTATTTCTCTGTCAAGGTTAAGGTTGACCATACTGGGCTAACGCTCTTCACGGCTTTAGGCAGGGGGGTGGTCTTAAAATTCGCCTTTGAATTTATTTATCCAATAGGCTGGACAATACAGGGTTTCATTGAAGATAGTGATTTACAAAATGGACTCTCTGTCTTAATGATGATGACAGTCACACTTTGCAGAATGCGCAATCTAATCAGCGGTGGAGATTCGCCAATCTTGCCCACCATCACCTAGCTAGGTGATATGTCGCAGTCAACTTTTAACGCGGAGGTACGTGGCAATGAAAAAGTTCCGGATAGCTCTCCTAACCTCGTTTCTCTTGGCTCCATGCTTGTGCTTGGGCCAATCCACCAATCAAGGTGCGCTCGTCGGTACGATCACTGATGTCAATGGTGGCGTCGTACCTTCAGTGCGGATTGCCGTACTAAACGTGGAGACTGGTATAGCTCGGACGGTTACAACCGACGAGCAAGGCAATTACCGGGTCGTTTTTCTCATCCCGGGAAACTATCGGATCTCAGCAGAGCAGTCAGGCTTTAATAGGGTAGAAGCCAATGTGGTTGTACACGTGAGTGAGTTGAAGAGAGTCGACTTACAACTGGCACCGGGGGATGTCAATGTGTCAGTTACAGTCTCTGATGACGATGTTCGGAGTGTAAATACGGATACTCCGACGATTGGTCAGGTCATTGATGAGCGAAGCATTCAGAATCTTCCTCTCAACGGTAGGGAATTTATTGCTCTCGCAGCGCTGGTACCCGGGGCGGAAACAGGCAACACAAAGAGAGGTTCGGTAGCAAGCAGAGGAGTTTCTGTTGGTTTTAATGGAGCGCGTGCGGGAAATAACGCGTATTACGTTGACGGCGCTGATAGCACCGATGTCACGCGAAACCAGTTGATCTCATCGCCCGCTCTCGATGCAATTAAGGAGTTCAGAGTAGAGACAAACCTTTATTCCGCTCGTTATGGGCGTGCCGGCGGCGGCGTTATAAATGTCGTCACGAAATCCGGAACGAACGAATTTCATGGAAGCCTGTATGAATACCATCGGAATAAGGCCCTCGACGCAAGCCCTTACTTCGATCATAGACCTTATGAGGTCAGAGCCCCTTATCTTTTTAATCAATTTGGAGGGACGATAGGTGGGCCGGTAACGCTCCCCAGGTTCGGCGAAGGCGGCCCCGCGCTCAAATCCTTTCGGAACCAGACCTTCTTCTTTTTTAGCGCCGAAGGATATCGACAAAAGAAACCAGGCCAACTCATGGAGACCTTCGCACCAACCGCCAAAGAACGTGCGGGTGACCTGAGCGAAACAATCAATCCTTTTTCCGGTAAGAAGGTTGTCTTGAGGAATCCCTTTACTGGCCAAATCATCCCGGACTCGAAGATACCGCCGGAGTTAATAAACCCCGTCGGGAAGAGGTTGATGGATCTGTGGCCGCAACCTAACTATTTTGGTGACCCATTCCTAAATCTGCGTCTATTTCGGAGTGGCACTTCCACCCAGAACAAATGGCTGGCAAAGATCGATCACCATTTGTCGAGCAAGAGCACTTTAGAGTTCAGCTACAATTTCGGTGACTACGACAATGCGATCCCGGATAACACGGTATTTGGAGATAAGGATTTCCTCCAGCACGACCGTGTTCTCGTTGCTTCGTTTACCCACGTATTTTCAACGAACGTGGTCAATGATTTTTTGTTCAATTACACACGCTTTGATACTGGGCTGGATTTTGTCTTAAACGATAAGAACTACGCCAATGAGTTCGGTTTATGGACCGGTAAGCAAAATCCCGATGCCAAAGGTTCGCCTCGTGTGCTTATGTACACAGTCGGCTACCGAACGTTCCAAATTGGTAGTTCTGGTCCAGACGTGCGCTTCAATCGCAACTATTACGCTAAGGATGACTTGGTCTGGGTTAAGGGCAAGCAAACGCTGTCAATCGGTGGGGATTTCAAACGACAGGATTCAAACTGGTTGATTAACAATGCGACGCTGGGAGAGTATGATTTCGGCATCCTTGATGGACAGCCGGGCCTTGATTTCCTCTTCGGTGTTACAGGATCTACCTTTGCTCAGTTATTGATGGGTGTTGATGCTCTAACAAAGTACGACGTCAGCCAGGGAGACGCCTCAAAATTGCGCCGCAACACCTTTGGGCTCTATTTCCAGGATGATTGGAGAGTCTCTCCCCGGCTGACACTAAACCTCGGAGTGCGTTACGACTATGAAGCGCCTTTTTCGGAGATTAGTAATCGGTTCTTAACTCTGGACTACCAGACCGGACTGCCGCGGTATGCAAAGGGAGCTCCCGCGGATTTGCTGTCCTTGCTAAAGTTTCCTTTTGAGAGTGACGGTCCCAACCGTCCGTTTGAGCCAAGCAAGTTGGATTTCTCCCCGCGCTTCGGGTTCGCTTTCAGGCCGTTCAGGGATAACAAAACTGCAATTCGAGGTGGCTATGGAATCGTTTACACGTCGGAAAACGCGTACACCACAACATACGGAAGCTGGGTGGTGCCTTTCAGCGGAACTTACGAATACAATCCCAAAGCCTTCTACTGGCCAGATAAGCAGGATCATTTTGTAACGATCGACAAAGAGCCTTATGGATTCCAATCAAGAATTGGGGCTCATCCTGGCACGTTCTTTCCGACTACTCCCGAGTATCCATCCGGATACGTTCAGCAATGGAACCTCACGGCATCGAGAGAAATGGCCTGGGGGATTTCGGCAGAAGTAAGCTACGTTGGCACGCGGGGCGTCAACTTAAATGGCGTAACCACACTCAGCAGCTATGCACCGTCTGTCGATGCGCTGGTCAAAAAGAATGTCCCGGGTTGGCCTTCGATAGGTCTGAGAACCAAGGGATTCAATTCCAAATACAATTCATTCCAGGCTAAAGCAACGAAGAGACTTTCTTCCGGACTGAGTTTTATCGGTGCCTTCACGTGGGCGCATGCGTTGGCTGAAGCTTCGAATGACGATGTTAACGAGAATTCGATTGTGGATTTTGATTTACTCGGAATCTTTACTAAGAGAACGTGGTCAAACGCGGATTTTGATATCCGCAAACGTCTCACCGTCAGCGGTATATACGAATTGCCGGTGGGTCGGGGCCAACGTTTTGGCCAGAATTGGAATTTCCTCTCCAACTCCATTCTAGGCGGATGGAGTTTAAATTATATCCTTACGCTCCAAGACGGACGTCCCTACTCGGTGCGCACCGCGGCCTTAAATATTCCTGATCGCATTTGCAATGGTAACCTTCCGTCTGGCGAACGAACGCCTGAACGTTGGTACAATCCCTCCTGCTTCGTTAATCACCCTGCCGCAACAGTTGTAGACAAAAATGGAGTTCCCAGGACCATTTTTCTGCAGGGAAATGCCAGCGCGAACATCATTACGGGGCCAGGCCTTTCAACTCTTGATTTCGGGTTGCACAAACAATTTAAGTTGACTGAAGGAGCAAGAGTCGAGATTCGCGCTGAGGCCTTCAATATCTTCAACCATCCTAACCTAATCGGTCCCAGTGGAAACTTCTTTTTGAATACTCCCACCGGGGGGAGAATAACCAGCGCAACCGATAACCGCGACATTCAAGTGGCTATCAGGCTAAATTTCTAAGACATTGGTGCGGGACGTGAGGCAAGGCTATGTCTTCAGTCTCCGCGAGGGCTTACTTGATTGCCTCTCCCACCAGACGCTCGATGCGTTGGGTGGGGGAGGCCGAAGTAAGCCCGTGTCAAGTGCGTTAAGTTGAAAGTTTCGTAATATCAACATGGACATTAACCAAACCTGCGGATTTAAGTTGGGCGATGGCGCACTGGTGAAGAAATCACTCGAGTTCGCAAAGTCGCTTCTAATACTGTCCTTTGTGGCTGCTACGATCGTCTTACTTCATACAATTGTGTACGCTGGTGGGCAGCCCCGCGTGGCGTGGGCCGGCAGGGGAGCCTATCGAATGTTGGTTAAGGTCGAGCCTATATCCATTGGTTCGAGGACGTCCGACCAGATGCCAGCAGAAATCATTATAAATTTCAAAGATGATGTTGCGAGACAGTTAGGTGTTAACGGAAAGCTTGATGTCTCCTCAATACAGGTGATGAGGTATGATCCGGTATCCGGTAAACCCATCCCTTTCGGTAAATACGCATATGCGACGACGGCGTGGGACTGTCCGTTCCGCTGGTACGATGCTGCGATTCCTTACAACTATCCTGATTATCACCGCTCAGTAGCTCCCACTAATGGCGAGATCAGGGACTGGGCATACATGCCAAAATGGGGCTATTTATTTGGAACACAAGGCGATTGGGATGGCGGACATTTGGCGTGGGAACATACTCAGACCCAGAATAAGGCTTCTTATTACGCAATTTATTTTGACGTTCTCGCTAAAGGAAAAGAGCCTTCTACTATCCCTCCCGCCGGCTTTCTCGGTGACGCGATGGAGCGCCGAGAACCGGTTGGTCTTAGCACTACTGGCCTCCTCGATAGCCGTTTGGCAATCGATGACTGGAACGGGGACGGTCTGTTCGATCTAGTTGTAGGTTCCGCGCGGGGAGTGATCGTCTGGTATCCCAACCTTGGAACAAAGACAGAGCCAAAATTCATTTATTCCAAGCTGATCTTTACCACTGACGGTAAACCCCTGGACGTAGGAATCAGTTCCGAACCGTTCGTTGTCGATTGGGACGGCGATGGCGTGAAGGATCTGCTCATCGGTGCTAACGGTAACAGATTGTTGTTCTTTAAGAACATTGGAACGAATAAGGATCGGAAATTCGTTAACAAGGGTTTTGTGGTGGTGGACGGCAAGCCGCTCGCGCTTCCCCATGAACCGGTCCCTGGAGGAAAGGGTGTGTTTGATGACGACTACCATCCGGTTCCCGAAGTAGTGGATTGGGATGGTGACGGAGATCTGGACTTGCTCATGGGCGGCTATGTGACGGGGATGATTTTCTACTTTGAGAATGTGGGGAAATCTCCGGATGGCACTCCCGTCTTGAAGTCGCGTGGTCCTCTAGAAGCAGACGGGAAAGTTCTTGATGTTGAATGGTGCGCCTCACCGACGGTGGCGGACTTCGATGGTGATGGTGATCTGGACCTGATCACCGGGACGCTGCGCTATACAACGGAAGGCATCGACCCCTCGGATAATGAGTTATTTTTGCGGTACTTCGAAAACATCGGCACCCGAACGAAACCCATACTGGCGAGGAGACCTTTCCCAAAGAGAGGAGAATTCCCAAACTCCCCACTCGTTACTCCTCGGGCGATCGATTTTAATAATGACGGTTTGCCTGATCTTGCGGTAAGTGGGCTCGACAATATTTGGCTCTACAAGAACGTTGGCACAAGAACAGCGCCGCTGTTCGACGCAAGCACAAAGCCGTTACCTTCCCAGTGGGGGAATGCTTTTATTGCCGATATAAGCAGTCAACTAATTGATTGGAACGGCGATGGTTCGCTCGACATTGTCACCGGCACCTCCGTGCGTCTGAATGAAAATAAAGGCTGGCCTAACGTGTTTGGTGAACGGCAAAACATATTAGGGCTTGGCGAAGTTATATCCCATCCGGCGCCCATGGGTGATAATTACTCCTTTACCAGGATTGGCGATCTGGATAAAGACGGCAAACTTGACATTCTTGTTGGTGACCACCAGGGGAATATTTACTTCCACAAAAACCTGAGCACTCCAGAGGTCAAGCATTTCGAGACCATAGGCATCAAACTCATGATGATCAATGGACAGCCAATCAAGGTTGGCCCAAAGGATGGTGCGGCGATAGATTTTCAAGTCTTACAGGGCGCCCGCACAACTCTCGATATAGCTGACTTCAATCGTGATGGTAAACCGGATCTAGTGATTGGTGACACTTATGGCAAGGTGCGTTATTACGAGAATCTCAGCACCGACAAGGAGCTAGTTTTCTCAGAGCCTTTATTAATAGGGGACATGAGAGAACGGATGTCGCCGTGTGCAGCAGATTGGAATAAAGATGGATATCCAGATGTTATAGGAGTCGACGCAAGCGGTAACATGCAGCTGTACCTCAATGAAGCTGGCAAAGGCGCAGGTGTGAAGTTCGGGGCGGGCACGAAGTTCAACGTGCCGGCGGTGCCCTACTGGCCAGCCGTCAATGTAGTCGACTGGAATGGTGATGGCGATGAGGACGTCATGGTAGCTACGGATTACCTGTATTTTGCATGGGTAGAAAGGTCTTATCTTGAACACGGCTATGCAGCGGGAGAAGTAGTGGGAGTGCAAAGGCGAAGCGCAAAGTAGCGTTGTGTAGTCGCGCTCGCAACAATCGCTATTTCGATGGGAAAGCAAAGTATGATGGATGGCAGCAAAAACAATCGCAGATCATTCTTGGATAACAGAATTACAATCTGAAATCGTTGGGTGCAGAGATCACCATTGTATCAAGCAGTCACAAGGTCTTCTAGATCTATGACTTTCTGGCGCCGGGGCATTGGTTTGGTCACGGCGCCAACGCGGAAGGTGACGGATACGAGACTGTCAAGAATGCTAAGGGAGGTTTTGAACCGTGCTTAATGTTGGATTCTGGCGTAGCGGCCTGTCATGCCTGCTGGCCCCGCTCTTGGTGTTGTCCTGTTGTGCGGTAGCGGCTCTTTCATCTGAAGCAGAGAATCAGTCGTTGTCCGGCCGCGTGCGGCTGTTGTTGCCGCCCGTGATCTATGCCGTTCCGCGGATCGAGGCGAACCTCTACTTCGACAACGTCGT
>DIYZ01000109.1:18395-21155 GCA_002427845.1 Chloracidobacterium sp. UBA6041 | reverse complement strand
CCTTTTTGATTAATATAGAGGAGGCGGCCACCCCCCGCCTCTAAACGTGGTCTATCATGTTTCTTTGGGCTGGCTTTCCGCGCCCACTGCTCGCTGCCTACTGCCTACTGTTTCTTGGTCTCGGCACGCGAGACCGGAGTGGGCCTTATCAACCCTCAATGACGCTCATCGCGCTCACCGCCTTCTTTTCATAAGCGGCAATCGTCGCGATGTTTTTCTTTTCAATGTCACTTAGCGAGTTGTCCGTGAAAGTGGTGTCGGGCTGGTACCACGCGAAGCTGGTAAAATATTTCTGTAGCCACAGCTCCTTAAAAACCTTGCCCCGCCGCGCGTAAATCTCCTGCCGCATCTGGCTGGCGTCTTCAACAAATAAACCTTCGAGCAGGCTGCGCGAAATCAATTTGCGGCTCAGATCGTCATGTATCTTATTCTCATAAGCAACAATCGTTTCGACGTTCTGCTTGTCGCTTCCTGATAGTTGTTCGTCTTTGAAGTTTTCGTCCGGCTGATACCACGGCTGGCTAAAGAAATATTGCGACAGCCAGGGCGCCTGAAATTGGCGACCATGCCGCGCATAGACTTCATTGCGCAACAAGCGCAACTCGTAAAGACTCAGCCCGTGCAGCATCTGTTCTGAGATCAGCCTGTTTTCAAACAACTCCATGTCGCCCGGCGCCAGGGCCACTTTGCGTGACTGTTTCTGGGCAAGGCTGATTGTTTGCAGGTTCTTCAGTTCGATGGGTGATAGCTGCTTGGGATCGTAGCGATCGGCGGGCTTGTACCAATAGCGCTCGTCAAAATACTGTTGCAGCCACGCATCGCTTTCGAAGCGCCTACCATGAATCGCTTCGACTTCAGAGCGCAGCACGAGCCACTCAGCACCACTGTGTTTGCCGAGCTTCTTCGCTGTGAACGCGCGAGTGCGCCAATAACGCATGTCGCCCGGTTGGACAGTTTCATGCTTGCCGGCTTCGGCATCACGAATCAGATCGAGGTTCCGGCGCTCCGTGGTGTTGAGCATCGAATTCTGAAAATCGCTGTTTGGTTTGTACCAATCCTGCGACGTCAGGTAATTAGCGATCTCCGCGTCCTTGAAAACTCGGCCATGGCGACCGAAGACGATGCCGCGCAGAAGTTTCAGATCTTCGAGTGGAAGACTGGCCAGATCAACAGACTTGAGCGCTGTCTTAGCAAAATCAAAACTCTGCCAGCGCTGCATGCTGTCTTGCGCCACAACTGGAACACATGCGGCGGCGCCAAGGAAAATTGCGAGAACCAGGAGGGCTCGTCGAGGACGGGGGAAATGCTTCATGACTTACTCCTAATGGTGGTAGCCCCAGACTAAATTCATCGCAAACGGAAGATCAGAAACCTTCCGCACATCAGGCGGCAAAGCCCGAGTGCGCCGGGCGGCCAGCGACAAGCTCTGCCCCGACAAACTTCAGCCAAAAATATCGCGAACCTTGTCAACTAAACCTTTGTCTTCAAGGTCCTTATTTTCTACGACGGCCAGTTGTTCGAGAAGCTTCCGCTGTTCCCGCGTCAATGAAGTTGGCGTCACGACGCTCACGGATACAAACAGATCTCCATGGCCGCGACCGCCAAGCGCCGGCATGCCTTTACCCTTTATGCGAAAGACGGTGCCGGTTTGCGTGCCGGTGGGAACTTTGATTTTTTCTTCTCCATCAATCGTCCCCAAGAAAACGTCCGCACCCAATGCCGCTTGTGCGAAGGTTATCGGCAAAGACGCGTAAAGATTGCTTCCCTGCCGTTCAAAGCGTTCGTGCTCGGCGAGACGGATGACAACATAAAGATCACCTGAGGGACCGCCTCTTGTGCCAGCCTCGCCCTCGCCCTGCACGCGCAAACGCGAGCCGGTTTCAACCCCGGCCGGAATCTTTACTTCCATCTGCTTCTCGCGTTCGATACGGCCAGCGCCACGGCACTCCGAGCAGGGACTCTTAACAACGCGTCCGGCGCCGCGACAAGCCTGACAAGTTCGCGCTACCGAAAAGAACCCCTGCTGATAACGCACCTGTCCCGTGCCTGCGCAGTTGTTGCAATCCTCGGGCTGTGTGCCCGGCGCGGCGCCGTTTCCTTTGCAGGTTTCGCAGGATTCAAGTCTCGGAATCCGCAACTGCGCCGTCATCCCGCGGTAGGCTTCTTCAAGTGTGATCTCGAGGTCGTAACGAAGATCAGCGCCGCGTTGCGCCGCTGAGCGCCGCCCACCCGTACGACCGCCGCCGAAGACATCACTAAAACCAAATAGATCGCCCAGAATATCTTCTATCCCGCCGAAACCAGGCGCGCCCCAACTTTGCCCCGCCGCACTCGAAACTCCGGTATGGCCGAAGCGATCATAACGCTGGCGCTGATCGGCATCCGCGAGGACACCGTAAGCCTCCGCTGCTTCTTTAAACTTTTCTTCAGCGTTCGTGTCATTCGGATTCTTGTCCGGGTGATAACGGACTGCCAGACGGCGATACGCGCTTTTTATTTCCTGGTCCGTAGCGCTATGGCTAACACCTAATACTTCGTAATAATCTCTTTTACTCATTCAGACTTACCAATAGCCTCTCGTTCTTTATTTACGGATTAATTCTGCAAAACTCGCTAAATTATTATTACCTACTAGCGGGGATCCTCCGCGCCTGTTGACGGGGATTCTTTGGAAGGATTCATCATTGCAGAAGTAAGCTGCGCGGCGACGCGCTCGAGCGCAGTCAGCGCCTTGTTAATAGTCTCACGACCCTCTGCATT
>DIYZ01000109.1:0-18139 GCA_002427845.1 Chloracidobacterium sp. UBA6041 | reverse complement strand
GTGAAGGATTTTTGCGTATTGCGCAGCAACGACTCCAACTTGTTACGCAGGACAACCATCTCCTTGGCATCGCGGTCAGATTCTGCGAAGCCTTCGGCCTCATTTATGAGTTGCTGAATCTCATCTGGCGCCAGGCCGGAGGTGGGAGTGATGCGCATCTGGTGCTCGCGACCGGTTGTCTTGTCCTGCGCCGACACCGAAACAATGCCGTTCGCATCGACCTCGAAGGAAACGTCGATTTGCGGTACACCCCGCGGGCCGGGAGGAATGCCCACCAGCTCAAATTTCCCGAGAGACCTATTGCCCTCGGCAACTTCTCGCTCGCCCTGCAGAATGTGAATCTCGACGGAAGTTTGATTATCCACAACCGTCGTAAACGTCAGGCTGTTGCGTAAAGGAATAGTCGAATTCCGATCGATAATCTTCGTGAATAAGCCACCGCGCGTTTCCAACCCCAGACTCAAAGGCAAAACGTCGAGAAGGACGATGTCTTTTACTTCGCCGGTTAGCACACCCCCCTGTATGGCCGCTCCCATTGCCACAACTTCATCGGGATTGATTTCTGCCGACGGCTTCTTACCGAAAATTCGCTCCACCGTGCGTTCGACAATCGGAGAACGCGTCTGTCCACCCACCAGAATAACTTTGTCAATATCGCTTGGTTGAAGTTTGGCATCCTCAAGCGCCTTTTGGCAGGGCTCGATCGTTTGCTCGATCAAATCTCCGATCAAATCTTCAAACTTCGCCCGCGTTAGCACTTTGTTGAAATGCTTTGGTCCAGTCGCATCGGCGGCAATGAAAGGAAGATTGATATTCGTTTCTGTAGACGACGATAGTTCACACTTCGCGCGTTCGGCTACTTCCTTTAGTCGTTGCAGCGCGAGTCGATCCTTGCGCAGGTCAATACCGGTGTCGGTCAAAAACTGATCGGCCATCCAGTTCATGATCCGCTCGTCGAGGTCTTCGCCACCGAGCAATGTGTTGCCGGAGGTAGACAGCACCTCAAAAACGCCATCGCTCATGTCGAGAATTGAAATATCGAAGGTGCCACCACCAAGATCATAAACAGCGATGCGCTCAACCTCGGATTTACCTAAGCCGTAAGCAAGCGCCGCCGCCGTCGGTTCATTAATAATCCGTTCTACCGTCAAGCCCGCAATTTTTCCTGCATCTTTCGTGGCCTGCCTTTGCGAGTCGTCGAAGTAAGCGGGTACGGTGATAATCGCATCCGTCACCGGCTCGCCCAGAAAATCCTCGGCTGCGGCTTTTAAGCGTTGCAGAACTATCCCGGAGAGCTCGGGCGGGCTATAACTGCGGCCCTGGACGCTGACGCGCGCGTCACCGTTTGGCGAGTCGATAATCTCAAACGCCGAAGTCTCGCGCATGCGCTGCACTTCAGGAGAATTATATTTGCGGCCGATCAGTCGCTTGATGGCATAAACGGTATTAGCCGCGTTAGTCACAGCCTGGCGTTTCGCGATCTGACCCACCAGGCGTTCACCCTTATCGGTGAAACCCACCACGCTGGGCGTCGTTCTGCCACCTTCTTTATTCGGCACAATCTGAACCGCGCCACCCTCCAGGACGGAGACGCAGCAATTGGTCGTGCCTAAGTCTATTCCGATCGCTTTTCCCATTTCGAATGCTCCAGTTTGGCCGTAGCATCTGGATTATTTCTTGACGGCGACCTTCACTAGCGCCGGACGAATCAACTTGTCGCCCAGCCGGAATCCGCGAACAATCTCCTGGATGACTGTGTCGGGTTCATAGTCGTCCGTTGGCTCAGTAACAACTGCTTCATGGAGATGTGGATCAAACTGTTCTCCCTCAGCCAAAACCGGCTTAACGCCAAGAGCGTCAAGCACGCCGTTGAGCTGTTTGTAGATTAAATCTACCCCACTCAGGAAATGCCGGAACTCATCCGATTCGCTAGCTTCAACCGAGGCTTCGGTATCCAAAGCCCTCTTCAAGTTATCGAGCACGGGCAGGAGCTTGGCTGCGATATCGGCAACCACCCGGTTGTAAGTTTCACTGCGTTCGCGCTCCATTCTCTTACGGTAATTCTCGAAATCGGCTTGCCGTCGCGCGAGGCTGTCTTTCAAATCCTTAACTTCGCTTTCCAGGCGCTTCAGCTCCGCCCTGGTAGCTACTAATTCAGCGACTTCGGGACCGCCGGAACTCGACGCCGCACCTGGGGTTGAAGCATCCGACTGAGCGGAGACTTGCGCGTCATCCAGTTCAAACTCTTCCTCCCCAAACTCGGCAGCGCCATCGCCGGGCGACATGTCGCTCACCCACTGCTGCTCGTCTTCCGCTTCGGACGACCGAGTTGATTCTTCGCCGGCCGCTTCAGGACTGTCTTCCTTATCCGAGTCCATGAAACTAATCGGAATACGGTTCCACCTATTTCCTTTTTTCTCAGGAGCCATCAGTTGATTTCAATTCTTCCCAGGTTTCAGGGTAGGGCTTCAAACGCGTGCTTCTTCGTCGAGTCGCCGCTCAATGAGCCGCGCCATATAGTTTACCATAGCCATGATACGCGAATATTCAATCCTCATCGGACCGACGACACCGAGGGTGCCAAGGTGCTCGTTTGAGCCAAGGCGGTAGGGGGCGGTAATTAACGCACAGTTTCGCATCGAGGAGATCGGATGTTCCCGTCCAATCACTACGTGAACGTCTCCAGCCATCGAATACTGTTCACGAGATACACACTCATTCAGGATTTTGATCAGGCGAGACTTCTCTTCGAAAGTTCGAAAGAGCTCGCGCATTCTGTCGACATCGACAAAATCCGGCTTCGCCAAAATGTTTGAAGCGCCATCGACATAAACGTCACCGCTCGTCGACTCCTCGCCTTCCAAACTCATATCGCATAGCAATATCGCATTCCGAAGCAGCCGATCATAGAGGGCCTTTTCTACATTCATCAGTTCCAGAATTTCGGCTCGAATCGCAACCAGGCTTTTTCCGCTAAATTCGGTGTTCAGATAACGAGCGGTGCGTTCGAGTTCATCCTGGGTAAGCTTATCTTCCAAACGGATAATCTTATTGTGAATTGTGTTTGAGGTCGTCACTAAGACCACGAGGATTCGTTTATCTGACAGCTGAACAAATTCGATGTGACTTAACCGATTCTCGGCGAGCGATGGCGAAACCACGATTCCCACATTTTCAGAGAGCTCTGACAGGACGTGGGACATCTTCTCCATTATCCGATCCGACGAGGTCGCGGAATCGAATCCACTGGAGGTGAAAACCTTGTCGATGGCCCGCAGGTCCGCACGCGAAAGCGTGGCCTCTTTAAGAATATTATCAACGTAATAACGATAACCTTTGTCCGTTGGAACGCGGCCCGCCGATGTGTGGGGTTGTTCTACGAGTCCGGCTTCCTCCAGCTCTCCCATGACATTTCTGATCGTCGCCGAACTCCAACCTGGGCTGTTGGAAAACCGGTCGGCCAGCACAAGCGAACCGACCGCGTCGCCCGTGACCAAATGTTCCTTGATCACGGCAGCGAGCACAGCTTTGGCGCGGGCATCGAGGATATTGTTTTCGACGGCTTGGAGGGCTGAGTTACGACGGGCCATTAAGTTATTTTCTGAAGACGATTTCGCGTTGGACTAACCTGAAATTCCAGTTTCCGGCCAGAAAACATCAAGAAGCCAGCAACATTATTGCCGACCGCAGTATAAAGGAATCATTTGCTGCGCTGCAAACGTTTGGCGCAGAAACGATCAGCCGTTCATGGCAAGATAATCCACGTCCCTTCATAGACTTACCTAAGCTTCCTGCAGGCGAATTCACCGGCCCCGATTAGCCCGTCAGGAGACTTCCGAAACGCTCGCTCCCAACTCGGCGACACGTCGCTTTAAAGCGGGGAATAGGCGTTTTTCGAGCCTTTTTGCGCATCTCCCCGGATCAATTGACGGTCGGTAAGGGTTCTCCGTAAGATGGGCACAGCTTCCAGCCAGCAGTTTCCATAGCCCCCAGGGTCTATAGCAGGAGCAAGCGTCAGAAGTGTACTGGCCTCTTCCGCATCGGGTATTAAACATTTGAACCGTGAAAATTGTCAGGAGTAGTCGGCAATGAACGAGGCGAAAAAGTTTTTCATTGATGCCTTTCACCATTTGGGCAGCAATCGTGGAATACCGGCGATGGACGTGCGGTTCTATCCTTACGCCGGTTTGCGTCACACGATCAGGCTGCGTTCAGGACACGTCTACGTTCGCCTGTCGGATATCTGTAAAGACTGCCCACCGGAAGCAATGCGTGCACTGGCCTTCGTGCTGGTGGCTCGCCTGCTCGGTAAGAAGGTGCCGGCCGTTCACGAGCGAACTTACCGCGACTACTCGTTGACCCCCGAGGTCATGCGTTTATCTGACATAGCGCGTCGGCGCCGCGGACGCAAGATGATCTCGAGCGCACAGGGCACTACCTACGACCTTGAGAAAATGTTCTCCAAGATAAACCGCAGATATTTTGACTCAAGTCTTGAAAAACCGACAATTACCTGGTCACAACGCAAGACGCGCAGCATTCTTGGTCACCACGATCGCGTGTATGGAACGATCACGATTAGCAAGTCGCTCGACTCTCCGCAGGTGCCCGAGTGGTTCGTGGAGTTTATTCTCTATCACGAAATGCTGCACATAAAGCATGCCGCGCGAATGATCAACGGGCGTCGCTATTACCACACGGCGGCGTTTCGGTTGGACGAACGGCGCTTCGCCAAGTTTGAAGACGCTCAGCGTTGGCTTGAGCAAGTGGCTCGTCAGCGGCGAGTTCCCAGGGCGCGGGCCGCCTGAGTTCAAAATGGAACCTTTCCGGCATTAAGGCGTTTACACTGACGAGGTAGGTGGGCTCCTCAAAAAAGGCGGCTGATCCGGGGTCGAATTCAGGTTCCGGTGAAGCCGCCTTTTTGCATGTCTCTTATGGGAAATCGAGGCGATTTCTCCCGCTGGACAAAGGCCCTGACGCTCGCTAGACTACGCGTTTCGCAAACAGGCCAAAACGCTTACCAGTAAGCTTGCGGTAATAAGACAAACGCTTTGGACGGAGACTGAAACAATCGTATGGCTATCCCTGCAACTCATATTCGGCGTGGAATGTTGATACTTTTTGAAGGCGAGCCTTGCAAAGTTATGGAATTTCGCCATCACACTCCGGGCAATTTGCGCGCGATGGTGCAAACGAAACTACGAAACATCAAGACTGGATCATCTTTTGAACACCGGTTTCGTTCGGCCGATACGATTGAGCGCGCCATGTTGGAGCAACATGAAATGGAATATTTGTACTCCGACGGGTCGCACCATCATTTCATGAACACTGAAAATTATGAGCAGGTCGCGCTCAGTGGAGACGAATTAGGCGATGCGGCGCAGTGGTTAACTCCGGGACTGAAGATTCAGGCGGAATTTCACGAGGGCGCTCCTATAGGTATCGACCTGCCGCCCTCTATGGAATTGACCGTGACCCGTACCGAACCCACCATGAAGGGTGCCACTGTTTCTAATGTGAACAAGCCGGCCACGTTGGAAAATGGAGTGACAGTTACCGTTCCACCCTTCGTTAACGAAGGAGACCGCATTCGCGTCGACCCCACCGAAGGCCGCTATATCGAACGCGCAAAGTGAGCGGCTAGCCAGGAGGGCAGACATTCTGTCTGTCGGTGACGAAGACAGGAAGGATACCTATCTTCCTACCAAAACTTTCATCCATCGCTCATGTACTTCATTTACAGCCTGATTCTTGGCCTCGGTTTTCTCATACTACTGCCCCGCTTTCTCATCGACGCATTTCGTCACGGCAAGTATGTTGCGGGTTTTCGCGAGCGATTGGGCTTGCTGCCACGTATCCAAAATGATGGCCGGCCGGTTGTCTGGATTCACTGTGTGTCGGTTGGCGAGACCCAGGCTGCTCGGCCCCTGGTAAAAGGCATAAGAGAACGATTTCCGGAGTATTCGATAGCAATTTCCACTGTCACGCTAACCGGTCAAAATCTTGCGCGTGAAATCTTCAAACACGACGCCGCTCACATTTTTTACTTTCCTTTCGACTGGCGTTGGATCGCTCGCAAATCACTTAGGACCATTAGTCCCGCTGCTGTTCTGATAATGGAAACAGAACTCTGGCCGGGATTCTTGCGCGAATGCGACGCGCGGCAAGTTCCGGTAGCGATCGTAAACGGCAGGCTTTCAGAAAAGTCGTTTCGGCGTTACCGGTTCATCAGGCGTTTCATGTCGCGAGTCTTGAGCTCGATAAGTTTGGCAATAATGCAAACAGAAGCAGACGTCGAGCGCTTGCGGGCGCTCGGAATGGACGCGGATAAGACTTTTTTGACCGGCAACATGAAATTCGATGCCGGATCCATGCCGGTGAATGATTTGTTAAGCGCAGAGTTTCGACGCCGGTTTAAGTTGGCTGACGACGCTCCGTTGATCCTCGCTGCAAGCACACACGCGCCAGAAGAAGTAATCATTCTGAATGCGATCAGGCAAGTATTCTCCAAGTCTGGATCCAAACCGCGACTTGTGATTGCGCCTCGTCACCCGGAACGTTTTGCGGAGGTCGCTGATCTGCTCAAGGCTTCGGGATTGCACTGGGTGCGCAGAACAGCGGCCGCAGATCCGCGCGATGGAGAAGCTGAAGTTGTTCTTCTTGACAGCATCGGGGAGCTACAATCCGCCTATTCACTTGCTTCGATTGTTTTTGTCGGCGGCAGCATCGCCAAGACGGGCGGACACAACATCCTTGAGCCTGCCGCAGCCGGAGCCGCCGTGATTACCGGCCCACACACTTACAATTTCCAGTCAGTAGTCGAGACCTTCGTTGCTGCCGGGGCCATTATTCAGTTAAACCCGATCTCGGATTCAGCAGTAATTACTGAACTAGCGGATGTGATTTCGGAACTACTCCTTAACCCTGGGAGGCGGCAAGAGGTAGGGGAACGCGCAAGAAGGCTGGTAAACGAAAACCGCGGCGCCACTGACCGCACACTCGAACTGCTGACTTCAATACTCCGCGACTCACCGAACGTTGCGCAAACTGATAGTTCGCTTCGCGCTCAGGGTGCGCCCACTGCATGAACCCGGCTGGCTCAGCGATATTGATCCCTCTTGGCACAATCTACAGTGCTGTTACACGAGCACGCCTGGCAGCTTACCGGCGCGGGCTGTTTTCTGTTTCGAAACTCGCTGCACCCGTCTTGAGCATTGGGAATCTAACTACGGGCGGAACCGGGAAGACGCCGCTCGTCGAGTGGGTTTGTCGCGCGCTTGCGCGGGGGAGTGCGCGCGATGACGCGGCCGCAATCAAAAAAGTGTGCGTGCTCACCAGGGGATACGGTAGAGAGAATCCGAAAACGCAGGTGGTAGTTTCAGACGGGGCAAAGCTCCTGGCCGGCGCGCGTGAGGCCGGAGACGAACCTTCCCTGCTGGCTAAGAATCTGTTGGGCGTTGCCGCAGTTATTTGCAATCCGGACCGGTTGGCGGCGGGACAATGGGCCATTGAGCATTTGCATACTGAGGTCTTCGTCCTCGATGACGGCTTTCAACATCTCCGGCTCTCCCGCGATCTGGATATTGTCATCATCGACGCGACCAATCCCTGGGGCGGTGGCCGCTTGCTACCCTACGGCAGATTGCGAGAACCTGTCGCAGGCTTGTCGCGCGCTGATTGTGTAGTGATCACAAGAGCTGACCAGGTTGAGAATCTCACTTCAATAAAGGAAGCAGTGCAACGGCTGGCTGGCGACGCCCCAATTTTCTCTTCGCGCATGCTTAGCTCAGGAATACGGAGACTCGACGGTGAACGGATTGACCCGGCAGATTCGCTGACCGACCCAGTCGGTGCATTTTGCGGCGTGGGAAATCCCAAGTCGTTCTTTAATCATCTGCGCGGTGCGGGCTATCAACTGGCATTCACTCGCACATTTACAGATCATCACAAATATACGCAGCCCGAGCTTGATGCGCTGGTTGAAGAGGCCAGAAGACTAGGGATCGGCAGCCTGGTCACCACCGCAAAGGACGCTATAAAGCTTAACTCCCTTGACGTGGCAATTCCCTGCTACGTCCTCGATATCGAGATTTCCCTTGACGAGGGAGAGCGCCTGGCTGAGATCATACAAAACACGATGTCCCAGGGCGTCTAACTTTCGTCACTCACCAAAAATGACCTATCGCGGTGTGTCTGGAGGTGAAGCGGCTGGCGGTGGCAGTGTAGGCTTCGGCGCCGGAGGCTTTGTCGCCGTCGGCGAGGGCAGCGGCAACTCAACATCTACAGATCGCGTCGGCGAAGGCAATGGCGTCGAAAGCTTGCGGCTGTTTGTATTCTCGTTCGCATTGGCGTTGAGGTTATCGTTGGCGACGCCATCCGGATTCTCAGTTGGTGACGGCGAAGCGGCGAGATTTGCGTTGACGTTTGTATTTTGATTGGCATTTTGATTGGTCACGCCACCCGATGGAATTCCCGCTTCAGACTGGCCTGTGGGCGGGCTCGCGGGTTCGACGGGCTGGCTATTCGGATCCGCAGCCAATGTTGAGCCCTGCGGAGTTGCAGTCGCGGGCTGCGAGTTGCGGGTGAAGGCATAAATCACTGCGAAGATAACGAGCAAGCCAATCATCGAGGGAATTAGAACTTTCCAGGGATTAAAACTCGCGGGCGAAGACGGTAGCGACGGAGATAAAGCCGCAGACTCACGTGGAGTTACCGGCGCAACCGGTGTCGTCACCCTTCGCCGCACCAAAGTTTCTTCGTCGGCGTTGTCCTCCGCTCCCTGGGGACCGGATGTTGTAGGAACCACTACGGGTTTATGACTCGCGGACGATGTAACTGCGGCGGGCTCCATCCCGGCGGCTATGGTAAAGTCTTCGACTAATTCGCCTACAGTTTTGTAACGGTCTTCAGGCCTCTTCTCCATCGCGCGAGCTACCACGCGAGAGACCGCGGGCGGGACGTCTTTTCTTTCATCCGACACCAAAGGCGCGGGGTGTTGCAGGTGTTTGAGCATGATCGCAGTGGGCGATTCACCTGTAAAGGGCACGTG
Organism: Chloracidobacterium sp. UBA6041; assembly: GCA_002427845.1. Taxonomy (GTDB): domain Bacteria; phylum Acidobacteriota; class Blastocatellia; order Pyrinomonadales; family Pyrinomonadaceae; genus PSRF01. The sequence continues at coordinate 9,087 of DIYZ01000109.1, read as the reverse complement.
CCCAACCAGCATCTCGTAGAGGATCACACCGAGCGAATAAATATCAGAACGCGCGTCAATATCGGGTGATTGGGAGCATTGCTCCGGCGACATGTATTGCGGCGTGCCGATCACTGAATTGGGAGCGGTCAGGCCGGGGTCGTAATCTCCCTCGCGTTCCTTGATCTTGGCGATGCCAAAATCGAGCACCTTCGCATAATCAGTACCTGAGCTACTGAGCAACATTATGTTGTCGCTCTTCAAGTCGCGATGGACCACTCCCTCGGCATGAGCCGCATCAAGCGCACCACCTACCTGGCGGATAATTTCGACCGCCCGTGGCAAGGCCATCGGACCTTCCTGGCGAATGATTTCTTTCAGCGTCTTTCCGCTCAAGTACTCCATCACCAGAAAAACCACGCCGCCTTCGGCTTCACCAAAATCGGTAACGCTGAGCGCATGTGGATGGGAAATTCTGGAAGCGGCGCGTGCTTCTCTCGAGAACCGCGCCACAATTTTTTCGTCGGCGGCAAGCGAGGGTCGCAATACTTTGATGGCGACTGTCTTCTCCATCAACACATGGGTGCCGCGATAAACTGTCCCCATGCCGCCTTCACTAAGACGTTCATCAATACGATACTTTTCGGCGAGAGTCTGACCGATTAAGGAATCACTCGTTTTCTCCAGTGCAACGCCGTCTGAGGGGCACAGTGTGGTTGTGTCGGGATATTCCGCTCCGCACTTCGGGCAAGCTTTCATCGGCCAGTAACGTCCTAACTTATTTTATTCAAGAGTCTGCTTTTCTCGGGAGAGTGATGCCAGCGTATCACAGGCGTTCAGACGGCGGCAAAGCTGAAAAAATAAATAAAGCTGCGAGCAAGATTGGAAACCTCGCTCGCATCCCGACCACAGTATTGTTTTGAGCAGCTAGACTTTCACGAACACAATTACCAACGCAAACAGAACCAGGGATTCAATTAGAGCGAGTCCCAGGATCATCATCGTCTGGATTTTGGCAGCCGCGCCAGGATTGCGCGCCGCACCCTCGCAAGCCGCTGCGCCGATGCGGGACTGGCCCAACGCGCCGCCAAACACGGCGATTGCGAAGCCAACACCGGCGGCGATGGCTTTCAACCCGGCGCTGTTATCGGCCGCTTGATTAGGCGTCTGAGCCAGCACGGGCATTGCCGTCATAAGTACTCCTACCACGGCAAAGAAAAGTAAGTTGAGTTTTCTCATATTCGATCTCCTTCTGAAGCCGAGCCTCAGAATCGTTAAGGGTCGCGTAACTCACAATGTGCGCACAACTGGCTGTATGATTTCGTCTGCATCCGGTATCCACCGCCCCTCGAACAACGGCGCTCCAGCGAGACAGACTCTCGTTGCTTCAGATGCTGAAGCTATTAATTTGCCCGTTGCCCTCCGCCATCGTGTGTCTCGCCACTGAAAAGGATTTGCGTTACAACGTGTGCGGGCGCATTTGCCCGCATCGCTCGCCAGCGCGTCTTATAAAGCCGAATCTACGTTAAGACCGGAACCATTGCTTCTTCGCGCTCATTCTGAAGCTGATCGTGCTCAGTCGCGGCGTCGTGCTCTTCATGCTCATCATGTGGACCATGTGAAACCTCGCTCAGGTAAAGCTGCGAAAGAAGCACGAAAACAAAGGTCTGAATGAAAGCCACAAAAATGCCCAGGGGCATAATGAATACGGGAATTATCCAGTGGGTAATTTGCGGATAAAGACCCGCAACCGTGCCGGACACTTTTTCGTCGGCAAACATATTGCCGAACAGACGAATTCCCAGGGAAAAGGGCCTGATGAAGTTACTGATAAGCTCAATCGGAAAAATCAGCGGCGCGATCCACCAGATTGGTCCCGCCAAATGTTTGACGTGGCCTACCAGTCCGTTCTCCTTTATGCCAACCCAGTTGTAGTAAAGGAACGAAGAAAGCCCGAGCGCAAACGTTACGCTGACCGCGGCTGTGGGAGACATGAAGAGCGGAAACAGTCCCATCAAATTGGACACCAGAATCAGGACCGCGAAAGTCATGACCACAGGAAAGTATTGCAATCCATGCGGTCCGATTATGTCTTCCAACATGCTGCGAATGGCCAGCACGCCTAGTTCGAGCGTCTGCTGTCCATAGCCTGGTTCTTCTTCCGAAAGCTGGCCCTTAAGTATCCATATGATCGCCACGCTTAGAATGCAGGCGATCACAAACATGACGGTGTACCAGGGAATCGCCGTCTCCGGCGTGTATGGACCAAACACCGCTTCAGGCGTCGTGTGAAATTTTGCGAAGAATTTGGTCCAGTATGGATACGTATAGTTCATCTCGAACTTGTAGGCCCACTCGCCAAAGTAGTGATTAACAAACTGCACTACGATGGGAACATGCTCCGCTGACTCCCCCGCGTGTTCAGTCGTCTTCTCGGCCGCTTCCTGTAACCAGAACATCAACTAATTTCCTCTCGGTGAATGATCGCGAAATACAACTCTCTAAAAGCTTCGACAAACAAGGCGACAACAAAGCTGCACAGCCCTGCGATAGTCGCCGCTAGTGAAACGATATTCAATTTGTATGCGAAAAAGACTACTGCTCCAATGACGAAATAGCGAAGGATGTATTGTGCCACTTTCAGTCGCGGACTTGCTCCCTGCGCAACCCTAAAGACCGCCGCAGTTGAGCTAGACAACCAATGATGATTAAGCAACGAAAGAATTCCACCAACCAACAACCCGGTGGTGATACGCCACCGCCCAAAAGGCAGACTGGCAAGCACCGCAAGGGCCATGGCAAACACCATGCTGCGGAAAATGCGCCGGTCAATCCCGCTTTCGCCGGTTTCGAGAAGCACAGCTTCGCTTGGATTGTTTGGGATCTCTTTCATTATCGAAACGGCACTAGCAAGGCTGGGGATTTTACACAGGAAAACGGTCTGATGTCGAGGTGACGCAACGTGGAATTAGCGATAATGAAAGGCTCGCCACCTCCTTCGCGGCGGCAAGATTGAAACACCGATACAGAACCGCTCGCGGACCGGGGTCCCCAAGCGGGCAGCCCGCTTGGGGTGGTGGATGCGAGCGGATGCAATACTCAACGTGGAAATTACCGATGGTGAAAGTCCCGTATCCAAGCCAGTTGGATGCCGGTTCTGTATTGGTCTCTGCGCGGAGTTTTAAAATTCTCGATTTTCATACTCCTCGAACTGGGTCGCGAATCCCAATCTTTTTCAAACTGATCCACTAACTTCTCATGGCTTACGAAAGCTTTGAAGTCAAACGAACGAACTGATAAAAACCGGCGATGGCGCCCACCACAACGCCGGCAACTAACAGCCACGGAGATGTGCCCAACCAGCGATCCAATAACCATCCTAAGCCGCACATGAAGGCCACCGACATAAAGAGCGACAACCCGGCGGCGTACGCGATTCCGCTTTTGCGATTCTCTTCGGGATCAGGGTCTGACATTTAAGATTGCCAATTCTCTCGCCTGAGAAAGTTCTTCGGAACCTCATACAACATTGCGCGGCTCGAGTGACGCATAGAGTCGTGTATGAAGCAGACATGCGTGCACCAGCAAGCCTTGCCGCCGTCTATGGCGTTCAACTCGGTGGCGCGTCCGCTGGCAGCCCACAGCGCGCCAAAGTCAAAATCGAAATCCGCGAGCGTGGCAAACTTCTCGCGTAACTCACAGGCGCGCACATCGCCGTTGTAATCGATCACGGCCGTGGTCTCCCCCGCCGCACAAGGGAATGGCCAGGGCGTAGCTGCCTGGAAGTTTGCGTGTTGGGTGCGGTAATGGGTGGTAATCGCACCCACGTAAGCCACGTTTTTGACGAAGCGCTTGCTCGCGTCGTCCTCAGCGAACATACGATCGCCGTAACGCTTTGTCAGTTTCGAAATATATTCGTACATTTCCGGAAGAACCGCGACAGGCACTTGCTTGATCTCATCCCCCACCAACGTCTCGCCACGAACAATGTTGAAATACTGGCCGTCAAGCTGGAAGTTTGCCCACATAAACTCGCCGAGCTTCTTAATTTCAGTGTAGTTGTCGGCGCAGACGACCGTGTTGGCGTTGAGGCGAAAGCGATCCTGATACTTCGCCTTCAGGGGATAAAGCGCAGTGATGCATTCGAGAGCCTTCTCCCAATTTCCCGGCACGCCGCGGATCTGGTCGTGGGTCTCGCCGTAGCCGTCGAAGGCGATGTTGAGATACAGATCAAGTTTGGGATAGTCACCGAGCGCGTTATCCACGATTTCATAGACGCGACTTTTGATTAAGCCGTTGGTAGGAAGAATGACGCGTTGGACGCCATTATTTTTGACAAAAATCTCGATGATTTCCGAGGCGTCGCGACGCAAGGTTGGCTCGCCGCCTGATAACCACAGGTCGGTTATGGCGGGCATGGTGCGCGAGATTTTTTCCATTTGCGCAAACGTGAGGTCTCCGGGTTGATTCAACTCTTCATGATAAAAACAGGTCTTACAAAACGCGTTGCAGCGTGAGGTAACAAAAAGAATGACCGTGCCGAGCCGCTTCTCACGATTGGTGGAACGGAGGAGTTGCACAAGTTGTACGGCTTTGTTTGGCATGATGTTCGATAAACTTCAGTTTGTCGAAGTGCGAAAGACTTGTTTCGAGCGAGAACGACAAACTAAAGTTCGTCAGACTCGCGCGAGATGATGACAGCTTCGGAAGCTGATTTCAATTCATAGACTATCCCGCGCCATTTAATCCGTCGCGAAAACACGGCCGCTATCGCGTTCAACAAGTAAAGCACCGAGCCGATGGGCCAGAGAAGGAGATGTGCCGGCAAACTTTTCGCCAGCTGCTCCTGATACTTCCCGAGCGGAATGCTGACCGCTTTGAAGCGAATGTAAGCCTTCGCCGTTCCCAACGCATAGATTAAGCAAAGCATAGCTAGACTCACTGCATTTGGAAGCCGCAGAAAGGCGCGCGCTATCACTAGAGCGAAGCCGCCGAAAAACACGACGCTGAATAAGAGACTCCCTATCAAGACGGGTTTCCATAAATGGGCCGCGTAAATGCGCGTGATCTTTAGTTGGCGATTAGTGAATTCGAGGAGCTCCCGGAAAGTACATCCATCCAGTGAAGGAACGAGGCATGCGGCGACAAAGCGGATCGGCAGCTTAGCCTCCTGGAGCACTCGGGTCATGGTGAAATCGTCGGAGACTGTGCCGCTCCAGCGTTCTCTTATTTGGAGTTTGTCAAAGGTTGCTCGGCGAATCGCCGTTGAACCGCCCCAGCAAAAATTCCTATCGCCACGTTCACCCAGTGCCGAAGCGATTGACGCGTTCCACACCGAACGAAGATGGGAAGCCAGACTGCCACTCGTAGGGATAAACCAACGATAGCCTGTCGCCGCGCCTATCCCCTCGTCAGCCAGAGGCGCGACCAGCGATCGCAACCAGCTGGCGTCTGGCCGAGCATCAGTGTCAACAAAAACAAGCACTCCGCTTCGCCGATCGATTTCTGTAACAGCGGTTCTCAGGTTATGCACTTTCTGGCCGCTGTCGGTTGCATCTCCAGCGATGACCACCCGGACATAAACCCCATTCGCAAAGCTTTCAGCGCTGATGAGTTCGTTAATCACGCTGAGCGACGGATCATCGGCCCGATCCGTGACGAAGACGATCTCGTATGCGGGATATTCTTGTTTGAACAGCGCCGCGATGTTCTCGCGCAGCCCATCTTCCAGGCCGCGGCAGGGAGCAATTACGGAAGCAAACGGCTTGAAATCGGGAAGCGGTCGGGCAGTCTCTCGTCGAATATACGCAGCGAAGTTAATACCGCCGCGAAGAGAAAGAATACCCAGCCAGATGACGATTGCGGCAAAGAAATAGAATAGGAGCATCAGAAGAGGGTGGCTAGTCCCCGTTCGCAGGCACTGCCTTGCCGCCTATCAATCTGACATCCTTACGCTGATATACAGCCCTGCCCTTGAGCTTCTGCGCCGGATTCTTAAGGCCGAAGGTATGAGTTCGTCCACCACCCGCCGAGCCCGCACTGCTTCCTTCGTATTTCCAATCTTCCTTCCTAAGAAAAATAACATCGATTCTCGAAATTATTACTGGCTTGCCTTCCTCCAGAGACATAGTAGGATCGACTAAATAGCGCCAAACAATGTACCAACCTGAATGATCGAAATGTGACTGGAGCGCCCACGCACGTTTACTTGCCTTCGACTCCAATGACATCAGTGGCGAAGGATTTGGGCCGCTTCCCTTTTTGCGCAAGTCTGGAAAGCGCTGCTGAGCTAGATCAAGATGTCGATTCTTCTCGTAGACACTGGTCGCATCTAACGCCTTTGCGCCATAGATACCGACAAGCGCGCTGAAAACGTTTGCTTGCTCAAGATAGATCTCTATTAGATCAGTAAGACCTTTCTCTATGTAATCGATCGCCTTTTGAATTGCGGTAACTGTCAGTCCCGGCGGCAGCGGTATGTCAGGATTAAAGTCGGCTTTTCGGACCATCTGAAATTCTCATTGGACGCTGAGGGCGGCTAACTTCGGAATAGCTGATTCGGCCATAGTGAAATATTCTGGGCGGATTTCTAACCCAATGCTTCGTAGACCACAAAACTCCGCGGCGGCAATTGTAGATCCTGATCCCATAAACGGATCCAGGATGGTTCCTTCGCCTAAAGGCAAAGACGCACGCACTATTTGCCGGAGAAAACTCTGAGGCTTGATGGAGGGATGAGGCGCAATCTCTCGTTCCTGCTTTCTCGCAGGTGAAGACCGGATTAGATCTTTGAATGGCTCTGTAGAAGAAATACGTTTTAGACCACCTGCCTTCCACTTCCGCAGATTGTCCTGAACACGGCCTTCACATGGTTTGCGAAACAGTCCCCACGGTTCCCAGCACGACTTAGGCATCACCGTTACATCAGAAAACTCATCGTGGGCGTTCTTAGGGCGATCTCCACCGCGTAGCGTGTAGACGGTGCGGATGATTTCTCCTCTCTTCTCAAACTGAACTTTGATAAAACTCTCATAGACTAAGTGAGAGATGAGGGGATTAGTCGCGATGAAGACGTGCCCACCCGGGACCAGGACACATTTCAAGAGGGATGCCAAACGGTGAAAGAAGTCTTTGAGGGCCTTATGATCCGCCTCGGTTAGTACCGTAAAGCGTGGCAGTGGCATTCGTTTGTTCCCGTCGAATGCGGGGGGGATTCTCCAAATTCCACCTTTTCCATTTTTGAGTTTTGATAGTTCCTTTTCGGAATATTCGACAAGACCGTAGGGAGGATCCGTGACAACCGCATGAATGGAATTCATCGGAGCAGCTTGTAACCACTCGAAAGCATCGATGTTAAAGATCTCATATAGAGATTGGTCGCTTGTCTTTACCTTGCCAGTCAGCTGACGCGATAGACCGGGGTACTTTAACGCTTTATGGGGCTGCATCTTATCCTCTTCAATGCCAAGCATAATACATAGTCTCAGTCATGAGCTAAAAGAGTCTACTTAAATGGCAACGGGGACAACGCCGCCAGGGGTCCAATCAGCGTCTGGACAATCTCAATCAATGGTTGGGGATAAATACCAATCACGATGATGCCGACAAGCGAGGCGACGAGCGCTGTTTGCAACGCCGGAGACAGCGACAATTGTTTATCATCGGCGACGCTGTCGCCAAGGTACATTACCTTGATGAAGCGTATGTAGTAGTAGAATGAAACTACGATATTGATAACTGCCCAACCCGCCAACCAGTAGTACCAATTCTTGCGATCAGCTTTTGCGCGATCGAAAAGCCCCCACAGTAGGAAATACTTTCCGATGAATCCGCCAGTGCCGGGCAGGCCGCCGAGCGATAACATAAACACCGCCATCATGGCCGCCATGCCGGGCGCTTTGTGTGCAAGTCCCGTCATATCGTCAACATTGTCGCCGATAATTCCGCGCCGTCGCAGGCTGATGACAATGCCAAACGCGCCCATGTTCATGAGCGTGTACACGAGCAAGTAAACCATCAGGCCAATGTAGCCGTAGCTGTTTCCCGCAACCAGTCCCAGCAACAAATAACCAGCGTTGGAGATCGAAGAGTAAGCCAACAAGCGTTTCGAGTTTTCCTGAGTAACCGCCGCCCAATTCCCTACCATGATCGTGATTGCCGCCACCAGGCCCAGCAGCGGCGCCCAGTCAGCGCGCAGGCTCGGAAGCGCTTCCACGAAGATGCGCGCATAAAGAGCAAAGCTGGCAGCTTTTGAGCCGGTGGAGAGGAATGCGGTGACGGATGTCGGCGCGCCTTCATAAGCGTCAGGCGCCCACATGTGAAACGGAACCGCGGCGATCTTGAAAAACAGACCGGCGGCGAGAGCGATCATGCCCAGTAGTAAGAGCGGCCGCAGGGAAGCCGTTGCCGATTCTCCCGGTTCTCCGATGGTGAGTGCGATCGCAGCGACGCTGTGCCCAATTTCGCCCAGGTTGGTCGAGCCGGCAATGCCGTATAGCAGCGACATGCCATAGAGCAATACGCCTGACGAGAAGGCCCCGAGCAAAAAATACTTCATCGCGGCTTCGTTCGAACGCTTTTCGCGTTTCGTGAAAGCGACCAGCACGTAGAAAGTGAGCGCCATCAGCTCGAGGCTGACGTAGAGCGTTATCAGGTCGTAGCCGCAGGCCAAAAACATCATGCCCACGGTCGCGAACAAAACAAGCGCGTAGTATTCGCCGTGTTGTTCGCCCTCGATATCGAGATAGCGAATCGAGATGGCGATGGCGAGTGCCGAGCCGATCAGGAAAATGGCCTTGAAGATCAACGCAAAGCCATCAATGCGCACCATGCCGTAGAATCCGTCCATCGGCAACGCATCGCGCGCGTACCAAAATTGAACTCCGAGGGAGAATGCCGCGAGTGCAACGCCGACCAGCGAAAAGTAAGCGATGACTTTGGTTTTGCGGTACGGCAGTACGACTTCCATCACCAGGGCGATGCCCGCGCAGACAGTCAGAATCAGTTCGGGTGCGATTAGCTGCAGGTCAGCTATGCTGAAAAGCGCTGTGGTGTTGGCTTGAAGAAGAAACATTTGATAGACGGCGGTCAGTGGTCAGTGGTCAGTGG
>DIYZ01000079.1 GCA_002427845.1 Chloracidobacterium sp. UBA6041 | reverse complement strand
CCGTTCCCGCCTACTTACTTCCTAAAACGCCGTCTTGCTACACCCGCAACTCCGACCAATCCTGTGCCCAACAAAAGCATGCTGGCGGGTTCAGGTACGGAACCTGCTGGGCCCGAAGCGGCGAAGCCCGTGGCTCCGGTGGCTGATAGCTGCGCGATCTGAACTGCGAAATCAGTCAATTGGTTGGAGTTCGTAAAGGCTGTTGACGCACATACAACGAACGAGAAGCTTTGAACGTCGTCCAACCTAGCCTGCGCGGTAGTTTGCCCGTCAAGACTGTAAGTACGGCTACCGAAACCGTCAAACGACCCACCGTTTCCGAGTGAAAACTCGACATGGCCCAGTGTTAACGCACTGGGAGTTGTGTTGATTTCCAGAATAGTGATGCCGGTGAAGGTGGTGTTAAATCCAATGGCATCATTGCCATGCAACACATAGCCCGCAGCGAGAGAAACGTCCACTAGTATACAGCCGTTATCCGCACCTCCAGAGATTAGATGAGTGGTTATCGTACCGAGCGATCCTGACTGGCCAAAGTTATTGAAGGTCAAATTGTATACCGTGTCAGCTTTGGCTGTTGCGAACGAGCCCAAAGCCACTACAGCAAACATCGCGACGGAAATTGCGATCTTGCGAAAACTTATTAACTGGGGCATTTCAAATCTCCTTCTTTCCTTTTCCTGTGAGGACTCCGTTGGTAAAACTCTACCGTGGGAGTCTCAAATATAGATCTGTTGTGGGAGGCTTGGGTGCGCGAGCGATGCAGGGGCAAATGCAAGCTCTAACAGGCTAGCCAACAATTCTCCTGATTGTTACACCAAGAGCTAAACGTAGATTGGCACGTGTCTGAGAAAAACTTTTTCCGGTTTCGCAAATCCCTCAACGCTCTGTTCAAGGCTGTCATTAACCTCCTTTTTAGGACGTTCTGGAGCGTTCATCGGGGATCTGCTGTCTCGAATTTGAGTCGACATAATATTTACATTGCGGAAACATAACAACGCAGTTGGTTGCCTTTCTGTCTGGCAGAATTGCCTAGTTTTACCGAAGTCTATGGTGGCAGGATACTGCCAGTGCGGAGCAATCGACTTGGCTAGCGTGGACACAGATTGAGCGTGGATGCGGAAGTTCAAAGACCTTCCGCGCATCAGGCGGCAGAGCCGTAGGCCAAAGGAATTGGATCAATCTCAGATATTCGTTGGTGAATTGCCGGGTCGAGTGGCTTTTTGAGGAATTTTTGCGAGGTTGCGGCTGAAGGCATAGATCACAAGCTCCAGCCGATCGGAGACGTCCAGTTTTGAGAAGATTGAGCTGAGGTGGTGAGTCACTGTGGTTTCGGCGATAAAGAGTCGCTGGCCAATCTGCTTGTTCTTAAGACCCTCGGCGATTAGCGCTATAACTTTACGTTCCCTATCCGTAAGGCTGGCAATTTTGGCTTTTTCCGGATCAACCTCCGACGCCTGCGTCATCTCATCGAGCAAGCCGCCCATCATCAAGCGATCCAGCCAAACCTCTCCCTCATGCACCTTGTTAATGGCCTTAATAAGCACCTCAGCCGCGTGATCCTTTAAGACGACGCCCATAGCTCCCGCAAGCATGGCTCGCCGCTGGCTTTCACCACCTCGCAATCCCGTGAGCACCAGCACGCGCGCGCTTTTGGCCACTCCCCGCAACTCCGGAAGAATTGTTAAGCCATCTTCATCTCCCAGGAGAATGTCGAGGATGATCAGGTTTGGTTGCTCGCTCGCTGCTATGGCAAGAGCTTCTGAGCGGTTGCCCGCAAGGCCAATTACTTTCATCGCCGGATTCTGGTCGATAAGCATTCTCAGTCCCGCCCGTACGACGGCATGATCATCGACGATCAGAATTCGAATTGGCTCTAATGTGGCGCCACTCATGGTAGTTATAGTGGAATCTGCACGCTTACGACGGTATCAAAATTCCGATCTGTGTAAACAACCGTTTGGCCACCTAAGGCAGCGGCGCGATCAGCGATTGAGCGCGGAGTGAAAGAGGTCTCACCCAGGCGTTTGAGGCGCTCGTTCCTAAATTGCATCTCCAGATGACCATCCTTAATCGCGATGTCTACTTTCGCATAGCTGGAGGTACTATGCCGCCTAACATTACTCAATCCTTCTTCAATCATCTGGAACAATTCCGCAGCCAGACGGTCGTAGATAGGTAAGTCGTCGCTGCCGTTAATCTCAACATGGAGACCGGTGGCCTCCGAAAACTTTGACGCAAAGCGTCGCACTGCCGGCAAGAATATATTACGGGGAGATTCACCTCTTCTCAGCCCCCCGACGTAGCTACGCAAGTCGACAATCTCGCCATTCGTTAGCGCCAAAAGCTCTTCGACATTACCGAGAACGTCTTCTCCGTTCTCGAGTTTCTGTTTGACCGCCGCAAGACCAAACTGTAATCCGATGTAAGGCTGAATGACACTGTCGTGAATGTCCTGGGCAATCTTCCTACGCTCTTGTCCGGCAGCGTCCGAAGCGAGACTGTCGACCAGTCTGATGTTCTCCAAAACCCCAGTCACCTGTTCCATCACCTGCAAGACAAAGTCGATGTCCGTATAATCGAAGCGATGCGCCCCGCCAATAATATAGAGACGGCCCACCGGCTGCGCGTGATAATAGACCGGAACAGAGAAACAGGATTTGCCGTCGAAGGCGTTGAGGAACGTAGCACTCCCGATGTCGCCTTTTATGAAGTCTCTGGTTTTTGTGTCATACAGAAGCAGTTCGCCCGGATTCCCCTCGCGGTAGATAATTGCGTGGGAGGGCGAGGCGCTGAGGAAGACACGCGCCATCTCTTCGGTTATTTCACTGGATGAGTTTCCCGCTTCAGTACTAATCCGATCGGTACGATGCAGGTTGTATGGCCCCTCGCTGCTGCTTCCGTACAATCTGATGGGTTGGCCCGCTCGAGATTTGGGAAGAATCGAGAGGCAACTGTCGGCACCGTAGGAAGAGCGCAGACTCTCAAGGACCGATTGAATCGTCCTATCAACTCCGAAGCGCGGGTTAGAGAGGAGAGAAACTTCCTTCAGCAGTTGGAGGCGCGCTATTAACTTGCTTTGGACGCCGCCCCAATAGGCAATCAGGTAACCGAAAACCAGGAGCTGGATTGGCCGAAGCAAAAGACGATTGAGTTGAAAGTCAGGTTGCGCGGGCGCAGCGGCATACCCCACAACTGTGAAAAGAACTGCCGAAACAATAGTGACGCGCATTCCTGAGCGAAAACCCCAGCCGAATGAAGCAACCAGGACCGCAAAGAAAAAGAAGAAGAAGAAAATACTATTAGTACCGCTGCTGACAGCGATCAGTGGGAGATACCAGGCAACGTCGAGCCAGTGCAGGATCTTGATTGGCAAAATCCGACTATGACGAACAGCAAGAGCCCAAATCACAATGCTGTAGATCCCATACCCAGCCAGCGCTAGATAAGTGGGACCTACAAACTGATTTGGTTCAGAGGGATCGATATAAATGACCAGCAGGGCAGAAAAGGCGAGGGCTACCCGCATCACAGAGATCATTC
>DIYZ01000119.1 GCA_002427845.1 Chloracidobacterium sp. UBA6041 | reverse complement strand
CCAGCCACAGAGACACAGGTCCCAGAGAGAATGAGACTAGAAACTATTCGACCTGGCAGCAAGCGCTCCATTCATTCTCTTGTTTCTATTCTCTGTGTCCCTGTGCCTTTGTGGCTTACTGCCGGGGTTATTCCACTGATCTTCTTTGCAACGTTCTGCGGGGCAGTCGCTCCCGCCTTTGCCCAGGCAAAGCCCGACAAAGACTATCTCGTATACGTGCTCTCGGAAGCGGCCGACAAGGTTTCCCTGGTTCGGTTTGGACCTGACGGCGCGCGCGTGGACCACGAGGTGCCAACCGGCAATATGCCCATCGACATCGATGGACCACACGGAATTGCGATCTCGCGTGACAAGCAGTTTTACTACGTTTCGCTTGCGCACGGCCGTCCGTTTGGAACCGTCTGGAAATATTCAACGAAAGAGGATCGCGTATTGGGCCAGACGACGCTGGGGTTGTTTCCCGCCACCATGGACCTCTCCGCAGACGGCAGCCTGCTTTACGTAGTTAACTTCAATCTCCATGGCGATATGGTGCCTTCATCGGTTTCCGTAGTCGCGACCGAGCCAATGATCGAGGTAGCGCGCATTCAAACCTGTGCAATGCCCCACGGCTCGCGTCTGAATCCGCAGGGAACGAAACATTATTCGGCTTGCATGATGGACGACATGCTCGTGGAAATTGACACCGGGACACTGAAGGTGTCGCGGCATTTCCTGCTCACTAAAGGACGCGAGATGGGTATGAGCGGCGCGCCCGTAACGACAAAAACGAAGATGACCGGCATGAAGCACATGGACATGGGCGGTCACGGCCTGGAACCGCCGAAAGCCGGCGACGTTTCCTGCTCGCCGACCTGGGCACAACCTTCGGTGGATGGCACGTCAGTTTTCGTCGCCTGCAACAAGTCAAGCGAGATTATTGAAGTCGACGCGGTCAAGTGGCGGGTTGTGCGACGCCTGCCCGCGCGCGCAGGCGTCTATAATCTTGCGGTCACGAAAGACGGTACGCGGTTGCTGTCCACGAACAAACGCGATCAGTCGGTGTCTGTTATTGATATCAAGAGTGGACGCGAGCTGGCGCGAATTCCTACGCGGCGGAAAGTGCTTCATGGCGTCGTTGTCTCGCCGGATGATCGTTATGCGTTTGTTTCTGTCGAGGGTGTGGGTTCGGAACCAGGCACTGTTGAAGTAATCGACCTCGCCGCACTTAAGATAGTGGCCAGCGTGGATGTAGCTCCGGAAGCCGCCGGAATCGATTTTTTCCGCACAGAGCCTGCCAGGTAACAATCAGCGCGTGGCGATAATCTTCCTCCACTTAGAATAGAACCCGGGTAAAACCCGCCGCCGTGGGCTTATGTAGTGACGTGGCACGAATCGTCCACGTATGTGGACACCTCTCTATCCATTTGTGACGCGATGTCGACATGAAAGGCTTGTTGCAGTCGGCACATCCCGCTATTGTCCATTCAAGTGGCTCCTCGAGTTTGACTCAGGTACGGGCATTGCTTTAAGGCAGGCCAATCCGAGTAATTTGCAGTAAGGAGACTCCCACAATGAAGCCCAGAATCCTGATCGTTGACGACGACGAGGCGATCACGCAGCAGTTGTTTTGGACGCTGAGCGACGATTATGAGGTGGTCACGGCAAACGATATGCAAACCGCCGTGCGCCGGGCCACGATTTATGAACCGGCGGTATCCATCCTCGACCTGTACCTGCCTCCCGAAGTCGACTCGCCGGAAGTTGGACTGCGCATTCTTGAATACATAAAGGCGCATGTTCCGGATTCGAAAGTTCTGGTTATGAGTTCAGCCAGCGGTATCGAAACACGCAATGCATGTTATGCCGTCGGCGCCGACGAATTTCTCGATAAACCATTCGATACCGAGCAGTTGCTTTCGACCATGAGGCGCATGGCGCCGCGTTCGCTCGATCTTGTCTGAAACCCCGTCTCATTAGCACAATTTAGCAACTGTCTGAAAACTCAATACAGAACCGGGAGCGGACGCTCCCGGTTCTGTATTGACTAGCTCGTTAAACCTTAAGAAGTTTGTGGACCACGCTCTACTCTGAGTTCTTACCCAGCCTTTTTGCCGGCTGAAGTTATGCATCAAGAGTTATCGAAAGTGAATCGGAGCCTGCATGATGCGCGAGCCTACTGACTTCTCCCTTTCCGTCTGCGATAATGACCAACTTGTAATACTTCACGTCCATGTTTGCAGTCTCCGAATCCAGGTTGGGAGGCTCTCTTTAACTTCTATGAGCGAAGCCAGTGACAAAGTAAGCGGCGTGAGTGAACTGCCACTCTTTCCCTTGCCGATAGTTTTGTTTCCCGGTGTGCCTTTGCCTTTACACATCTTTGAGCCGCGCTATCGACAGCTGCTCCGGGACATTCGCGAAGGCAATAATCTTTTTGGACTTTGCTACTTCGACGCGTCCAGCTCTGACATGGACATTCCGCCGTCGGGCCAGACCGGCTGTGTAGCTGAAGTTTCGGAAACGCAGGCGTTGCCTGATGGCCGCTCAAACATTCTTACCGTCGGCGTGATCAGGTATCGCATCGAAGAATACCTCGACCGGGGTGCTCCCTACCTGATGGCGCGGGTGAGCTACTTTGAAGATGAGGATGAGGATCATGAGCTATTGCGCGAGAGTGCTCACGAAGTTGCCGAAACCTTCACGCGCATCGCGCGCGCCGTGCGCACTATCAATGATGAGCGCGCGAGCCTGCCGGATATCTCCGACACCGAACCGCAGAGATTGTCTTTTCTCGTCGCTGCGGCTATGGAAGTCGATACCGACATGAAGCAGGAGCTGCTCGAGATGCGCCTGACTTCAGAGCGCTTGCGCCGTTTGCGCGACATGCTTGCGCGTGCCGTCGGGAGTTATGAGGAGCGCGCGCGTGTGCACGAGCTGGCGAAGGGCAATGGCCACAGCGGCAAGAGGATTGAAATGGAATGAACTGCTAGCTAGGACGGACGTTCTTGTCCGTCGCGTTTAGTAGGACAGACATTCTTGTCTGTCGCGGTTTTGATATCGAAACAATCACTTGAAATCATCTCCTAACATGAGCAGCAGGGATCAGACTAATGAGATTCACGTGCGCGTGCTTTTTTTTGGCGCCGCACGCGACGCCGCAGGGCATAGTGAAATCGACTTTGTTTTGCAGAGGGCCACAAGCGCCGCCGGCGCAGTTGAAGAAGTGCTGGAAAAGTTTCCCAATCTGCGTCGCTTTGGACGTTCCCTTCTGTTTGCAGTCAATCAGGAATATGCGGCCGCGGATCGCGTGATTCGGGATGGCGACGAACTCGCCGTGTTTCCGCCGGTAAGCGGCGGCGCCCAAGAGGCGCCTACCGCCGGAGGCGCGGAAGAGCGGGATCCCCGGCGCCGCAGCCGCGCTGGGGTGCTAGAGAGTAGCCCCGCGCGTAAGCCCGCGGACGCAGGAGTAACCAAGAGCCAAGCCCTCGAAGACGGCGACAGAAGTACTGGGCAGGCCAATCACTCAGAATCTTCTAATGACTTCTTTGAATTAACTACTGAACCGATCGACGTGGGCGCTGTCGCCCGCAGGGTTGTCCTACCTGAATGCGGCGCAACGGTCACATTGGACGGCTATGCTCGCGAGTGGACCAAAGGGCGCAGAACGCTGTATCTGGTTTATGAGGCATACGCGCCCATGGCTCTGCGCGAGCTGGAGCGACTCGGGCGTGAAGCTCACGAGCGATTTGCTATTGCCCACGTCGGCATCGTGCACCGAACAGGCCGGCTCGAAATCGGTGAGACGAGTTTGGTGATTGCTGTTAGCGCGCCACATCGCCGCGCAGCATTCGAGGCATGCGAGTGGGCCATCCGCGAGTTGAAACGCACAGTGCCGATTTGGAAGAAAGAAGTCTTCGCAGATGGTGAGGTTTGGGTAGAAGGTGAAGGCACCAGTGTCCGACAAACTTAATGGGCTTTTAAACGACTGCGGACGGTTCAGTTTCCAATCTGCTCGAGCTTGACTGTTATTCACCAGCGGGGGCAGGGCGGGGTCCCCAGCGGGGCAGCCCCGATGGAGTCTGTCGGAAAAATCAAG
>DIYZ01000035.1:2289-20614 GCA_002427845.1 Chloracidobacterium sp. UBA6041 | reverse complement strand
ACACAACATTTGCAAAAAACTCTCGGGCTTCTCCGACAGACTCTCAGCGCGAGACAGCTATCCTTGAGGTCGCAACTCTAGGGATTTCAACTGTACTGTATGACACATTGTATAAAACAGACGATCTTGCAAGCAATTCTTTGCCGGCCTCGCTGATCCCGAGCGATTTGGAAATTATCAAGATATGCGCGAAATCTTCTGGATAATTTCACCTTATGCGAGAATCCTTTTTCACATTATGGGAGAACTGTGACTGTAAGTCGCTGATTCTGCGGAGCGGGTAATTTCACAATATGAGCGAACCGATAAGAAGAAACAGCAACAGTAAGCCGTGAGCAGTAAGCAGAACGGTGAGCAGAAGGGAGTAGGGATTATGCAGTATGCGCCTTATGCCCCCTCACTGCTTACTGCTTACTGCTTATCGCTCACTGCTCACCGTTCTCTAAAAACGCACGTGCTCAATCGGCGCGTTATTCCTGCAATCAACGCAGGAGTCACCGCCGTCGTACATATGCGCGTCAAACTCAACCAGTGATCTGATCGGAAAATCGCCCAGTTTGTCCGGCGCGGAAGTGAAGCGGACAATTGCGCCGCAGCCGATAACGTTCGCGCCCAGTTCTTTCACCAGCGCGGCTGTTTCCTCAATCGCGTGGCCGCTTCTGATTATGTCGTCAACGAGAATGCAGGGATTCACCTCGCCCTTGTTTATGTACTGGCGAAACATTCGTTTGCCGCCCTCCTGCTCGGCCCAGTAGATTTGCTCCGCGCTCAGCGCATCGCGCACGCCGAAAGCCACAGGAATGCCGCCCGAGCTGGGACTAATAATTGAAACCTTGGGTAGCTGGCTCGAGATGTCGCGATCGACGCGAAATTTTCTGCTCAGTGCGACTGCCAGCACGCGCGCCGTATCGTAGTAACGAAAAGCCAGCGGCATCTGAAAGTAGTGTGGTGAATGCTTGCCGTTAGGATAGACGAAATGGCCCTCACGAAATGCGCCGGTGCGCTTCAGAATCTGCATTACTGTGTCCGACGACGGAATCAGATCTACCATTTTCTTCTCCAACTAATAAGTGATGAGTGATGAGTTTATGAGTGATGAGTGGAAAGCAACGGGTTGTGACTTCATATTCACAACTCATCACCCATCACTCATTACTCATCACTGCGGTTACGTTTTGCGCTGCACAGCATACATCAATCCTGTACGCTCGCTCCATCGCGAAGAGCTCGTTTTATCAACTGCGCCTGATCTTCTGGTAGCTCTTTCGGTAAGTCTTCCGGAGAAAACCAGGCAGCTTTCTGGATTTCAAAACCGAGCACGTCAGGATCACCAACGGCCTGACAAAGAAAAACTATCTCCACTTGCTTTGGCTCGAGGAAGGCGCGTGTCGCAAACAGTTTTACTTGCTGAACTTCCAGCCCAATCTCTTCGCGTAACTCGCGCCGCAAAGCCTCCTCA
Organism: Chloracidobacterium sp. UBA6041; assembly: GCA_002427845.1. GTDB lineage: Bacteria > Acidobacteriota > Blastocatellia > Pyrinomonadales > Pyrinomonadaceae > PSRF01. Next base: position 19,155 of record DIYZ01000035.1, on the reverse strand, counting down.
GGTTGTTCACCTTCCTCCATGAAACCACCAGGCATGCCCCATCCTGCGCCGGGGCGAAACCGGTGTTTGAGCAATAACACACGGCCGGCGGCGTCGGTAACGATTGCTCCTGCTGTCACCCCAAAGCGAGGATGGCTTACCCTCACCGTCCAGCGACGCAGGCCTTTCGGTGTTCGACGCCAAAGCGCGCCGATTAGATCTTTTAGCATTTGCGGTTTGAGGATAACACGGCTGAATTGTAGGGCAGAGCTTGTCCCTGCCCGGATTGCTTCGGGTTTCCGTCTTTCAAATATCGCCACATCCAGCAACGGGCGGGACAAGCTCTGTCCCTACAAATCCTTCATTCATTGACGTGCATTTAACCAACTCTGTAAGATTTGCGCTGTACTCGAACACCAGCACCTGGGAAAGCAACTAGCCGCCATGACAACTGCCGCTGAAGCGAGCTCAACCGAACAGGTTTCTTCCACTACAGCAACGGCGCCGGTGCCAAAGAGGATCACCAATGCGCAAACTGTGTGCAATGAGAAAAACGAAAAGGGGAAACTATGTAACGGTCACCTAAAACAACTGCGGACCGCGGGCGAGCTCGCCGAAATTCATCTCCGCGGCGATGACGTGCTTTTCAAGTGTCAAACGTGCGGCACGTTTTACATGGGCCCGCCTTTGGGACACGTGCGTGATCCGCAGAAGCAAAGTCGTTTTGTGGAGGCTGAGCTTTCAGCTCTGCTGCAAGCGGCGGGCGGCACTTTGCCGGTCATCAAGAAAGATGCGCGCGGCGTGTTTGTCATGGAAACGACGGGACATGCGCCGGCACCCGCCAAGCCGGCGGCGGCTCCGACTGCTCCAGCGCAACCTGCTGTTGCGAGCGCCCCAAAGCCCGCAGCACCTAAGGCTGCTGCTGCCGCTCCGTCGCAAAAATCTGCCGCGCCTAAAGCTGGAGCCGAGCCCAATCGGCAACTGAATAAGCGTTCGACCTACGCGGGTGTGGCCGACACCGGACCAGTGGCCGGCGAAACTTTCGAACAGAAAGTGGCTCGACTGAAGGCAGTGGCTGCGGGAGCAAAACAACGCGCTGAGGAGGGTGGTGGTCCAGTCGCTCCGGCAGCGTCAGCCGCTCCGACAGTCGCCGAAGCTGCTGCCCCATCCATTGCGGCTCCGGAAGTTCAACAGGCAGCGCCCGCTTCTGTAGAGCCGGAACCATCAGAGGTGGATCCTGCCGCCACCGCGCCTGCGGCAGCTTCAGTAGCTGCGGTATCCGCCGAACACAAGCCAACCGGACAAGCGGATCGTACATTGATGCTCCGATCTACTTACTGCGGCGTGGTGGACACAGGACCCGTTGCCGGCGAGACTTTCGAACAGAAGGTTGAACGCTTGCGAGCCCTCGCCGCGGCGGCCAAACAGCGAGCCGATGGTGGATGAAATGTTGAGAGCAGATCAGAAGTGCTTCGCACTCAGTTTATCCACCGATTCCGCAGATTCCACAGATTACAACGGCATTCATCTGCGCCCACTTGTTTCCCATCTGTGTAATCTGCGGAATCTGCGGATTACGTCCCTCAAGCCAGTTCGACTAGTCGTCGTCCCCGACGTGCCTCAATAAGCGTATGGCAGACGACTGCAATAACGATAATTGCTCCGCCAACTAACGCCCATTGCGTGGGCCGTTCACCCAAAACCAGATACACCCAAATCGGATTCAATACTGGCTCAACGTAGCCAATGATTCCCGCATCGAGCGAGCGAACACCGCGGGCCATCGCCACCGTAAACAGCGTATAGGCCAAACCAATCTGGACCACGCCCAGGTAAACCACGCTCAGGGCATCATGCGAGCTCAATCTCGGAAGCACTTTCAAGCCAGCCGGCGCGGCAATCAGTACGACCAGGAGGTTTCCGTAAATTACCGATGAAGCGCGATTGACCGCACGGGATTTGGAGTGACGCAGCAACAGGAAATAACAGGCGAAGCAAAAACCTGAAGCCAGCGCCAGCAGATTGCCGGTAACATCCTGCGGCCGCAGCTTGCCGACAAAAAAGAGTGACATGCCAAGAACGCAAATAGTGACCGTGATCAGATCGCGCGAGCGAAACTTTTCTTTGTAGAGCAACGGTTCGAGGATTAGCAGATATACAGGAGCGGTGTATTGCAGGAAGATCGCATTGGCGGCGGTAGTTTCCTTCGTCGCCATCACGAAGAGAATCAGCAGGGCGGCGTAAAGCACCGAAGCTAGCGCCGTGACGCGGTTGAGGCCAAAGCCTTCATGCCTCGTGAAGATCGCCACCGTGATCGCCGCCAGCAACGAACGGCCAAAGGAAAGTTCCAGCCCCGAGATTGAGGTCCACTTGATAAAGAGCCCGCCGGTGCTCCAGAGCACAGCCGCAGCGAGGACGAAAAGCAGCGGGGAAAACTGAGGAGAACTACTCGACGCTTTCTTCACTTGTTTGTTTCAGTGATCGCAGGTACTTCCCAAAGACGCCATTCCAGGGCGGGATAACTATTGAGACAGCGCCCAATGCCCTGGCCTGGCAAGCGAGGCGAATAAGCGGCTTCGGTTCCGTCGTATCGATGTAGCCAAACTCCTTGATCTTTTTTCCCTCGCGCGCGGCGACGTCGGAAAGTTTTTCCACGCCACCCAGAATTCCGACCCAGCAGGTGCCGCACGATGCCGAACGACATTCAACCGGAATCGGACCTTCGGGGCGACGCGGATCGATCTCGCGCCAGTTGCGCGTGCGATCGTCGGCGGCCCCCCAGGCCATATCCTGTTCGTGATTCATCTTGTACTTAGCGCTGTCGTCGTTTTCATCGTAAGTGATGGTCCACTTCTTATCGACAGTTTTCAGAAAGCCCAGGAGCCCCTGGCTATCGTCCACGGCGCGTTCGCGCAGAACCTGTTCCGGAGATTTTTTCGCATGCTTGCGGTCAAGTAAGATCGCCCCTTTGGCATTCTGGAAGTTGACAACCCCCGACTGTTCCACGGTCATGAAACCTGCCGCCGTAATACCTACGACGAGCGATTCATCAACCTTCGATGTTTGAGCGACCTCACGGGCGACTTTGAGAATCTGATCCGAAAGGGAAGCATTGTCTGCGGCGTTGAAATTAGCGACGAACGCTTCGATCGCTTTCTTTACCTCCGGCCAATAGCGGTGGCCATAGAGAAATTTGTGCGACGAATCGATCTGATCCTTGAGCTGGAAATGACCTTGTAGAAGCAATTCCCGCGCGAGCTTTTCCGGATCCGCGGCTTGCTGAAAGGCGTGAAACAATGAAAGCGGGTAGAACGCAAACCAGTTCTGCGTGGCACTCTTGTCGACGTCATGAACGAAGCGCAAGAGTGCGGTCAAGGTTGCCGCCCAGGTCTCTTCGCCATGTTGGTTCAGATAAGTCACGAATGGAGTTTCGCTGATTGTATTAGTCTTTGTAGTCATCATAGGAAACGGTGATTATAACCACGAACCAGCGAAGTGCCCAGCGGACAACCGGGAGGTCCTCAAGTATCAAGAGTCACGGATCACACTCAAGACTCATAACCTCAAGGTCAGGAAGGGGGGTATTACCCCCGCCTCAAGCAGCAAAGTCACTGAAGCAGAGGCGGGCAAAGTTAACACAAGCGGTTCGCGCCTCGACGCTCATTACAAACCGGTTGTCTGCGCTCCCGACAAGCATTGACAAGTGGTTGGCAGCGGCAGTAAAAATCAATTCCCCGAACGCCGCAGCTTACTAATCCGTCGAAGAAGGGTTTGACAAATGAGCACCAAAGAACCAGCCACGGCAAAGTCAGGACGAACTTTTGATAGTGCCTACAGGTTCTCCTTCGCCATTGCGGTGGGATTAATTCTCTTCATCGCGGGTCTGGTTATCAGTCTCACTCTGGGAGATGGCTCGAGCATCGGGCTTTTCTTTGGCATACCGTTACTCCTAGCCGGATTGGTTTTGCCGCTTTTCATGATGCGCGATCTTTTCACGCTGAACGAGGTAAAAGGCCCCTGCCCTTATTGCGCGGCGCCTATCAGAACTTCCGACGCCACTATCAAATTGGAATGCCCGGCTTGTAAGAACGTGGTGGTCGTGCGTGATATGAAGCTATATCGATCGGAAGGTGTTTAGTCGCGAAATTCAACTGATCGGCAGCCAGCCTCTGGTCCAGTAATCACTCAAGGTCAACGCGAAAAGAATTCCCAACCAGAATAATGCTGCGGTGAAGACCACCCAGATGAGTCGCGAGCTGTAGCGTACGTGCATGAAATAAAGCACGACCAGGGTAGCTTTAATCACGGCGATTGTCAGCGCGATGATTACATTCAACGAGCCCGGAAAATCGTGCCCGCCCGCCCAGACAGTAAGACCTGTTCCCACCAGCAAGGCGAGAAATATCGTTATGTAGATTCTTAAAGGAACGATGTGTTCGCTCATACGCAGTTGGACAGACATTCCTGCCTGGGGAGATTATGTTCCAGGCGATGCGCCTGTGACTCGCTGACCATATTCAGTGTTCCAAATGCCGGCCCAACAAATAGAGCAACGGAAATAAAAATATCCAAATGATGTCTACGAAGTGCCAATAGAGACCGGATATCTCAACCGGATTGTGATACTCCGGACCGTAGCGCCCGCGCGCGGCAAAATAAAGGATCACGGAAAGCAATCCCACCCCGATGATCATGTGAACCGCGTGCATGCCGGTCATCGCGAAATAGATCCAGTAAAACATCTCGACATTTTGTTTGGCAGCGCCCGGCAACAGGTGCACGCCGCTCGCGTCAAAGGGCCGCCCGGGAATTAGTCTGCCGGGGATAAGATGGTCTACATACTTGTCGTGATATTCGATTGCCTTGATTCCTAAAAACGTAAGACCGAGCAGAAGCGTCAGCGCCAGGCAGACGATCTGCCCGCGCCGTTTGCCCGTCTGCGCACTGTAAACCGCCAGGGCCATCGTAAAGCTGCTGAGAATCAATACGCCGGTGTTGATTGTGCCCAGGGGCAGTGAAAGGTGATTGCTGGCGGAGGCAAATGCCTGCGGATATTTAGTGCGGTAAAGCGTGTAGGCCAAAAACATTCCGCCAAAGAACATGATCTCGGTGACCAGAAAAACCCACATTCCGAGCGTCCCTGCCTCGCGCTGTTGCTCGAGATTCTCGAAGTGGTGCTGCAGCGCCGGATGGCTTGCCTTGTGCTCCATTGCTAGACCTTCTGCCAAATCCTTCTCCAATTCGAAATCCAGAATCTGAAAATCTGAAATAAACCGCGAAGACGCCTGAGCGCCGTGGTCCTTGTTAATATCTGTCCTACGACTTGCCGATGATTGGCGCGTCCAAATCCGTTCCCTCTCTAAACTTTCCAATTACCTGCATCTCTTCCGGCGGAGCAAACTCATATGCCTCCCAGGTTACAACTGGAGTGATCAGGAAATTTTCGGTGGGCGGCGGCGACGCGGTGCGCCACTCGAGTCCCGGCAGGTGCCACGGGTTTGCTTCCGCGCGCTTGCCATATCGCATCGACCAAACGAGATAAATTAACGGTATCAAAAGCCCCACGCCCAGGATCGATGCTCCCGCCGACGACAACACATTGAACACTTGAAACTCGGGCGGATACGCGTGATAACGCCGCGGCATGCCCAGGTAGCCGGCAACAAATTGCGGCAGAAACGTCAGGTTGAAACCGACGAACACCACCAGCGCCGAGAACCGGCCCCAGCCTTCGGGATACATGCGCCCACTAATCTTGGGCCACCAGTAATGCAGTCCGCCCAGATAACCCAGCAGCGCGCCGCCCACCATGATGTAGTGGAAGTGGGCAACGACGAAATACGTATCGCTGACATGAACATCAATCGCGAGCGAGGCCAGGAATAGCCCCGTCATTCCGCCAATCGTAAATAGTCCGATAAAGCCCAGCGCATAAAGCATGGGGGTGTCGAAAGAGATCGAACCTTTATAGAGCGTGGCCGTCCAGTTGAAGACTTTAATCGCTGAAGGAATGGCCACCGCAAAACTGAGAAAGGAAAAGATCATGCCCGCATAAACTGACTGGCTGGCCACAAAAAGGTGATGACCCCAAACCAGAAAACCAAACACTGCAATTGCCAAACTCGAGAAGGCCACAAACTTGTAGCCAAAAATATTTTTGCGGGAAAAGTTTGCGATTAGCTCGCTAACGACGCCCATCGATGGGAGCACCATGATGTAGACAGCCGGGTGCGAATAAAACCAGAAGAGGTGTTGGAACAGGACCGGGTCTCCGCCCACGGCCGGGTCGAAAATGCCAACGTGGGCCAGCCGTTCAAACGCCAGGAGCAAAATTGTTATCGCGATGACCGGCGTCCCCAGGATCATGACCAGAGACGTCGCATAGTGTGCCCAGATGAAGAGCGGCAACCGAAACCAGGTCATGCCCGGCGCGCGCATCGTATGAATGGTAACGATGAAGTTGAGTCCGGTAAGGATCGAGGAGAAACCGCTGATAAATATCCCCAGGCCCGCTGCAATCACATAAGAATTGGAAAACGTCGTGCTGTAGGGCGCGTAGAAAGTCCACCCTGTATCTACGCCGCCGGCAAGCAGTGCGTAGATCGTAATGACGCCGCCGAGTAGATAGATGTACCAGCTCAACAGATTTATCCGCGGAAACGCCAGGTCCTTTGCGCCAATCATCATCGGCACGAGAAAGTTTCCCAGGGTCGCGGGAATCGAGGGGATCAAAAAGAAGAAGACCATGATGATCCCATGCTGCGTGAACACCTTGTTATAAGTGGTAGAAGAAAGGAAATCGCCCTGCGGTGTTAATAGCTCGAGGCGAATCATCATTGCGTAAAGACCGCCAATGAAGAAGAAAAAAGTAATCGAGCCGAGATACAACAGCGCAATGCGCTTATGGTCCTTCGTCAGCAGCCACGACTTGAGACCGTATTGCGCGTTGATGTAGTTAACGCGCGCCGCCGCGGGTATTTCGAATGTTTCGGGTGCTTTCATAACTCTTGCTACAGAACTACTGTTTATTCGGCGCCGGAGTCGCGCTCGGCGCCGCCGGAGTTTGCGCTTTCGGATTCGGCGCTGTCGTCTGCTGGGGATTGGTAATTTGCAGCGACTTAATGAAGGCCATGATTTCGATCAGTTGCTCCGGACTTACCTGACCCTGAAACGTCGGCATGATCGGTCCAAACCCGGAAACCAGCTTGGCCTGTGGATTCTCGATCGACTCGCGTATGTAACCTTCGTCGGCAATCAGTGTTTGGCCATTCGTTAGAAAGACCTGCCGCCCAAAGAGCCCTGCCAGAGCGGGTCCTCGTCCACCTTCGCCATTAGCGCCGTGACATGAAACACAACCGAGCGACTGAAAAAGCTGTTGGCCGGCAACGGCCGGCGATTGCTGGCTCGAGTTGCCGCTCAGCCAGTTATCAAATTCGGTTGGCTGCATGACGATTACTGAACCAATCATCCCTGAGTGATTCATACCGCAATATTCAGCACAGAAAAGGTGATAGGTCCCCGGCTGCGTCGCCTCAAACCATTGGGTGGTATACCGGCCTGGTATCACGTCCTCTTTGATACGAAAAGCGGGGATGTAAAAGTCGTGTATCGTATCCTCAGAGGTCATGATCAGTTTGATCTTGCGGCCGACAGGCACGTGCAGTTCATTTATCTCGCGCTGTCCGGTTGAGTGTTGAATCTTCCACATCCATTGCTTGCCCACCACATAAATCTCAGCGGCGTTTTTCGGGGGACGGGAGTTCTGAAAATAAATTTGCGCGCCCCAGGCAAACATGCTCATCGCGATCAGGAAAGGAATCACCGACCAGATCGTTTCCAGTTTGTGCGAGCCGGCGATGGGCCGCGGGATCTCAAAGGGCGAGCGGCGGCGATATTTGACAACGAAAAAGATCAGCACGCCGGAGATAAGCAGCGTAAAGAAGACGGTGACGCCGCAAAGATAAAAATAGAGCGCGTCGACCCTGCCGGAGACAGTGGAAGCACTTTGCGGAATGAATGGAATCCACGACGTCTGCATAAAACTAAGCCGCGCCTCCCGCTCGCAAACCAGGTTTGGCAGCGTTGCGCCTGCGCAGCACCAAAAACATCGCTCCGATAACGATTAAGGTCACTATTCCTCCAGCCCGCATTATGTTCATCACAACGGCGCCGTATTTTCCCGTTGCCGGGTCGTAGTGGTAACAATAAAGCAGTAACTGATCGACCGGCGAGCCAATCTTGTTGTCGGCCGCCTCAATCAAACCGAGACGCAGGTCACGCGGCGCGTATTCGATGCCATAGAAGTAGCGCGCAAGTTTTCCCTGAGGCGTCGCAACGTAAATCGCGCTCGCATGCACGAATTGGTTTGTAGCCTCGTCCCAGTGATAACGAAAACCGACGGCACTGGTGATGCGGCTGATGCTGTTTTCGTCGGCAGTCAAAAAATGCCAGCCGGCATTTGCTTGAGCGCGCTTCGCTTCCGGCAAATAGTCAACATAGGTTTGCTTCTTCGCCGCAGCGAGGGCCGGCGTTTCCCGCGGATCAAAACTCACCGTCACCACTTCAAAGTCCTTGCCCGGCGCAAACGACATGACTTTGAAGGCCGTCACCATCCCGTTGAGTACCTGATTGCAAAGCATGGGACACTGGTAATAGACCAGCGACAGCACCACGGGTTTCTTGCCAAAGTAATCACCCAGCCTGACGTTCTCGCCCTGCTCGTTGCGCAACACCAAATCAAGCGGCAGTTGTTCATTAAGCTTCTGATCAATACCGACCCCGTTCAGAGCTGTTGGCAAACCGCTCGGGGCTCTGGCTTCATAAGGCCGCGAACTGTAGAGAGGCGAGTTGCCTTTCGGTACTATCTGCGCGTTGACAGTCGGCAGTGAGCAGTGAGCAGTAAGCAGCAACAGTAAAATAGTGAGCAGTGGGCAGTGAGCAGTGAGCAGTAGGGAAAAAACGCTCGCCGCGCTGTTTGCGGCTTGGCCGCGTTCCAGTGCGGTAAGCCTGCGGCTTACCGGCACCTGGACCAAAGCGGAGTTCGAGGCTGCGCCTCCGTTCCACAGGCGAGGCGCAGCCTCGCAAAGTTGATAAGCAAGGGCTGTCGGAAAGGCAAAGACTAGCACCCCAGCGGGGCTGCCCCGCTGGGGACCCCGCCCTTTCCGCACTGGATGGCGGCAAAGCCGCAAAAAGCGCGCAGAGTAATCGTTACCCGCCATCTGCACACTGCTCACTGCACACTGCTCACTGCTCACTTTCTTCATTGCCTTCTCTTCTCCGTCGTTCGTCCGGAACTCGCGGCGGTCGGCATATCAACGCCGTAATCCTCGGCGCGATTGCCCGGACCCGCCAGCGGAATTTCCTTAACCCTCGACGGCAAGCCGTTTTGAACCACTTGCTGCATCGCTTGATCGATCGGTAAACCAACAACCTTGCCGGATTGATCCCGCACGCCTTCCTTTAGCACCTCTTCCCACTGCCCGCGAAGCACGCGGTATTCAGCCTGCGGCTTTCCATTTTCAAGGGGCACCCATTGACCATTTTCCAGCTTCACGCCAAAGCCCGGCGCCGCCTGCAATTTCGGATCGGGCGGCCGCCGCTCCTGCTCGGTCATCGCCATCGGTCCCGATGGCGGGTCCTTACGTTCTTCCTGCGCGTTCAGCAATCTAAACATGCCCCACATAAGAACCTGTACGAAGACTGCAAAGATCGTCAGGCCCAGCACGAACTTGAGAATTCCGCCAACGTTGACATCACTAGCTTCATGCGTAACATCGACGTTCTTGATGTGCGACACGTCCGGCGTCTCGGTGATGTGCCCGTGTCCGTTTCCGTTGTGTGTAGTTCCAGCCATCGTTCAACTCAGTGGCCCGCGTGGGCGTGTCTTTGCTCGAGCACCGTTTCATACAACGGATCGTTAATTGGAATCAAAGCCCGTTTACTTAACGCTCCGGCAAACGCCGCCAACCACAAGCCGCCGATTCCAATTGGGCCAACAAAGTCCATCCAGCTCAGGTGGAAATGCTCGCCGGTATAAGCCGGCGCAATCATCCAAAGGTAATCAAACAGCCGCATCACCAGTATCAGGATCGCGACTATCGCCAACTTAGACGCGTTACGCTTTAAGGATCGCGACAGCAAAAACAGGAATGGCAGCGCGAAATGAAGGATTACCACCGCCAGGGCTACCGCGCCCCAGCCGCCACGCGTCCGGGGCAGGTACCAACGAATCTCCTCCGGCAAATTGCCCGACCAGATGATCAGAAACTGCGAAAAAGCAAAATAGGACCAGAGCATGACCAGCGCCAGGAGCAGTTTGCCTAGATCATGAAAGTGTAACTGCGCGACCACTTTATTCATCGGTTCGGTTTTTGACAACATCGCCATCACGGCGATGACGAAAGCGAGCGCGCTCAAAGACCAGGCGCCGACGAAAAGGAAGCCGAAGATCGTGGACGACCATTCTGGATCCAACGACATAAACCAGTCGATCGAGGCAAACGTCACCGTGAAAACAAACAGTACCATCCCCGGTCCGCTGAGCACTCTCATGCGTTTCGTGAACTCGCGATTCGCGGTTTCGTCCTGCAATTTCGACCAGCGATTAAGAAAGAAAGCCAGTAACAACCAGATGGCGAAATAAATTGCCGCCCGGATGGTAAAGAACGGCAGGTTCAAATACTTTGCCTTTTCCGTCAACGTCGGGTGTTTAGCGATCTCTGCGGCGTCCGTCCAACGATAAATCCAGTGGGCGCCAACCACAATCGGCACAAACAGAATCAGCACCAGCGGCAGCGTCCGCGTTGCCGCTTCGAGCACGCGTCGGATAACCAGACCCCAGCCGCCGCCGGTCAGGTGTTGCAACATCAAGAGCGCGAGTGAGCCAATCGAGATTCCTCCCCAAAACGCAAAAGCCAGCAGGTAAGAATGGAAAAACTGCGCGCGATCCAGGACTAACCCCACCGCAAACAAGATCGTGAACACAACACCAACGACCAATGCGCGCTGTTGCAGGCGTTTGACGCCCGGCGGTGCGGTGTAAGAGGCGCTCGTCAAGGGTGTTGTCCTCCGCTTTGAGCAGCGGGCGGGCCCTTCGGTGCTGCTGGAGTTGCGGGCGCCCCGGTTTGCTTCTGCTGACTCAATTGCAACGCGCGCACGTAGGCGATGATGGCCCAGCGATCCTGTGGCGGTATCTGCGGCGCATAACTCGGCATCGCGCCCCAGCCGTTTGTAATGGCATCGAAGAAGTGGCCGACCGGCGCTTGCCGCAACCGATCATCATTAAACGAAGCCGCCCGGCGAAAGCCGCGTCTGACAATCATTCCGTCACCGTTGCCCGTCAGACCGTGACACTCTACACAGAAAATTTCGTAACGCTCTTTGCCACGCTTAACTATTTGTGGCGTCACCGGAATTGGGAAAGTCTCGACATCGTCCGGGTAAGCCGCGGCCCCTTGAGGCGTCGCGCCGGAATTCGCAGTTGCACCGGGTTGCGGGCCCGCAGGAGTTTGCGCGGCCGCAGCGTTGCCTTTGCCGGCTTTCTTGCCGGTAAAAAATTCGGTATCAGTTTTTAAAAAACCCCGCGGCACCGTGCCTTCAATCGGCGGTCGCATCGACAATCCGTCTCTAAAGAAAGTGGATGATCGATAAGGCTTCATCTTCGGCTGGTCCTGCATATCGCGCCGGCAGCCGGTGAAAAACAGGAGGCAGACGGCACTAAGCAGGAGGCAGGAAACAGAACGAGACGAAGAAGCACCGTCCGGCAAACGAAGGAATTGATTTCCTGCCGTCTGCCGTCTGCCGTCTGCCGCCTGTCTTTCAGACTTCCACATCGCTAACATCTCTGGCGCCCAGCGTGCCCATAAACTGCAGCACTTCGCGGTGTATAAATTTTGGATCGTTTGCTTCGATCACAAGGAAGAAGCGATCGCGAGTGGCCAGTGCAAAATTTGGCGCATTGAATACGGGGTGGTATGGCTGCGGCAGTTTGTTGAGCATCAGCATTCCCAACACCGCCGCAAACGCCGCGCACAAAACCGTGCATTCGAAAGTAATCGGAATGAACGCCGGCCAACTGTTGTAGGGTTTGCCGCCAACATTCAAAGGGTAATTGATAACTTCCATCCAGTACTGCATGAAGAAGCCGCCCAGCCCGCCGACTATTCCGCCGATCAGAACAATCAACGGTAGAGTCATGCCCTTAAACCCAATCGCCTCCGAAAGCTCTTCAATCGGATAAGGTGAATAGCCATTTATCCGCCGATATCCTTCCTGGTAAGTTCGCCGCGCCGCCGCAACTAAAACCGACGGATTATCAAACTCAGCCATGACGCCGTAGAGCGCCGGCGTCCCGCGCCCGCGGCCATGCGAAGATCCGGACGCTTCGTGATGAAAAGGCTCCGGGTCCTCCAAATCATGTTCCCACGGCTCGTTGTTGTCGTCTTCAGCCATTGCTAACTCGCGTCCATCAACTTCTGTTACTCGCTGGTAGTTTAGAGTCCAACCTTCAGGTTGCTGACCTGCGAAAGAACGCAAGCTAAAGCTTGTACTCTGAACTGATGTTCAATTCCCTTACGGTCGGGCTACTGTCGCCTCGCCTTGCTCCTGCCTCCTGCCTCCTGCCTTCTGCGATCTGGTTACTCCTCAACTTCCGCCCCCGGCAAAATCGTGCGCATTTCGAAGATCGAAATCATTGGCAGGAAGCGAAGGAACAGAAACAGCAAAGTAAAGAAGAATCCGATCGTGCCTATGAACATCGTCCAATCCCACGTCGAGGGCTGATACATGCCCCACGACGACGGCAAAAAGTCGCGATGCAGGCTGGTGACCACAATCACGAATCTTTCCAGCCACATGCCGATGCTCACGACAATCGAGATCAACCACAGCACCAACAGGTTCGATCGTATCTTCTTGATCCAGAGAAACTGCGGCGTGATGATGTTGCAGAGAATCAACGCCCAGTAGTAGTAAGCGTAAGGCCCGTGCATGCGGTTCCAGATCATGTAACGCTCGTATCTGTTGCCGCTGTACCACCCGAAGAACGCTTCGATAATGTAGCCGTAGCCGACAATCAAACCCGTCGCGAGCATTACCTTGGCCATGTTGTGCATGTGGCGCATCGTTATGAAGCTTTCCAGGCCGTAAACTTTTCGCAAAGGAATCGTCAGCAAGAGGACCATCGCGAAGCCCGCATAGATCGCTCCGGCAACGAAGTAAGGGGGGAAAATCGTCGCGTGCCAGCCCGGAATGATCCCAACCGCGAAATCGAGGCTGACGATTGTGTGCACGGAAAGCACCAGCGGCGTGGCCAGTCCCGCCAGCAGCAGATACGCCATTTCGTAACGATGCCAGTGTCGCGCTGAGCCACGCCAACCCATCGCCAGCATTCCGTAAACGATCTGGAAGGGCTTGCTGCGCGCGCGATCCCGCAGCGTTGCGAAGTCGGGAATCAAGCCGACAAACCAAAATATCGCGGAGACGGTGGCGTAAGTGGAAACGGCAAAGACGTCCCACATCAGGGGACTGCGAAACTGCGGCCAAATGCCCATCGTGTTGGGATAGGGAAACAGCCAGTAAGCCAGCCAGGGACGGCCCAGGTGCATGAGCGGATACATGCCCGCCTGGGCGACGGCAAACAAGGTCATTGCTTCCGCAAAGCGGTTAATGGACGTACGCCACTGTTGCCTGAGTAAAAGTAGAATTGCCGAGATCAACGTGCCGGCGTGGCCGATTCCGATCCACCAAACGAAATTTAGAATATCCATTCCCCAGGCGACGGGAATGTTAACGCCCCATAGTCCGATGCCCTCGAAGAGGAGCTTGGTAATCGTCAGCAGCAGTAGTTGGAAGAGCACAAACGAGATCGCAAACCCAATGAACCAACCGACCGGCGTTTTCCGCTTTAGCACGATCGAGCTGATCTTGTCGGTCACGGACGCAAACGTCAGCCCCGGTGCAACCGGCGCCGTCGTGTGAATCGGACCTTCGTTGTGTGCTTCGATTGGCATTCGCTAATTAAACAATTCAGAGCAAATAATTGAAGCGCTTGAGTTCTTCCGACAGCCGCGTAGCGGCGAAATGTTTATAGCCCCCGATTCATTAAAAATGTCCCAGCTCCGCAGGAGCGAAATATTTCTATGACGCCCATAAATGGGCTAAGGGAAATGCTAGTCTCACGTCTATAAACATCTTGTGCCTACGGCACTGAGAACGGTCAAATCTATCCTCAACGCGATCTCTCGCATCTGATGACAGACAGGAATGCCTGTCCTACTTAATCTCCGGGTTCGGATTCCGAAGCGCCGACAAATACGTAGTGCGCGGCTTCGTGTTCAACTCCGCCAGCAGGGAATAGTTCCGCTGCTCTGCCTTCAACCTTGAAACGCGGCTGTTGGGATCGTTAACGTCCCCGAAAACGATTGCCTCCGTCGGGCACACTGCCTGGCAGGCCGTCACGATTTCCCCGTCACGCACTTTCCTTCCTTCAAGTTCCGACTGAATCTTGGCGCCCTGAATGCGCTGCACGCAGTAAGTACATTTTTCCATCACGCCGCGACTGCGCACGGTTACCTCGGGATTGCGCATCAACTGGTAAGTGGGTGTCTCCCAATCCTGATACAAAAAGAAATTAAAACGGCGCACTTTGTACGGACAGTTGTTCGAACAATATTTGGTGCCCACGCAGCGGTTGTAGACCATGTCGTTCAGGCCTTCAGCGCTATGGACCGTGGCATGCACCGGGCAGACGGGTTCGCACGGCGCGTTCTCGCAATGCATGCAGGGCACGGGCATGAAGTTTGTCGCTTCAGGATTGTTTGCGTCTTCGCCTTTGAAGTAAGTGTCAACGCGAATCCAGTGCATCTCACGGCTGCGAACTACTTGCTCTTTGCCAACCACGGGGATGTTGTTTTCTGACTGGCAGGCGATGGTGCAGGCATTGCAGCCGACGCAGTTGTTCAAATCGATCGCCATGCCCCAGGCGTAGTTCAAGCCATTGCCCTGATTCTGGTAATCGAAAAGTTCGGGATGGTAGAGCGTGTCGTCGGGCGGAGGGTCGTGTGTCTCGCCCGCGGGCGTGCCTTTCAGATATTCCTCAAGCGTCTGTGAACGCAGAACGTCGCGGTCCTCTTTGCTGAAGTTGCGATCCTCCAACATAAAATGAAGCTGCGTAACGGCTAGTAGATGCTGCACGCCGGCTTTCTCAACCTGGACGCCGCTCGCGGACCAGGGTGAATCAGACGTGCGAATCTCATAAGCGTTGAAGCCATGATTATTGCCGACACGTCCCGCGCGTTTGCGGCCGTAACCGAGATGAACGGTAATGACGCCGTCTGGTTGGCCCGGCGTGATCCAGGTGGGGACGGGGTCGGTAAACGTTCTTCCCTGGTAAGTGATCTTCAGCGTGTCGACGTAAATGTCGCCGCCTTTGCGGCCAATAGTTTTTTCCAGACCAAGTTGCTTCGCCGTGTTGGGACTAACGAGCGCGGCGTTGTCCCAGGTTAGTTTTGACAGCGGCTTTGGCAGCTCCTGCAACCAGCCGTTGTTTGCGAAGCGGCCGTCGTAGATTGTTGGATCGGTGCGGAAGACGAGTTCGAACGTACCGCTATTCGAGCCTTCCCTGACGGTCGGGCTTCCGCCTGGGACCGCAGGCGTGCCGCCCGCATTTGGTTGCGATAGACCTCCAGGATTGACGGAAGCGCTCCTGGTCCGCAACGCAGTGTTCGGAACAAACCCATCGTGAACACACTTGCGCCACCAGCTTTCGAAGTCCGCGGACGGAGTAGCGACGGGCGAAGCGCCTTGCTGCTGACTGCCTCCTGCTCCTGCCGCCTGCCCCTGGTGCTGCCAGTAATCGCGAATGATGTCGTAAGGCTTGCGGTCATACTGCGGCGTAAACACGGCCAGCAACTCATGCGCGCTCTTGCTTTGATAGAGCGGCTCAATGAGCGGCTGGACGATGGTGACCGTGCCGTCGTAGGAACGCGTGTCGCTCCACGCTTCGAGATAGTGCGATTCCGGAATGTGCCAGTGACAAAGCTCGGAAGTTTCATCACGATATTGACTGAGATGAACTCGCAGCTTCGTCTTGAACATCCGGTCCTTATCGAGTTTGAGATCAGCAGGCGTGTTGTAAACCGGATTGCCGCCAACGATCACCAGCATCTCAACGCGGCCGCCGTCAATGTCACTAATCAATTCCTGAAGCGACTGCCTTTGATCGACTGAGTTGGCCTCGACAGGATCGGTGTAGAAAACCGTCTTACCAACATTTCCGAGCGCATCATTCATCGCATGAGCTAGGGCGTGCACGTCAGGTGGTGCTTCTTTGCCGGCAATGACGATGCTGGCGCCTTTATGTTGTTGAAGGTCGCGCGCAATAGCTTCGAGGCCGCTTGTCGATGGTGCGCTCGGAACGCCCTTGACACCAAGGCCAGTGGCGATTGCCAAAGCCGCATTTTCCATTTCAGTCGGCTTGACTGACCACTGATGATCCGCGCTCGCGCCCGTGGTCGTCGGCGTCGTCTCAATCACGTAAAGGCGACTCATCTCATGTTTGCCTTCGGTGATTCGACGCCGAGCCGCGAAGTTGCGGGCATATCGAAGCGTTCCGGGTAATATCGCAAGGAAATCGGCGTCAAGCGATAATATGCGATCGGCTTTGCTGAAGTCGTAGATTGTGTTAACCGGTTGACCAAGGGCCATCATTGCGCCGGCGCGCGCGTTGTCGTTGTTCACCGGTTCATACTGATGCCACTTCGCCTGCGGAAACTCCGTCAGAATCGCTTTTAACTGCGCGGCCAGCGTCGGCGAGGTAATCGTCTCCGTTAGGAACCGCAGCCCCGCGCCTTGCTTCGGCCGCTGCTCATCCAGCGCGCTGCGAATCTC
>DIYZ01000035.1:0-2149 GCA_002427845.1 Chloracidobacterium sp. UBA6041 | reverse complement strand
CGATCCTGTGGATCGTTGTTGCGGCTATTTGGGTGATCGGGATTTCCTTCGAGCTTGGTAGGACGGCCCTCGTTGCTTCTTGCCAGTAGCGGTGTGGCAATCCCTCCCAGCGACGAGGCTGTCGCGAAGAACAGTGCTTTGCCGGGAACGCTATCCTCGGGCTGCTTTACATAAGGAACAATCTTTTCCGGAGGTTGAAATACGCAGCCACTCAGGCCCGCGAGCGCGAGCGATGCGCCCATCAACTTCAAAAACGTGCGGCGCTCGAGTGGGTCGTCCCACTCCTCGGCGTGCTGTGGATACTCGCGTTCGACGAATTCGCGAAACTCGGGAGCGTCAGCCAGTTCCTCAAGACTGCGCCAATAGCTTTTCCCGGGAGCGCGGACATCTTGTCCGCCGTTCTCTTGCGAAGCAAGAATCCGTTCACGCATCAACTTGAAATTAATGTGACGATCTTCACTCATCAAAGCACCGCGGCTTTGCCGCCTTCTGTGCGGAAAGGCTGTGGCTTTCCGTCGCTACTTAAAAAGACTGAGCGAGGCTGCGCCTCGCGACTACAGGCGAGACGCCTGCGCTGCCAGCTTCAACGATGACAGGTTGAACAACTCGTCAGGACTTTCGGCGGTTGAATGTGATAATTCGCTAACAGCGTTCTACCCTCAGCAATTTCTTCCTTCGTCTTATTCTCCGGCCGCCACTCCATATCAAAGATTTTGTCTGCGGGACGCACAAAGTTCTCTGGATTTCTATGGCAACCGAGACACCATTCCATTTGCAGCGTCGAAGCCTGATAAGCAATCGGCATCTCATCGACCCGGCCGTGGCACGTCGAACAGCCGACGCCTTTGTTCACGTGAATGCTGTGATTGAAGTAAGCGTAATCAGGCAGGTCGTGCACGCGAATCCATTCGATCGGTTTGCCTGTGCGGAAGCTGGCACGGACCGGCTCGAGATAGAGGCTGTCAGCCCAAATCTGTTTATGACAATTCATGCAGGTGTTTGTTGACGGCATGCCGGCCGACGCGGCCGTTTCTACGGACGTATGACAGTAACGGCAATCGATGCCGTCGTCGCCGACGTGGTGCTTGTGACTAAACTGGACGGGTTGTTGCCGTTCAACCCACTGTCCGGTGTTCCAGGACGAGCGATTCAACTCCGCAGTCACCCAGAGTGCGGCAACCAGAATAAAAACTGCGCCATAAATCGTCAGCTTCGCGAGTGCGTTTGTGCTGTGATGAAAAATCTGTGGCATCGCCGCAGCTTTGCTAATCCTTCAAAACAGAATTCCGTCGATCAACTGGCAACCGGAAAGCACAGACATGGCTGCACTCAAAACGAACGGCGGCAGACTACAACCACCTGTAGACCGCGGTCCACAAAACCCGTCTGGCCAAACTGCTTCTTACAGAGTGTCTGTGTACTTTATCAGATGACCAAACTTTTTCAAATTCTCGTCATCGCGAACGTCCACGGAAAAGTATTCTGTTGTTCCTTCGTGTGATATAAGCAGGCGCTGAAGCAATTCAACTCTTGAAACTACGCAAAAGTGGTTTCAAAAATGTGACATTCGCGGGAGAACTAAGCGTGTTCATTGTTACGTCTTCACGCGTTATCGAGCGGGCGCGGTTGTGATTTGGCTGGGAGTGGTGAGTCATTGGGTCCTGGATTTCGTTAGTCATCGCCCGGACATGCCGCTTTACCCGGGCGGGCCGCGTCTGGGCCTGGGATTATGGAACTCGACGTTTGGCAACGGTGGTCGTCGAAGCACTAATGTATGCGATCGGAGTTTGGATTTACCTTCGCATAACGCGAGCTAAAGACGGGATTGGCAAATGGGGACTGCTTTCCTTCGTGGTCGTGTTGGCGGTGTTATACGTCGCAAACATTTTTAGCCCACCACCGCCAAGCGTAAAGATGATGGTGATTGTGGCGATTCCGCTGACGTGGCTGTTGATTTTGTGGACGTGGTGGGCGGATCGGCATCGCGAGGTGCGATAGAAGGATCTCAAATTTTAAATCTGACATAATCTGACATCTGAAATATGAAATCTCACGTAACAGCGGCGTCACGCGCGAGCATGGCCGCCCCAATAGTGGCCGCGTCCGTGCCAAGCGCGGCTACCAGAATCTGAGTTGCTTCGAAGCAAGG
>DIYZ01000057.1:2215-6687 GCA_002427845.1 Chloracidobacterium sp. UBA6041 | reverse complement strand
ACCGCGTCGGCAATGTGAAAATCAAATCGCAACGCGGAGATGTCGTTGACTATGCTCGCGCCGGCGTCGAGCGCGGCACGCGCGACGGAAGCTTTCGTTGTGTCGATAGAGATGGGGACGTCGGATCGCTTCGCAAGTTCCTCGATAACAGGCAGAACGCGTTTTAGCTCCTCTTCCGGTGAAACTATAGAAGCGCCGCCGGGGCGAGTTGATTCACCGCCAACGTCGATGATGTCGGCGCCTTCGGCAATCATCTGTTCGGCGTGAGCGAGCGCGTTATCGAACGATAAAAACTCGCCGCCGTCACTGAAGCTATCGGGCGTCACGTTGAGCACACCCATCACAAGCGTGCGTTCGCCGATTGGAAGTGTGCGACCTCCCGATATCTGCCATTCGCGGACCATGTTTCAGATGATACGGGAAGCGAAGACGCAGGGGAAAAGGGGAAGGGGTAATGGGTAATGACAATTGGAAACTGATAAAAGATAAATGGAAAATCTGATTGTCTCGTTCGCGCTGACGCAAACGAAAAAGGGAACAGGTCTTTACCCATTCCCCTTTACCCTTGTCCCTTTTCCCCCGCGCGTTTTTACGCCGGTGCCGGATTGCCTCCGGTAATAGGCGGGAGGATCGGCTTCAGTGGCTTGGCCGTGGGTTCTTTTAGTTGTGGTCGATCTTCGTCGCCGACGGCATCGGTAACCGGCTGCGCCTCGTCGAGCGGAAGGCCCGCGACGATGCGGCGAATCTCGACGCTGTCGAGCGACTCGCGTTCAAGCAGGCACTCGGCGAGACGCACCATCGTATCGCGATTGTCCTCGATGATGCTCTTGGCGCGCTCGAATTGAGCGGTGACGATCTTCTTCACTTGCTGATCGATCTTGATGGCCGTCTCTTCGGAGAAGTCGCGATGCTGCGCAATCTCGCGTCCCAGGAATATCTGCTCTTCCTTTTTACCAAACGTCAATGGCCCCATTTCTGACATGCCATATTCGCAGACCATCGCGCGCGCCAGTTCGGTGGCTCGTTCGATATCGTTGGAAGCGCCGGTCGTAATACTGCCGAGGAAAGTGTCTTCGGCAATACGGCCGCCCATCAGAATCGCAATCTGGCCCAACAGATATTCTTCGCTGTAATTGTGGCGATCGCCCTCGGGCAGTTGTTGAGTCACACCCAGCGCCATACCGCGCGGAATGATCGTCACCTTGTGGACCGGATCAGCATTGGGCACTTTAAGACCAACTAACGTATGGCCCGCCTCGTGGTAAGCCGTGACGCGTTTCTCTTCGTTTGAGATCACCATGCTCTTGCGCTCGGCACCCATGAGCACCTTGTCCTTCGCCAACTCGAAGTCGCCCATCGCGACCAGTTTCTTGTTGTAACGCGCCGCATTCAGCGCTGCTTCGTTGACAAGATTGGCAAGGTCAGCGCCTGTGAAGCCAGGTGTGCCGCGGGCGAGGACGCTGATGTCGACATCTTCACCGAGGGGAATTTTGCGCGTATGAACTTTCAGTATGCCTTCGCGCCCACGCACATCGGGTCGCGACACGACCACACGCCGATCAAATCTGCCTGGCCGGAGTAGCGCGGGATCAAGCACATCCGGGCGGTTGGTTGAGGCGATCAGGATCACGCCATCATTTGACTCAAACCCATCCATCTCGACGAGCAACTGATTCAGCGTCTGCTCGCGCTCGTCGTGTCCGCCGCCAAGACCAGCGCCGCGATGACGACCGACGGCGTCGATCTCGTCGATGAAGATGATGCAAGGTGCGTTTTTCTTGCCCTGTTCAAACAGGTCGCGCACGCGCGAAGCGCCCACGCCGACAAACATCTCAACGAAATCGGAACCCGAGATGGAGAAGAAGGGAACATTCGCCTCGCCGGCAATTGCCCGCGCCAGCAAAGTCTTGCCCGTTCCCGGCGGGCCCATCATCAACACACCTTTGGGAATTCGGCCGCCGAGTTTTTGAAACTTCTGCGGCTCCTTGAGAAACTCAATAATCTCCTGGAGTTCTTCCTTGGCCTCGTCAACGCCCGCAACGTCTTTAAACGTCACACGCTTCTGTTGATTATTCAGAAGCTTCGCGCGCGACTTGCCGAACGAGAGAGCTTTGTTTCCCCCGGACTGCATTTGCCGCAGCATGAATACCCAGATACCAATAATAAAGAGGAGAGGCGCCCAGGTTATGAGCATCGGCCAGATGTAGCCGCTACTCCCCGAATCGTCTTCAAACTTTTCAACCTTCGGCTTGCCCGGCTCGAGTGGTTCATTGGCTTTCTTGAACAACTCATTCTTCATCTGCTCATTAGTGAGTTGGGCCCGATACTCCTGATTGCGAGAATCAATGGCGATGGTCTCATTTTGTTTGACCGTCAACTGCTTTATCTCGCCCTTATCGATTTTCGCGTAAAGCGTGGTCAAATCGATTGCTTGCGTATTTCTGCCCGAGGGATTCACCAGCTTATAAAGCAGCAAAGCCCCGGCAATGATCAGTAACCAAAAAATTATTTGTCTAGCTGTGGAACTCAAAGTCATTAACGCCTCCGACTGAGATCATACCCTATCCCGCTGTGCTTTGTCGCTTCACGAAGAAGAGACGGAATTCACTGGGCACTTCAAGAATTTCATGAAATTCTTGGATGCTTTTGCGACAATCAACCGTTGTGTTAGAACCCCAGCCGGCCATGGAGTTCCGCAAAAGCACTCGCCGCTCAAAAAGCGAAAACCGCCGTGTCTGGCCGGCGGTGTCAACGACGTGGAATTTTAGAGGCCACGGTGGCCTTTTTCAACTCTTTTTTAGGGGATAACTCCAACATCCCCCTTTTTCTGGTGACCGTCATGCCGCCCGGCAACTCCCCGACCCGCCCGCCGCGCTGGCCTTTCAAAAGTCCGTCAACCGCAATCAGGTGCACCATTTCAAGCCGATGCAGGTCACCGCGCGACCGCAAAATCCATTCACGTAGCGCGCGGCGGCGGACCGCGGCGGGCGCCTGCAACAGAACATCTACGTTCAGGGGCGGTGATTCGGTTTCACTATTCTTTCCGGCATCCTGACCGGCCAACTCCAGTAATTGCTTTGCCTGATCGGAAAGTGCCAGCGCGTCTTCGCTCAGCAAAGTGGCTGTTCGACCAAGTGCTTCCACCACTCGGTTATTGAACGACTTCATCAGCGGCAGTAACTGTTTCCGCACCCTTACCCGGGAAAAACTCTCATCGTGGTTCATTTCGTCAACTCGGAAATCGATCTGCATTGACCGACAGTAGTTCTCCGTGTCCGCACGGCGGGCCCATGCGAGCAGCGGGCGAATGAGCTTTATTTCGGAGCCTGGCTCGAGCGGTCTGACAGGAGAGGTTCCACTTAGTCCTTCCGCAGCGCTGCCGCGCAGGAGCCGCATCAGAATTGTTTCGGCTTGATCGTCGAGCGTGTGCGCAGTCAATACCAGTTTGGCGTGATTCTTGTCCGCCGTCTTTTTTAGGAATCCATAACGCGCCTTGCGAGCTGCCTGCTCGAGGTTGGTTTTCCGTTTCGTTGCGGCCTTACGAATATCAACGCGACTTGTCGCCAGGTCGTGACCCAGCTCTCTCGCTAACTTCGCTACCCATTGCGCCTCTTTCCGGCTGGCTTTGCGCAAGCCGTGATCGAGATGGGCCACAATCAGTTTCAGATCGAGCTTTTTCTTCTTGATCAACTCATCGAGACCAAGGAGAAGCGCGCTTGAATCGGCGCCGCCGGAGACGGCCACAATCACTTTATCGTGCGCGACCGGCAAGCCAAGTGCCTTCCATTCGTTCCCAAGCCGGCGCGCAAATTTGCTCAGTGGCGCCAGTCGCGTCCCCGGCGAGCGGGACTCCGCTTGTCTCTTTACATTTGCCGCGCGCTTAACCATGTCTAGTGATTGTCTTGTCCGGATCGCAACTTAGTCAACTAAGCGCGACCGTGAACTGCCGGTTCCCGGCAACAGCCGCGCAAACTAACAGTTTGCGTTACACAGTCCCGTCCCCCGATGCTCTGCCGACATTGCAGTGAGTTTCAACGCCGGATACAATCACTATCTCCTAATTAATTAATTTGCGGATCACGGTTACCGGTTTACGGTTCCCGAATAAGAGGTTAATAGATGAAATCAAGAATATTTCTGTGTGCGCTGTTGCTGGCGCTTTTTGTGTTTCAATCGATGCCTGTCTCCGCCCGTCTGGACGAAGGCATGTGGACGTTTAATAACGTCCCCAGGGAAGACATTAAAAAGAAGTATGGATTCGAAGTTACCGACGACTGGCTGCGCAAAGTTCAGCTGGCGTCAGTACGCTTCAACAATGGCGGCTCCGGGTCGTTTGTATCGCCGCATGGTTTGGTGCTGACAAATTATCATATCGTCGAAGACATTGTCGGAGAACTGAGCACGCCCGAAAAAGACTACGCTAAGGAAGGCTTTGTTGCCCGTAACCAGGGGGAGGAAAAGAAGGCGGAAGG
>DIYZ01000057.1:0-1944 GCA_002427845.1 Chloracidobacterium sp. UBA6041 | reverse complement strand
CGACTAAGGCCACCGGCCTGCGCAGCGACGTTGTCACGCTTTACCAGGGCGGCCAATACAATCTCTATCGCTACAAAAAATACACAGACGTGCGGCTGGTTTTTGTGCCCGAGTTCCAAGCGGCGTTTTTTGGCGGCGATCCTGACAACTTTAATTTCCCGCGCTTCAATATCGACATGGCCCTGGTTCGAGTTTATGAAAACGACCAGCCGGTGAAGGTTGAAAATTATTTCAAGTGGTCCAAAACCGGTGCGAAGGACGGCGAACTTGTTTTTGTCACCGGCAATCCGGGTTCATCTGCACGATTAAATACCGTAGCGCATCTGGAGTCGCTGCGAGACGTCAGCATTCCTTTGTTGTTCCGTTTGCTGGAATCGCGTCGCACGATGTTGAAGCAATACATGGCGCAGGGTGAAGAGCAGACACGCCGCGCGCAGAACGAGCTAAACAACATCGAGAATTCCATCAAGGTTTACAAAGGTCAGCTTGCCGGCCTTCAGGATCCAAAACTGATGGCGAAGAAGCGCGCGGCGGAACAAGCGTTGCGCGCCTCAGTTGAAGCAGACGCACGGAAGAAAAAGGAATACGGCGGTGCCTGGGAAGCGATTGGCAAGGGGCGCAAAGATCTCGCGGCCTACGAGCGTGACCGGCGCTTTATGGATCTCAGCGCGGGCTTTAACACTCCGCTGTATGGATATGCGCGCACGCTCGTGCGCCTGGCTGATGAAAACCTGAAGCCCGATCCCCAGCGGCTGCCGGAGTTCATGAACACGCGGCGAGCGCCGCTCGAAGCGAGCTTGTATTCCACCGCGCCAATCTACGACGACTTCGAGAAGTTGAAGCTGGCTAACTCGCTGGCGTTTTTGCAGAGTGAATACGGTGCTAATAGTTCGTTCGCAAAGAAAGTGCTCAAGGGCAAGACGCCGGAAGCGCGCGCTGCCGAACTCATCGATGGCACCAAACTCAAAGACGTCGAGTATCGCAGAAAACTAGCGGAGGGAGGGGCTGAGGCTATCAAGGATTCAAACGATCCAATGATCGAATTGGCTCGAAGTCTCGACAAAGATGCGCGCGCCGTTCGGAAGCGCTACGAAGAGGAAGTGGTGGCCGTCGAACGCGCCAACTATGCGAAGATCGCGCGGGCACTTTTTGAACAGGAGGGAACTAAACTCTATCCCGACGCGACGTTTACCCTGCGACTGTCTTACGGTGCGGTAAAGGGCTACAGAGAGAACGGAAAATTGGTGCCGCCGTTTACGACCCTGGGCGGTCTGTATGCGCGGTCGGCCAAATACCATCATGAGTTTCCTTACAACTTGCCGCCGCGTTGGATGACGAAGCAAAAAGCGCTTAATCCACGGACGCCGTTCAACTTCGTTTCCACGAACGACATTATCGGTGGCAACAGCGGCTCGCCAACGATTAACAAAAACCGCGAGCTGGTGGGATTGATCTTTGACGGCAACATCCAATCGCTGGTTGGCAACTTTGAATTCGATGAATCAGTGAATCGTTCGATTTCCGTTGACGTGCGGGGGATGTTGGAAGTGTTGCGCAAGGTCTTCGGCGCAAATGAGATCGTCAATGAGCTCACGCGCGGTTGATGGAATAGTAGGACAGACTTTCCAGTCTGTCCTCCTGGCCCCGGGCGTAAGAGTAGGACAGACTTTCCAGTCTGTCCTCCAACGCCGAAGGCGTTAAATAAAATAGCCCAGGGTAAGCAGCGTTTCGCCGCGCCACCCTTGGTTTACTATTTAGAAATGTTCCTTAGCCCGCGAAGCGGGTGACAGACTTCAAAAGGGGAAAAGGGTAAAGGGGAATGGATAAACGCTCGTTCCCCATTCTCTTTGGTTCCGCTTTTTGTTTCTGGATTTCGCCACTCAACCAGCTTGCGAAGCGAGCGGCATAATAATAGCCCCGGGCGGTAGAGTCTGTGTCAAAACT
>DIYZ01000130.1:6922-7455 GCA_002427845.1 Chloracidobacterium sp. UBA6041 | reverse complement strand
CTTTACACGTAGATCACATGCGAAGCGCGCCAAATATTCGCGGGAATCGATCCTTGTGGAGCAGTCGTCAGCACAATAGCGTAATCCTCGGCTAACACATTGCTTTCCGTTCCCTGTCCCGCCCCGCCAATCGAGGACAGCAGTTCTTCGCCGCTTTGCTTTTGCGGACTGACAAGCGCAAGGCGCCGCAGGCACTCGTAGAGATGTTTAAGGCCGC
The DNA here is from genome assembly GCA_002427845.1 of Chloracidobacterium sp. UBA6041. Taxonomy (GTDB): domain Bacteria; phylum Acidobacteriota; class Blastocatellia; order Pyrinomonadales; family Pyrinomonadaceae; genus PSRF01. The sequence goes on along the minus strand of DIYZ01000130.1, from coordinate 7,238 downwards.
TGCCATAATTGCCTAAGTCGTCGCCGAGCATTAAGCGCACTTCGGCGCGCTCGTCGATGAAGTGTTTCAGGAGTGACGCGGCCTGTACCACGCCCGTTTCAAACCGCGTCGAGAATTTTTCCGGATCCGAATCCAGCCCTTCTCTGGTGTCAAGGATGATGGTGATGCGCCGCTCGTCTTCCGCGGTAAATTCCCGAACGGTCAACTGACGCGAGCGCGCCGTTGCCTTCCAATCAATGTGACGGAGGTCGTCCTGTGGTTTGTAATCGCGCAGTGAAAAGAGATCCTGGCCCACACCGCGCCGTAAGGAAGCCAT
>DIYZ01000130.1:0-6665 GCA_002427845.1 Chloracidobacterium sp. UBA6041 | reverse complement strand
TCGCCGGCGCAATCGAAAAAATCCAAAAGGAAAGCGCGTGGACAATTCAAACCCATTGATCAATACGTGGCCGCGCGTGGTGAAGAGTTGCTCAACGCGTTGCTCGGCTGCCGCGTGATGCGGCACGTAGGTGAAGTAGGCCAGCCCCCGTTTGGCGTAACGCTTCCGCCGGCGTTTTCGTTTGCGTTCTTCAGCTGTGTCAAGCGGGCCACGCGCTTCGACGAGAATCGAGAATGACGGCAGCACGCGCTTGGCATTTCGCAGGGTAACGATAACCGGCGCCTCCTCGCCGGCGAAGATATGGTCCGGGAAACGCGCAGACACGATCATGTCTCGCAGCGAAGCCCTGCCGGCCACCGCGCCCACAAACAGAGTGGAGCAGAGCAGCGAAAAAACGAGAAACAAGAGATTGTTTCCCGTGTTCCAGGCGGCGAATCCTACAACCATCAAGATGACGAGGAAGATGCCGCCGCCGCTGGTTACTCCGATAGGTAAATCCAGGCGCTTAACTTCGAGACGCGCAGAACGCGCCAGGGGCGGCACCACAAAGATCAACATTAATCCTGCGCTTACTAACGACAGGATGGCCGCTGTGGCAGCCAGGAAGTAGTTATCGGTGTTGCGGGCGAATAGGGTGACCAGCGCGGCGGCAAGGCCAGCCAGGACCAGCAGTGTTCCGAGGATCGGATTGCGCCACTTTGTTAAGGATGAAGGATGAAGGATGAAGGATGAAAAAAGACGGCCCCCGCGACCGTCTCCGGATTCGTCTATTCTTAAGTCTTCACGCTTCATCCGTCACCTGTCACCCCGTCACCCGTCACCTGTCACCTGTCACCTGTCACCCCGTCATCCGTCACCTGTCATCCCGTCACCTGTCACCCGTCACCCGTCAGCCCTTCAGCCCGTCATCCGAAGTCTTCATCCTTCATCCTTCCGCCTTCATCCTTCCTACAGCGGCACACTCACAGTTTTCATTATTTCTATCAGAACCGCTTCGGCTTCTTCGCTGCGGCGCAGCGATGACGAAAAACGCGTGCTAACGAGAATTCGGTGGGCGAAAACCGGTATAACCAGGCGCTTGATGTCGTCTGGTATGCAATACGAGCGTTCTTCAGTAAGCGCGAGCGCCTGCGCCGCCCGAAAGAGCGCTAAAGTTCCGCGCGGGCTGGCGCCAAGATCCAGCATTTCTGAATCGCGCGTAGCGGCGACAATGCGCATCAGGTATTCAACCAGCGCCTCGTCAACCGAAACATCGGCCACGCTTTGTTGTAGTTCAATAATCTCTTCCGCCGTCATTACCGGCCGCAGATCGTCGAGCGGATCGCTGTATTCCCGATCGCGCAGAATCTGTCTTTCGTCGTCCGTGGCTGGATAACCAATGCGCAGGCGCAACATAAAACGATCGAGCTGCGATTCCGGCAGCGGATACGTGCCATGGTGCTCAATGGGGTTTTGCGTGGCCAACACAATGAAGGGCGCCGGCAACGGACGCGTAATGCCTTCCGCGGTTACATGGCGTTCGGCCATCGCCTCCAGCATGGCCGATTGCGTCTTCGGCGTGGTGCGATTGATTTCATCGGCCAGCACTACATTCGCAAAGATGGGTCCGGGCTTCCATTCAAAGACGCCGGTGTGCTGGTTGTACACTGAAAGTCCGATTACATCAGAGGGCAGTAAGTCCGAAGTAAATTGTATGCGTTGAAAGCTGCAGTGAAGGGCGCGCGCCATGGCATGGGCCAGCGTCGTCTTGCCGACCCCGGGAACGTCTTCAACGAGCAAATGTCCGCCGGCCATGAGGGTAACTATTCCGAGGCGAACAGCCTCGGGCTTGCCTTTGATTACGGTCTCAATGGCCTGTTGCAGACGCTCGATTTTCTCGACCGCTTCAGCAGCGACCAGCGGCGTTTTTTGCTTTACCGTGTCGAGCCGTCTCATGAAAAGTTCCCCACCCGTATCAGATTTTCTTCATTCTACATGCTAAAACTCGCTCTGGCACGTCAAACCTTTTGTAGGGGCGCCAACCTTACAAAATCGGGAGCGGACGCCGGCCCAGCTTCGGATTGAGTAAGTTAACGGGAATCCGCGCTACTCGGAACTGCGCAAACCCGGGCTACATGACGTTAGTTATCTACTGTAGTAGACTAATTCCGGCCTTATTACATAAAGAGTTCCACTTGCGACGTAATTGCGGGAACCTAAAACTTCTTCATACGTGTAAGCAGGCGCAAGGAGATTTTATGATATCCGATCGAAACAATCGCATTGCTGAACGTGGCTTCTCACTCATCGAGCTGATGATCGTCATCGCGATCATCGGCATCCTGATCGCCGTCGGCGTAACGGGATGGAAAGCCGCGGTGAAGTCGGCAAACGAGGCTGCCGCGATTAAGACCCTGAGGACCATCGCCGAGCAGCAGATGCTTTTTTACAATTCCCACCAACGCAGCACCTTTGGCACGTTTGACGAGATGCTCAAGGAGAACATGCTCGACACGCGCTTTGCCGGAAGCACGCCGGTGGTTGAGGGTTATGTTTTTCAGATGCGAGTGGTTCCCAAATCAACCACGACGCAGGCGGGCTATTCAGTCAACACAGATCCGCAGGTAACGGAAGGCGTCGGCGCAACCGGAAAGAATCATTTCTATCTCGATTCAGACAGCAACACGATACACGTCAACTCAACGCAGCCGGCCACGGTTGCTGATCCGCCAATCGGCCAATAGTCACAGCGGCAAGTATTCAACGGTAGACTTCATAGTCTAATCTCGGTTTCCGAGAAAGAGCTGCGGAGCCGGCGAAATATTTATAACCGCAGAACCCGCGACTTAACTTTTGGCCGGTGGGTGTCTTAGAGAATAGTTCGCCACAGACTGTTAATGACGGCCGTCTCATACGCATACCAAAGTCCGAACGCGATGCTTAGCCCGCCCGCGAGAGTTTGCAGTCCGTAGTTAATACTTGTAAGGCGTCGCCCGCTGAGCGCAAAGGGTAGCCCAATCACACCGGACATCAGCAACATACCCAAAGTTGAGCCGACGCCAAACAACGTTAGGTAAAGCAGTCCCAGCGACACCGATTGAATCTGGGTCAGTACCAGCAAAGTCAATGCTGCCGATCCCGCCAGACCGTGCAGTGCTCCTACAAGCAGAGGTTTGAAACCCAGTTTGGAAATTACATGTGAGTGTGAAGGTGCCACGCCCGCATGCTCCGTACGCTGTTCGTGAAAATGGATGTGCACGTGCGACTGCCCATCATGGCTGTGCCGGTGCAGATGAACGTCGGCGCGTTTCCGCAACACGCGCAGGATGGCTACGACGCCAAGTCCGATAATCATCAAGGCCACAGCAAACTCGAGCCAATTCGCTGCCCGGGGCGGAATCGCAATGCGAAACACCAGCACCAGAACGCCGACGACGACCAGCGAGGCGGTATGACCTATGCCCCACAGACCGCCCACGAGCGCTGACCGCAGAACGTTGCGATGCTCGCTAACAATGGTGGAAACAGCCACGACGTGATCTACCTCAGCCGCGTGCTTGAGGCCGAACAATAGTCCCAGGCCGAGCAAGGCAAAGATACCAACCGAGGTGAAAGAGGTTTCCATGTTTATGATTCTTACTCTCGGCGGCTCAGGTTGCGCGCTCGGCCACCGTCGTGACGCCCCGTTTTCGCAAGAGGACCAGCGAAACAACGAGAGCAACAATTAAGAACGTTAACACGGCGAGTTCGATGATCAAGTGATCAAACACAACTTCGGTCTGGTCGCGAACTTAAGCAAACTCCGCGGTCAACACCAATACCCGCCGGATCGCAGCTATGAGCCCAACCAGAAGAAACGGTTCGGGAATGAGACCGTGCTCCCTGAAAGAAACCTGGACCGTGTACAACAACTCAATGACCAGGAGTATCAAAGGTTTCGGCTTGCCGGCTCTCAACCCACTCCGAACCGACCAACGTGTGGACCGTGGGAAGTCAAGAGTCACTAGCACGAGGGATACAGCTCTCACACAATGACGGCAAGTAATTTTTGGATTTTCGTAATTCTTCCTTACCTCAAAACGCAGTCTTCCAAGATCACGCCGGTATATTCACTGCCTCGACAGGTACCTTCAACGACAATGACTTGATCCCGTTTGAGGTTTGCGACAGCGGATTTCTGCGACAGTGGAAAGTAACAATTGAATACTATATGCCTGGCCATAGGGGTTACAAACTGCACCTGAATTTTCCCCTTTTCGATCTTAATGGAGTCGATTCGACCGGAGACTCGGATTCTTTTGCCCCCGTATGTTGCCTCAGCACCGACTTCATTATCTTCATAGGCATGGGCGATGACGTTGTAATCAATGATTCCACTGCTCGAACTTTCGTAAGTTGTGGAGGTGGGATTGGCCGCAACTTCCGACCCATTATCGATACTCAAGCCTTCGGCAGTGAAAGTGATCTTCTCGGGTGAAATGCCGGTGACGGCTTGCAGACTTTGCCCGGCGAGTTGTTGGCTGACCTTCAAGCTGTCGGCGTTGCCCAACTGTTTTGCTTCCTGATACGCGGCGAGCGTGAACCCGGTGTAGAGCACAAGCGTCTCATACATCTCCTGCTTCTGACGGTCGGTGACGCCCTTTAAGGCATTGCCTTCGACCAGCGCGCCGGCGATTATGTCGCGCAACTCCAGCATCTGCGGGTCTGGGGGCTGACCCGCGTCGTGATAGACGCTCGCGTTCGTGGCAAAGAAAAAACTCAGGGCGAGCGCCAGGTCGTTAGGCTTGCCTGCTGCTCTTGCTCCCTTTTCGTATTCCTCCATGATGGCTGTCAGGAGCGTAACCACCTGCGGGTTGCCAGCGTCAATTAGATTCGCTATTTCGCGCGTTTTGAGCTGGGTGCCCGTCGAGCGAAAATGCACGGACGTATCGTTGAGCTTTGTGGCTGGTTCGACCGCGTCCGACGACGATGTCGACGCCGTTGGACTCGCGCCGGAACGCTTTGCCGCGAGCCTCCTCTCCAGGCGACGCCGCGCCATTCGATCCATGACGATGTTTGTAATCATCGCGCTCGCCGGATTGTTCCAATTGCCACCGAGACGGTCCGTGTACTGCGCCACCGCTGGCGCACACGCAGCCAGCATTAGCGAAATCAACAAGCAACCACGATTGCAGCGAGTTGCGGTGTCCTTCAATTTCTGATCTCCTGTCTTGATTGATCCGAACCAACCTCTCAGCATCGATGCGAGACTGCTTGACAACAGCGCTCACGTCACAGGTTCTACGACTACGCCTCAGTGCAGGATGCGCGCGAAGACATTCGCCCAGCCGGTGTCGTCGCCGATCGTCAGGGCGAAAGGCACAGGGTTGGCAACGCCGGAGAGTTCGGCGCCCGCGCCCAGCGACTCGGACCGGAAATCTTCTTGCTTATCTTATTTATTTCCTGCTTTTTTGGTGTAATACACCCCCACGCGCGATACGCTTTCAGGGATTAGCGCTGACCGCGACACTCTGACTACTGCCAGCTGACTTCTGGCGCGGTCATCAAGGTCCAAAGCGCCCCTGATACTCAGCCGAGACGATGAAAGCTTTAACCATCTCGGCGTTAACGAAGTTGCCATTAAACTGGTTGAGCTTGCCCAGCCAGAAGTCATAACCCGTATAGTCCGAGTCCGGTGCGTCATTCGGATTGCGCCGCAGATAGCCAAAGAACTGTGCCAGCACGAACGCCCGGTTACTCTCAGCGGCAAACAAGTCCGGATCTTCCGCGACCGCTCTCAAGACTTGCGCTCGCGTCTTCGTTCCCGAAGTTAAATCGCTGACCAATTGATCGCGCTCCGCTTGCGACAACGGGCCGCCGGCGTTTGCGTTGAGGGTATCGACAAACTGCGCCGCCGTCAGCGAGAGTGGATAGACGGTGGTGAAGCGTGAGCGCTGCACAAACTCGGCTATCAAAGCCTGCTTGTTGTTTTCCAAGAGCTGGTCGGCGCCAGGCTGACCAATGATCACCCCCCGGCCGATCTGCTGTGTGTCGGGTAGAAACTCGTTGAGCCTGACGATGGGCACCGGGAGCGTATGCGTGCCGCCCAGGGTCGAGGTACCCAGCGCGCTGCCATAAGCCACTTTGTAGAGCCGCTCTACGAGGTAGCCCGTCTGCTGAAACTCGATCGATAAGAAGAAGGCCGCCGAGACGTTGATGCGCCGAACCTCGCGGCAGTTCTGGGCGTCCGTGAAGCCGCCTGGCAAGGGGACGTTCTCGCACTCGTTGAGTTGGTTCTTCCAGAAAGCCAGACCGCCGGCGTCGGGCTCGCGGTTAAAGAAGTCAACGTAGTGCTCGCGGACGAAGAAGTCGTTGTTGAAGCTAGGGTCCTTAACGGGGTTTGGCCCGTCCACAGTCTCGTTGCTAATGATGGTAACCGTGACCGTCGCCGGCGAACCGAGCATGCAGCCGACCGCGTTTGAAAGAGTGACGTTGAAAGTCTCCGGACCTTCACCAAAGGAGTCGTCGACTATAAAGGTGCTGATAGTCTTCGACGTTTCACCGGCGGCGAAATGCAGTGTGCCGAGCGCCGCCAGATAGTCCGACCGCTCGCTGGCAGTGCCATCCGCACTCGCGTAGTCCACGCTGGCTGGGGCTGAAGGGTCGCCAGCTCGCGTCACGAGAAGGTCAATCTTCGTCGTCGCATT
>DIYZ01000213.1:451-10943 GCA_002427845.1 Chloracidobacterium sp. UBA6041 | reverse complement strand
ACAGACTCGCTGGGGTGCTAATCTCGCCTTCCCTACCTCCGAGGCTTTCTGACTAGCTCGGTAGCCTGACTTGAAAGCCTTTCAATCAGGAATCAGCACTCAACTCTGAACAGCTCGTGGTAGGGAAGGTGGGCTTGCCCCCGCTTGCTTGGCTGACATCTCTAGGGCGTGAAATCGCGAATGTCCTTAAACGGAGTTTCGCTATCGCTGAAATCAGGGCGGTAGTAGTAAGCAGCACCGTCAAACACCTGCATCCAGCCGTTCTCCATTCCCAATTCATCAAGCGCGGTGAGCGCGCGCAGCCATTCAGTTTGTGTGATGCGCCGCGAAAGCAAGAGGTAGCGCTGATTAGTTGCGGCCTGGTGGGTGGGATAGTATTGGGCCATCATTGAAACGGCGACCCGCGGACTCAGCTCATCTCTAATCCATTCAAGCGACTCGCGCACTCCGCCAATATCGTTTGGCAAAACCAAAAGCCGGATAATCAAACCGCGTTGCAAAAGTCCATCCTCGCCAAAAACGAGGTCGTCGCCAACCTGTGCATACATCTCTTTGATCGCACGGCGCGCGTGATCTTTGTAGCCACTTACTTTCGAGTACAAATAACCCGCTTCGTCTTCGGCATACTTGAGATCAGGCAGGTAGATATCAACGACGCCCTCGAGCAGGTGCAGCACCTCAACCGAGTCATAGGCGTTGGTGTTGTAGACAATTGGCAGATGCAAGCCGCCTCCGGCCGCGAGGAGAATGCTACGGGCCATCTGGGGCGCAAAGTGCGTAGGCGAAACGAAGTTGATGTTGTGACAACCTTTCGCTTGCAACTCGAGCATTATGTCGGCCAGACGTTCGTGAGTTATTTCATTCTTAAGCTGCTGTTTGTGTGTTTGTGATATTTGATAGTTTTGACAATAGGTGCAACGCAGATTGCAATTGCCGAAGAAGATATTTCCGGCGCCGCATGTGCCTACCAGCGCGGGTTCTTCGCCGAAATGAGCGGTGTAGGACGAGACGATTGGCAACCGGCCGGAATAACAGGCGGCAATTTCATCTCTTAAGCGATCGTTGAAACAGTCGCGCGGGCAGACAGTACAACGTTCCAGCAACGTTTCGAGCGCCGCCACACGGCGTTGTAGCTCGCCCCTGGAAAATAGTTTCAGGTAGCCTGGTCCGTTCATATGTTATGGCTTTGCTTGTTCCCTTATTTTATAGATAGCTGCCGTCAATTTGAAACTCTCCAAAGCGTAGCGAATTGTTGGCGTTACTACGCTCCGAAAGAATCAGACGGGCAGCGAACTATAAACATTTCGCGCCCTGGGCGCTCTTTCCATCAAGCATTACCGATTTTCCCGGTCGTTAGTGACGAACGGCTCTGCGATGGGTCCTCCTTCTCACTGCCGGCTTCATCGGTGCCTTGATTTCCGTGGCCTCCATTGGCTTTGGTGTCATCTGTTTTTTTATCAAGTCGGCCACCATTCGCTGGGGAAAGTCGGCAGCCAGGGTAACTTCATCGCCCTGTGCCTTAACTGCAATACCCTTGAGTAGCGCCTGCGCTGACGCATCGGGAATCGAACTGGTTGCATAGCCCAGCAAACCGGAATACAGGTTGCTCATAATCTTTGCGGTGTCCGGATTGTCGGCGTTCATCGCCCCCCGCAACATGAAATTCGTTGCATCCATCGTCAGGGCTGCATAGATGTTCCCAATCTTTGATTCGCAACGTGAAGCTCTCGTAGTTGTCTCTGTGCCCAGCATGCCGAAGCTTTTGGCAAACGAATGCCACGGGGTGCCGGCGATACTTATGAGCGCATTAGGATCGCGTAGCAGTGAATTTGAGGTTTCGGTGCTGATGCGTTCCTTGCCTTCACCCGCATCAATGGCTGCTCTCAGATATGCCGGACTACCGGCGGCAATAGTGTTGGCATTGAGAGTTACGATGCCCACTTCAGTAAAGGCTTTGAGAAACGGATTTTTTTCCGCTTCCTTTACGAGCGGATCGATCGTCATCAATCCCAACGTCTTAGCGCCATACTTCTCATCGCGCAATTTTCCCTGCGACGCCATCCTGGCCAGGGCCATCAGCGACTCGGCGCTGAAATCTCCGCTGCTCACGACCATGAATTCCGGCGGTTGAAAGTTGAGATCCGCAGTGGGTTTCCTGAAGCGAAAGGCGATGACAATGTAGTCGATTTTTGTAGGATCGATGCCCGCGTTTGTCTTCACGTCCGCAAAAGCCTTGCGCATACCTTCTACATCTTTCGCCGGCATAAGCCTGGGCACAACCTCGTTGAGGATGCGCTGAGGGTTGATATAAATGAGCGTGTCAACCTCGGGCAGGTTGGCCAGCGAACTGACGACCGCTTGATTCGCTGCCGGGTTCGTAGCGGTCGCCCCCGAATTTGTAGCGGCCGGTTGCAAGGCAGCGATATTGGGCTGGCCCAGCGCACTTTGCGCTTGCGTGCTTAACGCAGCGGCCATCATTACCGATAGAAGTATGACAAGGAGACTGAAAATTTTTCTCACGACTAGTCCTCCATTGTGATGGGTGTACGAAGACTCGGAGCGTTCGAGTTTCTTTATCTTCACATAATATCGCCATTCCTGTAAGCAGTTTGTTTAGATCCACTCAAGTTTCGGGACAGTGAATTCATCCCGCACGTTACCGGTGTTCAGCGTCGTGGCTGGCTCGAACAACAACACCTCGGCCTCTTCGTCGGCGACAGGCCGGTGCTCTACTCCGCGCGGAACGACAATGAACTCGCCCTCCTCGATCCAGACGTCGCGTTGTTGCGACGGCGCAGCATCGTTGCCGCCTTCCCGAAACTCCATACGAAACCGACCTTTCACAACCAGAAACATCTCATCTTCGTTTTCGTGATGGTGCCAGGTGAATGGCCCCTGAAACTTCACGAGCTTCAAATACTGACCGTTCAACTCGCCCACAATGCGTGGATTCCAGTGGTCATGGATTAGCGAAAGCTTTTGACTGAGGTTTATTTTGTTCATGGTAATAGGAAATAGCAAACAGTAAACAGTAACAGCAAACCGCAATCAGTAGTCGCTATGAGCAGTCAGCAATCAGTAATTATTACGGGCAACCGCGGCATTGTCTTATTGTCTCTTGCTTTTTGCTGTTTACTGTTTGCTGTTTGCTGACTGCGGACAACTGATTGGTGATTGCTCGCTTCACTGCGAATAGATCGCGTCGAGCAATTCTGCCAGACGAAATCCTGCTTTCGCGAGTTGTTCGCGCACAACTTCCCGGTTGACCGCCTCATAGTTGGGCGCGCGTGTAACATCGTAGACGACGTCGGTCACTGGCTGCCCATCGCGCATTACTGGTTGGCCGTTGCGAGTCATCACTGTGATCGTTCTCTGCCGAATGATGTTCACCGACTTGTAGGTACTATCGCGCGACAGGTGCAGGGAATCAGTGGCCCACTGCGCGGCCCACGTGCCGATCGGACCGTGCGTGTTCCAGCTCGATTTCGGCTTTACTGTTTCCTTTAGATATTGACCCAGGATGTCGGACGTTTGTTTGTCAGTCGCGAGCATCAATGATGTCACCAGGTCGAAATCCCAAAAAGAGTGCAGATTACGGCGATCGTTATTGATGATGAGCTGATTGGCGCCACGATCGCTGGGCAGGTTTTTCTGCTTAATCAGTGCGGGATCTCTTGCGATTACGATCTTGCGGTTGGGACCGTTTACATCGATAAATCCACACCCAACATGAAGCGGTTGATGGATGTCGCCCAGAAAATGGACCAGCAGTTTCAGCGCATTGCGCTGGCTAAGAGGATGATCCGGATCCGGATAACCCTGCAACGTGCGAATGCAAATGTTCAACATATGAACGATGTCATTGTCAGGAGTAAAGCCAGTACAGGTTTGATAGTTTTTGCAGTTAAGAGGGAGATCGTCGTAATGCCATTCGCGGTTCTTCTCGTTATGCGCGATGTCTTGTAAAAAGGAGTTGGTATCCGGATCAGGATCAGTTTTACCCACGCGCTCCTTCACCGAATCAGCCCAGGTTGCAATGTTTGCGAGCGTTTCGCCCGGCTTCAGAATCTGGGAAATCTGCTGCGCTGTGCGAGGCTTAATTCGCAGTGAAGCGATCTTGCCGACTGTTTGATGGCCATCGTCTCCCCACGCAAACGCGGAACTGGGAGCAATCAGTATGAAAGCTGTAAGCAATATGGAAACTAATCTTTTCATTGATGCGCTCTCCTCAGAATAATGCTGCGAAACTGCGAAATATTGCCGTCCAAAGCTAGTGCGAAAATGGGAGAACCGACCCGCGAGTACTTGCAACTTAGGATAATGTCCAGCGGCATTATTTCAATGTCAGGAGAGAGGCCTGGCAAGTAGTGCAGCAGTTACGCGGACGGTGTGTGGTGTTTAGGATGCGGTAACGAGCGGGTGCCTGCAATTGTATGGTACTGGTTAGTAACCGCTCTGACGGCTCATTCGCGAGCAGTACTGCTTTGATATATGCTGTGAAACGTTCGTTGAAAATAATCGAATGAAGAGAGATTAGATTGCTTAACTTCGCAATTCAAACGGCACGCGACGCCGGCCGCATTCTTGCCGCGCGTTTGGGACGGGCACTCCAGGTGTCAAACAAAGGCGACATAGACCTCGTTACCGAAGCCGACCTGGCTTCGGAAAAATTGATCATCGAAAGGATCAAAACGCATTATCCACGGCACGCAATTCTGGCCGAAGAGTCTGGCGCAACGGATGGTGTTGAGTCAGTGTCCGGCGAAACGGACTGGAAGTGGATCGTCGATCCGCTTGATGGCACCACCAACTACGCTCACGGTTATCCCTGCTTCTGCGTTTCCATCGCCGTCGAACATGCCGGCGCAATCCAACTCGGAGTTATTTACGATCCGACGCGCGATGAAATGTTTGCCGCGGAACGCGGTCAAGGCGCGACTTTAAACGAACGACCCCTGCGCGTCTCGACAGTTGAAGATCTCAACAATGCGCTGTTGTGTACGGGGTTTCCTTACAACGTACGCGAGCGGCCAAACTTCGCACGCGACTTCGCAAATTTCACCATGGAAGCCCAGGCTGTCAGACGCGACGGCTCAGCCTCGCTTGACCTGGCCTACGTCGCGTGTGGGCGTTTCGATGGTTTTTGGGAAGACGGCTTAAAGGCCTGGGACATCGCCGCGGGAGTTCTGCTGATTGCGGAGGCCGGCGGGCGAGTGACGGATTTCACCGGTAGTCCACTCGATATCTACACACCAAGAGTGCTCGCCAGCAATGGCCTGGTTCATAATGCGATGATACGTGTGCTCGGTACGAGCTGAAAGAGCGAGCGCAATGCTACGCACCATTTTGAAGTGCGGCGTCAAGCGGGGCCCCGGCGCGGCTGCCGCGCTGGGATGCTCATACAGACCACCGCAAATTAATTATGCAATCCTTTGCTTTACTGGTTTTCTTGCGTTTACAAAGCTGACCGGATAATCGCCGCAAGGCTTTCCGTTTCTCGCCGAGCACAGGCGCGAGTCTCTTCGCCGGCCCGCTGTTGAACGTAGATCAAAGGATGATAAATGATCTCGACTTTGCCGGGTCGTGGTAACCGTCGACCCTCCGGCCAAACCCGATTAGCGCCGCGAATAGTGACCGGCAATATGGGAACGCCCGCCTCCAGCGCCATCCGCACCGCACCACCCTTCATGCGAATCATCGAACCATCCGGCAACCCGCGTCCTCCTTCGGGAAAAATCACTACGACTCCCTGATCGCGCAGCCAGTTCAGTGAACGACGTATTGCTGACGGATCGCTGCCTTCAATTTGCAAAGGCCACGCGCCCAACAACGTGATCGTTTTGCCAACCACCGGCCACGAAAACGCTTCACTCCAGGCAAGAAACCGTATGGGCCGCTTGATGGGTATTGCTAACCAAAAAGGATCGCCGTAACTCTGATGATTGGCGGCGACAATGACGCCCGTGTTTAGGGGAATGTTTTCAACACCTTTATGTTCGAGGCGCCAGAAGACACGGCTGAAGGATCCGATGACAGGCCTCATTAGGTTCATCAAGCGTTGTGGCAGCAGCGTATCCTTCGACCGTGGCCGCGACGCCGGTTGGTGTTCCGAGAATTCTTCAGGAGTGCTCACGTGGTACGGAGGGGAACGAAAGATAATTACGACTTGCTTTAGTCCAAACGCGCAAGCCCACAAAATTGCTAAGTGGCTGCCTGTCTAAGTTGGCTCAGAGGGGCCACTCGCGATCCACAAATTCAACGTGAAGCCTCGGAACGCCCGCCGGTCCCATGCTATGGCCACGCACGGCTGCGTACACCGTCAGTTTATACTGCTCACTCGTCAGCCGAATAAAACGGCCTACGGGTAATAACAGCGTAGTGTAAATGGCAGCACCTTTCCGGCTGATATTTTCCGCCACGGTATGCTCGCTCAGCTCAACCTCTCCCTTGTCGTTTAATGTTTCAATCAGCATGTCAACCGGGATATTGTGTCTGGTGAAGACTCTCTTATCCGAGGAGGCAAGCTCCGTTGCCAGATCTGCAGCGGCGCTGAAATTCTCTGGAGTCATTCCGCCAATCTCATAGCGCTTTGACGGGTCTGCTGCATAACTCTGAGGTGGCCGCTTGCCAACAAATGCGACGCCCAATTCAAACAGTGCTGTGTTGTTTCCGGGTGGAGCTATGGACCGCACATGACGCACCAGTGCCCAAACCCGATACTGGTCTTCCACATGATCAAACACGCGCAACTGGCGTGGCATCGGGATCGTCATGTGCAGCAACCGGCCTTTTTCGATGGGACGTTTCAGAGTGAAGCCCGCGCCGAAAGGCGTAACGTCGATCAGGCGAGTTATTTCGGTCCACTCAAAATCCGGGGTCTCGCGGCACCGCACGCGAACGGGCAAATTGAGTTCTAACCGCTCCCTAATGCGCTTCCAGTTTCGTTGTTCAGACATGCGAAATTCGAGCCGGAAGCTCCTCCCGATGCCAACGAATTTTTATTCAGTTGAGACCATTAAGCGGAGGGGGAATTGCGAATCAGGCCATGCTGCCGAAGCCCTTGATTTTATTGGGGTTTTCGTAGCTTTTGCGTTTGCTAAAACCCCCGAATCCGGCTACAATAATCCTTACTTTTCTCGACCACTGGAGTTCCGTGTCGCGCGACTAAATGCAGAACTGAAAGCCGGCGCGAAAGAACTCACTTCAAGACCGCATAATTACCAAAGCTGATAATGAAATTCGGGTCCGGGCACGCCGGTTTGCAAGTGTAACAGCAAAGCGCACGGCGGCCGGATTGTACTGGAAAGGCCAACGGGATGGAAACAACTTCTGAACGTGATCATATAAACATCGAAGACGAGATGCGGCGCTCGTATCTGGATTATGCGATGTCCGTAATCATCGGACGCGCGCTGCCCGACGTACGCGACGGGCTCAAGCCTGTTCACCGTCGCGTCCTTTGGGCGATGCACGAGCTCGGTAACACTTATAACAAGCCATACAAAAAGAGCGCGCGCATCGTCGGCGACGTAATCGGTAAATACCATCCCCACGGTGACACGGCGGTTTACGACACAATAGTTCGACTGGCGCAGGATTTCTCGATGCGCTACCCCTTGATCGACGGCCAGGGAAATTTCGGATCTGTAGACGGCGATGCGGCCGCGGCGATGCGCTACACGGAAATTCGCATGGCTCGCGTAGCGAATGTAATGCTGGCGGATCTGGAAAAAGAGACGGTCGATTTTCAACCGAACTACGACGAGTCTCTCAGTGAGCCGAAAGTAATGCCTACGCGCATACCAAACCTGTTGATAAACGGTTCGGATGGAATTGCGGTAGGGATGGCGACGAAAATTCCGCCCCATAACCTTACCGAGATCGTCGATGCCACGATAGCGCTACTGCGCGATCCGGATATCGATGTCGAAGAACTCATGAAAATCGTAACCGGGCCTGACTTCCCCACAGGCGGCTTCATCTATGGCCGGGAGGAACTCAAAAACTCTTACCGTTACGGTCGCGGAATAATTCAGATGCGCGCGCGCGCGGGCATCGATCGGATCGGACGCGGCACTCAGGAACGCGACGCGATCGTGATCACGGAAATACCGTTTCAGGTCAATAAGGCCAGGCTGATTGAACGCATTGCCGAGCTAATCAACGAGAAGAAGCTTGAGGGAGTATCCGACCTGCGCGACGAGTCAGACCGCACCGGCATGCGCATCGTGGTTGAACTCAAGCGAGATGCGGTGCCGCAAGTTGTCCTCAACAAGCTCTATAAGCTGACGCCGATGCAGTCGTCGTTTGGCGTAATCAACCTGGCGATCGTCAACGGACAACCGCGCGTTTTAAATCTCAAGCAGATGCTGGAATGCTTCGTCGACTTTCGTCGCGAAGTGGTGCGCCGGCGCACCGAGTATGAACTGCGTAAGGCCCGCGCGCGCGCGCATATTCTGGAAGGTTTGACGAAGGCGATCGATACACTCGACTACATCGTCACGCTGATTCGCAACTCGCGCTCGGTTGATGAAGCGCGCCAATGGCTCATGGGCCAGATGAAGACGATGAGCGAAGTCAAAACCTGGAAGGGCGCGCCTACAGACGTGGCGCTTAAGACCTATCTGGGAAAACTACAAAAGACCTTGGAGCGGCTCTCGTTTTCCGAGTTGCAGGCGCAGGCGATTCTGGATCTTCAATTGCGCCGCTTGTCGGCGCTGGAACGTCAGAAGATTACCGATGAGTATGAAGGAATCATCAAGCTAATCGCCGAACTGGAAGAGATCCTCGCCAACGAACGTTCCCTGCGACGCGTGATTGGGAATGAGCTGGAAGAGGTCAAGCAGGAGTTTGGCGACGCGCGCCGCACGGAGATTATCGACGAAGGCGTGGAATTCTCCATCGAGGATTTGATTGCCGACGAAGACGTAGCCATCACCGTTACCAACAGTGGTTACATTAAGCGCACGCCGATTACGACTTATCAGCGGCAGGGACGCGGCGGAAAAGGACGGTTTGGCGCCGCTGCCAAGGGAAGCGATTTTGTTGAGCACCTCTTCATCGCTTCAACGCACGCTTACATCATGATCTTTACGGACGACGGCATGGTCTACAAGCTGAAGGTGCACGAAGTGCCCGATGCCGCGGCCTCCGCGCGTGGCAAAGCCGTGGTTAATCTGATTAACATTCCTTCAGATCGCAAGCTTGCGGGCGTAGTGCCGGTGCGTGATTTTGCCGAAGGGCGTTATGTGGTGATGGTCACGCGCAAGGGTGTTATCAAGAAAACATCTCTGGCCGATTTTCAGAACATTCGTTCAAACGGAATCATTGCCATCAACGTTGATGAAGGTGATGAGTTGCTCGATGTTGTGTTGACCGATGGCACCAAGCGGATCTTTATTGCCACGCACAATGGTCTGGCAATCCGTTTTGATGAAAAGAACGTCAGGCCGATGGGTAGAGCGACAAGGGGAGTGCGCGGCGTCGATTTGCGCGCGGAGGACTACGTTGTTTCGGTTTGCCCGGTCTCCGCCGACGACACGGAGAAAATGCTTTCCGTATCCGAACGAGGATATGGCAAGCAAACGCCGATCACCACCTACCGTTTGCAGGCACGTGGCGGCAAAGGCGTAATCAACATGAAGACGACGGAGAAAACGGGCAGAGTGGTAGCCGTGTTTCCCGTCGATGCCGAATCGGAAATCATGATCATCACGCAGCAAGCAAAGCTAATCAGGTTGGAGGCGGGCGAAATTCGCAAGACGGGACGCAGCGCCCAGGGGGTGCGGCTCATAAAGATCGAAGAAGGCGATAAGGTCACTAGCGCTTCGTTGGTTGAAGCAGCGGCGGAGGAAGAGACCGAGGAGACGCCGGCTGATTAGGCCAATGTCGACAAACTTCAGGAACCTCTGATCAACTGGTAATGGCCGGGTTCTTTAACACTGTTTCGTGTTGAGTCTTAAGCAACCGGCGAGGGCAAGCCCACCTTCCCTACTTAGAGACTTTCCGATTCGCTCGGCTGATCTCACCTTGAATGCCTTTCCGAAAGGGATTAGGACTCAACTGTGAATCAGCTCGTAGTTGGGAAGACGGGATTAGCACCCCATCGAGTCTGTCGGAAAAATCGGTNNAGCTGTATAGTTGCGAGGCTGCAACCGTTTGCATGATTGTAAGTACTTGAGAAGCAGTTTATCATTACAGATTACAAACCATTCTCAAACACTGCTGAGTCTGCATAATGCCCTTTCCCGAAGTTCAGAGAGTGCTATACCACAGAAATCCGCTGAATCAGGTTGTATGCCAGCTCCGATTTTCCCCAATACTCAAAATCGACGCAGAAGTGCCAGCGGCATTCCAAGATAAAGTGCGTGGTTTTTTTTGTAATTTCGCCGAAACGGCCGAATGGAATGTGGAAGTTCAGTCCCCAGAAGCAGGAATACTGCCACCCGACCTTCTTCGTCAAGCCATCCAATCAGTAGCTGGCAAGAATTAC
>DIYZ01000213.1:0-220 GCA_002427845.1 Chloracidobacterium sp. UBA6041 | reverse complement strand
AGTTTTCTTCGGAGGATGGCCAATGGAAGATAAACCTAACACGTACTTTTGTGGCACTTACCGCAACGAAGTATGAACGTTGGGAGCAATTTAAGGACAAACTAATCATTCCGTTTCAGGCCTTGATTGACGTCTATTCACCTGAACATCTTTCTAGAATCGGACTCCGTTATGTAGACGTAATAAATCGCTTAAAGCTGGGCCTTGTGGGGGTTGAATG
>DIYZ01000249.1 GCA_002427845.1 Chloracidobacterium sp. UBA6041 | reverse complement strand
ACGGTCCTCGGTCGTTCCCCGCCGCCAGTTATGGGCGGCGTTTTCGTTTCAACATTTTCTACTGTGACCGGCACCTCGCTTTGCCTGGCTGCTGGTTTGGGACGCGTCTCGAGTGGCTCCGATCTGACAGAGGCATTCGACGTCTTTACGACCGCTAGTTCCTTCACCGCTTTTCTGGCGACCGAAGCCGACTGCTTCTTCGTCTCAATAACACGTTCCTTCGGCGAGTACACACGCGCACCTACCGAATTAACCTCTCGAAGAATCTCCTGACGAACAGCGCCTGATTTTGCATCACTCGAAGGCGCTTTTCGTGAGTCGTCAGAGCTGGATCTATCAATCAACTTTGCCTCCGCGACACTCTGCGTCTCTTCAACTGTCGCCACTGCTTGAGTTGGGCTGGCGCTCCCACTTACCTTGCCTTGCGAATTCGAAATCAAGACCGGTTCGGGAGACTCAGTAATTGAAGTCGACACTGATTGACTGGCGGTATCCAGGGTGGTCGGTGGTGGAGCAGAGCTAACTGTCACAACCTCAGAGCTCGTCGTACTCAAAAGAACAATCACCGCCAGAGCGAGGACTGAAACCAGTGCGAGCATGGCCAGCACCAGTTGTTTTAAGCTCAGTTTCGTTTTGACGAGGAACTCGGTAATCGGCGAGTGGCGGTGCGCTTTCGTGCGTTCGCCCAACATTACTGTGGCAAACGATGCTTCACCAGCCAGGACCTGAGATTCATCCAGTAGTTGAACTCGCGAAGCGGACCTGCGTTCACGATAGTCGTCGACGCTACTGGTTGAGATCGGCTCCCAGGAGTTTTGCAGTTTGAGAACGCTCTCTTCGAGGGGTTGATTCAGACTGACAGTGGCAAACGATGCCTCGCCTGGAAGCACCTGCGACTCATCCAGTATTCGAACCGGGCGAGGAGTATCAACGACTAGGCCTTCCTTCTCCATATTCGGAGACGTCAGGTCGATGTACTGAGCATCGACTCGCTTACCCTGCAGGGTTGTTTCATCTTCTTCCTCATAGTCAGGCGCCCAGACAGACGCAGGCGAAAGGTCAACGTTGTCTGAGTATTCCAGCCACTCCTGTTCATCAGCAATTCGATAACTGTTTCGTGGCGCTAGAGCTGACATGACAGCCTCCCTTATTCCTGATCAACATGCGACGGTTGATGAACCGGTGCCTGAGCACTGGTCGAATCACACGCGTAACGCTTGTCAAAATCGAATTTTGATTGGTTGCCGCTTTAGGCGGGCGGCTATCGGGAGAGCGCAAGACGATCTGATTTCTGTATCCGAGTCCAAAATCGATCTCGTCGGGCTTGGTGGTACTCTAGCGAGAAACCGCGGGTTCAGTCAAACAGGAAAAGCTTCACCGCCCAGCTGCTACAGAACAAGAAGTAACCCAATACCGCCGCTAGGTCCGTATCCCCAGCTTCTGCTGTGGGGCCATCTGGGCACCACGCCCAGGAGCAACAGAACCAGAATTATCAATAGTATCAAACCCATGACCAATCCCTCCGGTTTGTTAGTAGCGTCCCAACTTCCAATGCTTTCTCTACTCTGCAGTCAGGCTAGATCAATTGCATTTGGTCCACCGTGCGCTAGCGCACATAGAGCCGATATGAGTGGGGAGCCATTTCTATCAAGGACGAGTCAAATGATCCTGGCTCGATCACCACGTGTTTGGGTAGGAATTTTCTTGCGGCCCCGGTAAGGCGCCTTGTCAGCCGATTGGGTCGAAGCGGAGGCAGGCGCCATTCATCAATGACTGAGGTCACCATGGCCGGAAAGACGTCCTCGCCTGGACTTATGACCGAATAACCAGTGCGAGAGCGATCGAACTCAGTCCAAGCTTAGCGATGGCCCATCAGTATTTGGGTATAAAGGGCCGTCGTGTCGGTTTTCTCTCCTGATGCCAAAAATCAGGCGACCTAATGCTGAGTCGCATTCTTCTTCAGTCGTGCCTCGACAGCGTTCCAGTCAATGTTCGAGAAGAAGGCTTCTATATACTTGGGACGCTCTGCCGGTGTGTAGTCGAGTAGGAAGGCGTGCTCCCACACGTCCATCACGAGCACTGGATTGAAACCTGCCACGTTGCCCGTCTCGTGCAGCGTGATCCAATGATTCGAGAGTCGACCATTGGCGGGATTCTGGAAGCAGATGGCCCAACCGACGCCCCGCATCTTGCCAACGCCTACAAAATCCGCCTTCCAAATATCGTAGCGGCCGAAGCTCTCTTCCGCTGCTCGATGGAAAGCAGTGTTTTGCTCAGGGTCGCCCGCGCCACGGCGTTTCATGTTGCCGAAGTAGTATTCGTGCAGCACCATACCGTTGTACTCGAAGCCAAGGCGGCGGGTCAGTTCCGAATACTCGGCGAACTCATCGTGATCGACTTTGCCGTCTTTTACAAACTCCGCGATCTTTTCATTCAGCTTGTTCGTCTCTTTGACGTAACCTTCATAGAGCTTGAAGTGCATCTCCAGCGTCTTATCGGAGATGCCAGTCAACCCACTCAAGTTGAATTTCTTTGGTTGGTATGAATTCGCACTGATCATTCTAATCGCTCCTTTCATTTAACGGTATCACAGACCGCCCTCTGCAACCGCCTGCATTTGGTGGATCAGCAACTTTGCCGCTCTGCGTCGTGATCATCTGGACGCAACTCCTTGCTCTGTCACTCACTGACCCCAAGTTAGAATGAGTCCGATGGCCGCCGCGAACATTATTACTGTTGTGGCCCAACCTAGGAGGTTGACCCAGCGGCCATTTACCCTGTCTCCCATGACTTTCCGGTTGTTGGCAATGAGCATGATAACCACCAGTAGGGGCGGAGCTAGAAAGCCATTGATCACCGCTGTCCAGAAGAGCGCGCTGATCGGATTGATGCCCAGGAAGTTAATCAGCATTCCGACGAGCGTGGAGGCGGCAATCACGCCGTAGAATAGCTTAGCGCGCTGTGGCTTTTTGTCGAAGCCGTATTTTCCGCCAAAGGCTTCAGCCACGGCATAAGCGCTCGATCCGGTAAGGATCGGCACCGTCAGAAATCCTGCTCCAATGAGACCCACAGCCAACAGAAAATACGCACCTTCTCCTGCCAGCGGTCTAAGTGCCTGCGCGGCATCAGTGGCGGACTGGATGTTAGTCTTGCCAGCTTTGAATAGCGTGGCGGCCGTCGCGAGAATGATGAAATACATCACCACGTTGGAGAAGAGCATTCCTATGTTGACATCCCACGCCGCGTATTTCATCTCTGCGTCGGTCGCACCCTTGCGCTGCGCCAAGGTCCTGCGCCCCATACTAATCTCTTCCTCGACCTCTTGGTTGGCTTGCCAGAAGAAGAGATATGGCGAGATAGTCGTTCCCAAGATAGCGACCAGTGTGGAGAGAAATTGAGCGTTGAAACTGATGGTGGGAATAAGAGTTCCCTTAAGCACCTCTGCCCAGTTGGGCTTAGCGAAGAAAGCTGAGCCGATATAGGCGAAGAGCGCAAGGGCAAGCCACTTAAAGGTCTTTGCGATGAGCTGGTAAGACCCCCAGATTTGAACCGCGAGGATGATGAGAGCAATTGGCACGATCATCGCCGCGATGGGCACGGGGATTAGTAAGTTGATCGCCGCAGCAATAGCGCCAATATCCGCTCCGGCATTGATCGTATTGGCTATCACCAGTCCGAGTACTGCCACGTAGAGGAGACTTCTTGAATAGTGCCGTCGCAGTACAGCAGCCAGCCCCATACCCGTGACCATGCCTACTTTGGCGCAGATTAGCTGCACCGCGGCCATCAGCGGGAAGGTAAAGAGAGCCGTCCAAAGTGTTGCGAACCCAAGCGAAGCACCCGCCACCGCGTAGGTGCTAATACCTGAAGGGTCATCGTCTGATGCTCCGGTGACGAGGCCAGGGCCGAGCATCTTGAAGAAGCGCTTAAACGGATTCTTCTCCAGCATCATCGCGGCTTCTAACGAGCCGGTTCCACCAGCAGGTTCAGAATGGGGGATAAGAGGAGCATCATGCTGAGTCCGCTTGTCAGTTTGTTCCTGCCGAGCCATATGTTTCCCTCCCAGACCTTTTCCGAAATACCCTCTTCAGCGAGCCGTTGAATTGAAAGCCGTAGCTAATGCGAGCGGTCGCCCAGCAGTTCGTTAATTTGCAGCTTGATCATGGGGCAGATTCCTGTGCAAAGGGC
>DIYZ01000170.1:3798-4345 GCA_002427845.1 Chloracidobacterium sp. UBA6041 | reverse complement strand
ATTCAATGATTCAATGATTCAATTCTGAGCGTCCAGCAAGATTGCAAACGTCGCAGGCCTGACCCGAGTCTAGTGCTCCATGTTCGGGTTGTTGGACTACCGGGGCCGGCGCCATGGAAGGCTCCACAGTCCGCGCACCGAGAGGATGACGGAGAAGAGCGCGGTCACGCCCATCGCGATCAGCGTCCAGACGAAGAAGAAGGCTCCGCTGGATTTGCCGATGTTGCCGCCGACACCGACACCCTTCCCCATAAAGTGGATGACGGGGACGCCCAACCCAAGGAGCGACGCGAGGAGGACGATGATGTACCCCGATCGCCGTTCGGCGAGCACCAGCGTTCCGTACAGCCAGACGACAAGGATGGGCACAGCAGTGAGGTTTGAGACCCCTCCCGGTTCCATCCCGCGGACGATGTCGTCCGTCAGGTGAAACGTAAAGAAGAGGATCGAGAGCAGAGACGCGATGGTTAACATAACGCTGTGTTTCATTTGATATTCTCCTGGTTAGATTTGTGTGTGCCTCTCAGTGAGGCACATGATCGGTTGA
>DIYZ01000170.1:651-3650 GCA_002427845.1 Chloracidobacterium sp. UBA6041 | reverse complement strand
GTTGTTCGTTCACGCCGAACACGAGGAGCCAAAAGATCGTCGCGGCTGAACTCAGCAGGCCGATGAGTGCGGCGAAGAGAAAGGCGCGGTAACCCAGCGGCGGATACAGAAAAGTCAGCCAACCCAAACCTGAAATCATTCCCAGAACGCCGAGGAACCGCGGCAGGAAGGTGGAGCGGAAAATCAGAGAGGCGTTAAGGATGGTTGAGAATCCGAAAAAAGCCAAAGCCATGGCGGCGCCCTGATCATTCACCTTAAGAAGTAGGAGCGCCAGCCCCTGCAACTGCTGTGTGCTGAATCCACTCAGCACAGACACGCCGCCTGGGGCGGAGGAGTTAGTGCCTCCGAGCACGAACAAGGGCACAATGAAGAAGACGCGCGCGAAAGTCTTGATGACGCAACCAGTAAGTTCCAGGAACGCGGCGCTTAAGGCGACGCTCTTGCTCACCGGCCTCAGCAAAACATAAAACAGAGCCGCTGTGGCAATCTGGCAAGCCATCTCGATCAGGTAGACGGTGAACCCCAACTGAAACAGGCCTCGGTGCGCCAGTATGTTGGTCGCCGTAGCCGCAGCATCGCCGGAGACGACAAGACGCTCGGCGATGAAGCCTTGGGCGAAAACTCCCAACAATATGGTGACCAAAAATAAACCACCCGCAAGCCGGGCCTTGAACTGCGGCGATGATCTTGCGATTCGTCCTGTCATTACGATGGTGCTCATTTGTTCTCCTTGTATGCGTCCGCAAGGTTGGACGGCGCCCTTCGGATTTACTCTCTAGCCCAGCCGTTTGGGCGGGATCTGAGATATGACGTGTAACATTTCAAACTACATGCCCATGCCCACGGCTACTAAATCTCGCCTTCAGCGTGAAACAAATAAGCGGTTTCGGTCGACTACCAAATGCGCACCTATTTCTTCATCATCTGCTGCATGAACGCCGGATCGCTGGTTGGAGGAACTATGTTCTTCAGCCGCATGTAAGTGACGAGGTTGCTATAGTGTTCCGAAGCATGCCCCATTGCGGGATTGCAACAGCGAAGCCGTCAGTCTGGCCCCTCACGTTACCGTAAGATCACCCCCACTCATTTTGTCCGCTGAAGCTGAATGCCTGGCGCACGAATTGGCGGCTTTCCGTGCAGACTGTAAGTCCATGCCTCAATGTGATGATCCGCGTCCACCATTGTGAACATAGCATCGTGCATGAGGAATTCCTCGGTACTCCCGGAGACGTCTAGAAAGTCAAATGTTACCGTGTTTCCGTCCGGCGACAGCTTGCCCTGCATCCGCGGCCGATTTCCGGAGTCGCAATAATGCGTCAGGAGCAAGCGATCCCCGTCCACATAAATCATAGTGATCGGATCGTCCGGCCTGCCGCTTGCGGTCACCTCATGAAGGATTGCGTTGCCGGTGGATGTCACCCGAATGGTCAATTGCACGGACTTGCCCATGAAGCTTCCTTGCCAGGAACCTGCCAGAGTCTTAAGTTTTTCAAACGCCTTTTGTGCGTCGGACTGTGGGCCAGACGTTTTCGGCATCGGCATCGGCATCTGCTGCGGCAACGCGACGGCGGCCGTCGCAACAAGGATGATTAGAATTGTTAGTTTTCGCATTGGTTCTCCTCTTGAATGGTTTGTGGAACTGCAACGATCAACGGCTATTCTAAAGCGAACGGTGGGCGTGGCTGTGTAAAGTGTTCGTAAAGTGACCACCGTTTTGTAAAGACGAGGTAAAGTCCTGGTCCCAGTCGATGCCGGTGACCAAATTTGAAAGCTATAATGCGAGCGATGTTCGATCGGGTCAGAAGAAATTGGCTGGTGCCGGGTTGCGTGGCGGTGTTGCTGCTCACGGTGCTCGCCGGCGTGCTCCAGTATCGCGGGATCAATCGCTGGAGCGACGCCGTCCGGCGACAACGCCGTGAAGTCATGGAGAGGACGCTACGAAACTTCAGCGGCGATTTCCGAGCTACCCTGCTGCAACTGCTGCCTTTCTTTCGCCCTCCGCCGGACGAAAGAGCCGATGCCGCGTTCGAGCCATATATGATCGAGAGTGCCAGACGATGGCACAGCACTTCTGACCGCCCGCAGCTACTAGCCTCTATCAGCATCGGCACGCAAAGCGATAAGGGAGTCGTCTTCAGACGGCTGCAGACGGGCGACAACCAATTCAAGACTGAAGACTGGCCCAACGAGTTTGTCGTTTATCGCCGGGTCCTGGAGGAGCGTCTGCGTTTGCCCGGAGGCCAGCCTCCGCTTTTCCCGAATGGATTTGCGTTTGAGTTTTTTCAAGGTAGACCGGTGTTGATATTTCCACTCGTTACGGGGGCCCCGCTCACACCAGAGTCGCAACGGCTGCGGGGCTGGTGTTTTCTTGAAGTCGAGATTGACTATCTCCGTCAGTACCTGCTTCCCGAACTAGTGGCGCGGCATTACGGTACCGGTGCCCATTATCAGGTGGCGGTCGTTGCCAGCTACCCCTTGAGTATGATCTATTCTTTCGGATCAAACGCTGACGAGATCGGGTCGTTGTCACAGGTTGACGCCGGCATTGTCTTGCTCGACGCAAGCCTGCCGCAGGGTGGTAAAGGGCCGCCACGTCTCCCCGATGGCTTCGCGCCGGGACCACAACCGTTTGTGTCCGACCCGCCAGGGGTGCCGCTCGCTGAGATCTTCGGCAATCGAGGAGGCACCGACGACCGGGCCTGGCTGCTGGTGATGAAAAGCCAAGCCGGTTCGTTTGAAGCGCTGGTCGAATATTCACGCCAGCACACTGTCGGTTTGGGTTTCTGGATGCTCGTGCTGTTGGCCGGGACCTCAGTGATGTTGATGTTGGCCACGTTGCGCGCACGCCGTTTGGCGCAACAGCAGATGGAGTTCGTGGCGGGCGTCTCTCACGAATTGCGCACGCCGCTGACCGTCATTCAATCGACCAGCTACAATTTATCGCAGGGCACGATCCAGGACCCGAGCCGGGTGCAACAATACGGTGACGTGATTCAGCG
>DIYZ01000170.1:0-467 GCA_002427845.1 Chloracidobacterium sp. UBA6041 | reverse complement strand
TCGGGTCGTCGAGTTTATGACCCACAACCGACCAACGTGACTGAGATAGCCGAACGCTCTTTGGCCGAGTACGCCGTGCCTTTCGCAGAAGATGGCTGGCAAATCGAGCAGCACTTTGCAGAAGATCTGCCTCTGGTGCTCACTGATGGTCCCGCGTTGGAGAGTGCCCTGAAGAATTTGTTTGAGAATGCCCTGAAGTACGCAGCGCGAGGCAAGTGGTTGAGTGTAACCGCGTGTGCCGCGCAAGGCCCGAAGGGCAGGGAAGTGCAAATCACTGTTGCTGACCGCGGGCCCGGAATCGCGCCGAAGGATCTGCCGCATATCTTCGAACCTTTCTATCGCGGACAGAGTGTGATTGCCGCGACGACTAGCGGCACGGGACTGGGGCTGTGTCTCGTCGAGCGTAACCTGCGCGCGCTTGGCGGCAGCGTGACGGTGCAGTCAGCGCCAGGTGACGGGACATCGTT
>DIYZ01000138.1 GCA_002427845.1 Chloracidobacterium sp. UBA6041 | reverse complement strand
ATCACTCATGACTCATCACTCATTGCTTTTTCGTCCAAAATCGTCTTGCAAACGTACTATGTCGTCTTCACCCAGGTAGCCGCCTCTTTGCACCTCGATGAAAACAAGCGGTTCCGGGCCGGGATTTTCCACCCGATGGGCGGCGCCGACGGCGATATCGATTGCCTGACCCGTCTCTACCCGGATCTCTCGATCGTCGAGTGTGACTTTCGCGGTTCCTTTTACAACCACCCAATGTTCAGCGCGTTGCGCGTGCTTCTGGTAACTCAGTCGTTTACCCGGCAAGACTTCGATTCGTTTCACTTTGAAACCATCAGCTTCATCAAGCACCGTAAACGTGCCCCACGGCCGCCGGTCAAAACGCGGCGAGCTGTCGAAAGCTTTTTCAGTCATACATGTTCCCCAAAAGGTAAGCTGTAACGCAAACTGTTAGTTTGCGGCCTGGGAAGGCTGTCTCCCCGCGAAGGAAACACGAAACCAAGCGCGTTCCATTGATTCCACGCAAACTAAAAGTTTGCGTTACTCAGTGTCGCTTAAAGTATTGCACCGCTCGTTCGTGTTTTTCTGCTGCGGCCCGCGTATTAAACGTGCCGAGATTTTTGCGCTTACCCGTCTTCGGATCCTTCTTTTTGGAATAGAGCCGATACTTTCCCGACTTAAGTTTTCGAATCATCTCGGTGGTCCCTCTTTCGCTGGCGACGTTTGCAACCGAACACCCCTCACCGAGTGGGTCGCTAACCCGCTGCTGCTGCGCGCCGAACTTTTGCCTGTTCAGTCTTCTTTCTCCCGCGCGGCACCAGAGCGTATTTTCCGGTCCGTTCGAGATCGTAAATTGTATAACCCGTATCGAAGATGTCACCTAATGGAATCGCGCTGTCGACACTGTAATCGAAAATTCTGCCATCGGTGCGAACGTAAACCGAACCTCGTTTACCCTTCAGATATTGTTCGCTCGTTAGCAGCGCATACAAGTGGCGACGCGTCCCCAACGTGCCGGTGGGATGACAGGGAATGAAGTCCTGACCATTCGGAAGGCGGTAGATATTCTGTTCAATGAGAACGCTGCGACCGTAACGTTGCAGCCGCGGCGCGAAATCTTTCGGCAAACCAAATCTCTGCTTCGCGGTGGCCACGGAGTCAGGGTTTTTGACGTTTGCGCGCTGGGCCCGCTGAGATCGCGTAATCTTTTCCGGCGCAGCAGCCGCTGTTTCGGATGATTCGTCCGGCTGCCTGGACTCTATCGGCAGATTCTCAAAAGCCGGATCGGTATGAGCCACAAACTCCTGACAGGCGCCGCGTAGTTTCTCTGGACCGTCTAGCAAGCCTTCGCTCATCTGTTTTAGTGTCGCGTGGCCTTTAAGGACGGCGTCAACCTGTTGGGGGTTGTTGAGCTGCCGCCGCTCTTGTTAGGTCGCACAGTCTGGATTGTGCGGGGAATTCTATACATTCGTCGCTTGAAGTCAACGCTTTGTATGGACTTGGATCGAGTGAGTTCAGGATTCGGCGTTGTGTGCTACGCTGCACTATCGAGTCCTCACTTGTTCAGAGTTTCTGAAGTTTGCCGGACAGTTGTTAATGAAAATCGTGCGACGGCGCGGCTGCCACCTTGAAGGAAAGCGGGCGAACGCTTTTTGCTTTAACAGATATAACGTTGTCCTGGTTTTGCAATGTGCCGGAGATCAGAAGAAAGGGATGGTCAACTAAAACTAAACGATATTTATCGAAGAGTTGGGGAGTGATGATCACGTTTGCCACTCCCGTTTCATCTTCCAGAGTTAAGAACACAAATCCTTTTGCGGTGCCGGGGCGCTGCCGCACAATCACCCAGCCTCCCACTTTGATCGCGCTGCCATTACGTAGTTGCTGCATATCGATTGCCCGGCAGGCGCCCAGCTTATTCAACTCCGAGCGATGATAAGCAACCGGATGGCGTCCGATCGTCAATCCGGTGCCGCGAAAGTCGGCATCCATCCTTTCCGGCCGCGTCATGGGAGTCAAAGGCGAGTTTCCGTCCGGCTCATAGAGTTCCTCATAAAGTTCTCCCGCCGGTCGCGCCACTCGTTCAACCTGCCATAGCGCGTCACGCCGGTTTGTGTAGGACAGGCATTCCTGCCTGTCTTCTTTTGGAAGTTGCGGTCTTTTCCAATCATGAATGTCGAGTTTACGCTTCAACGTCGGACAGGCAGGAATGCCTGTCCTACTTTGGATAAAATTCAACGCTCCCACCGCCGCCAGTTTTCGCAACTCATCTTTGCGAAGCTCAGGAACGCGGTGGTGTAGATCATCGATACTAAGAAAGGGCCCTTGGGCCCGCGCCCGCACAATGGCTCGTCCCGACTCTTCTTTGAGACCTTTCACATACCTTAAGCCAAGACGCAGGGTAAATCCTCTTTCATCTTTGAAGTCTTTCTGTGAAAAGCCGCGGGGCGGCGAAATGTTTATAGAATGAGAACTAATAAATGAACTGGAAGCTCCGTAGGAGCGAGACAACTCTTTCGCCCATAAATGGGCTCCGAAAGAATCACAGATACTTTTATCTATAAACATTTCGTCCCTCTGGGACTGTTTTGTGTTGAATTGTTCTTGACGTCCCCGCGTCCCCGCGTCCCCATATCTCTGTGTTTCTCCGTCTGCCCCCTCGTCTTCAATCGTGCACAACCAATCCGATCGCGTGACATCCACTGGCCTGACTTGCAATCCATGCCGCTGCGCATCCTTGACCAGCGTGAACGGCTGATAGAAACCCATCGGTTGATTGTTAAGAATTGCCGCCGTAAACGCCACCAGATAATGACACTTTAAATAAGCACTCGCGTAAGCAATCAAAGCGAAGCTGGCGGCATGTGATTCGGGAAAACCGTAAAGCGCAAACGAGGTGATCGCCTGCACGATCTCATCCTGGGCTTTACGGGAAAGTCCATTGCGCGCCATGCCGCGCCGAAGTTTTATTTCAACTTCTTTCATGCGTGCTTCGGATCGTTTAAATCCAAAGGCACGCCGCAACTCTTCAGCTTCGCCGCCGGAAAAGTTTGCGCAGATCATCGCCATCTTCAGCAATTGCTCCTGAAACAATGGGACACCCAGCGTGCGTTTCAATACGGGTTCCAGCGAAGGATGCGCATAAACAACTTCTTCGCGGCCTTGCCGGCGCTTTAAATACGGATGGACCATGTTGCCGACGATCGGCCCGGGCCGAATGATCGCCACTTGCACGACAATGTCGTAAAACTTTTGTGGCCGCAGTCGTGGCAGACACGACATTTGCGCGCGACTCTCGACCTGAAACATTCCAATCGTGTCGGCTTTTTGTAAAGCCCGATAAACCGCGGCGTCATCCTGGGGAAGATGGGCGAGATCAACTTCTTCTTTATAAGAGTCACGAATCAATTGAATTGACTCTTCCAACACAGCCATCATGCCCAGGCCGAGCAGATCAACTTTTATGAGCCCCAGGTCGGCGCAATCTTCTTTGTCCCATTGCACGACGACGCGACCGGGCATTGACGCCGGCTCGAGCGGCACCACGGAATCGAGTTGTCCCTGGCAAATGACCATGCCGCCCGAATGCTGGCCGAGATGACGCGGCAGATCCTGGACCATTCCGTAAAGTTGAAAGAATTTTTTTATGCGCGGGTTACGCAAATCCAACCCGGCATCGCGAAACTGGCGCTCGGTTGAATCCTTCGGGTCTTTCCATTCCCATGTGTGCACGAGTCCGGCAAGTCGCGCCAGTGTCTCGTCATCAAAATCCAGGGCTTTGCCTACTTCCCGTGCAGCTGAACGACCACGATAGGTGATTACGTTTGCCGTCATGGCGGCGCCAAGTTTTCCGTAACGCTGGTAAACATATTGAATTGCACGCTCGCGCTGATCCCCGCTCGGCAGGTCGAGATCGATGTCTGGCCACTCGCCGCGTTCTTCGGAAAGAAACCGCTCAAACAAAAGTTCCATGCCTATGGGATCGACGGCAGTGATTCCGAGGCTGTAACAAACGGCGCTGTTTGCCGCCGAGCCGCGCCCCTGAATCAGAATTCCCTGTTGCCGGCAAAACTGCACAATGTCCCAAACGATCAGGAAGTAGCCTTCGAGTTTGAGTTTTTCGATAAGTGTCAACTCGTGCTCTAACTGTTGCCGGGCGCGCTTGTAAGCCGGTTTGCCATTCGTGCCGGTGTAACGAAGGCGAGCGCCTTCTTCGGTGCGCCGGCGTAAAAACGACGTCATCGTTTCGCCCTCAGGCACCGGGTATTTGGGAAACTCGTAACCGAGATCTTCCAGCGTAAACTCCAAACGCGAGGAAAGCTCCACGGTGTTGTAAATAGCTTCGGGAAGATCGGCAAAGAGTTGCTGCATTATCTTAGCCGGCTTCAAATACGCTTCGGAATTTTTGGCGAGTAAACGCCCGGCAGTCTCCAAACGAACGTGATTTCGAATGCACGTAAAAACGTCGGCAACTTCGCGTTGCGCGGCGGTTGCCTGGTTCACTCCATTTGTTGCCAGCAACGGCAGGCCTAAGCGCCGCGCAATTTGTATCACCGTCTGATTGCGCGCTTCCTCTTCACGATTGAAATGGCGCTGTAGCTCGGCATAAACATTTTCTTTGCCGAATACATCGACTAACCACTCCGCTCTTCTCTGCGCATTCTCAAAAGCAGCCAAATTGTTATTGAGCGAGAGATCTCCGTTTAACGTTTTCGCCAGCGGGCCGTCATTCGCGCCTGTCAAACAAACCAAACCTTCCGCATACTCCGCCAATTCGTCCGGGGTGATGGCACACTCGCCAGGCTTTGCATGTTTCGGCACCCGCAGCTTCATCAAGGTAATCAAGCGACAGAGGTTTTGGTAACCAGTGCGATTGCGGACGAGGACGGGAATCGTTACTACAGATTGCTGCGCGCGCGCGCGTTTTTGGACGGTTATTTCAGCGCCAATATGCGCCTTGATCCTGTTCTTCTTCGCCGCCAGATGAAAGCGCGGGCTGCCATACACGCCGTCGCGATCCAGCAATGCCATTGCCGGCATTTCCAGCGCCAGCGCCGCGGCAATTAGCTCTTCAGGCACTGCAGCGCCTTCGAGAAAACTAAACGCCGAGCGTGCGTGTAACTCGATGTAGCTAGTGGACTGCGCGCAGTGCGCAGTGGGCTGTTGATTATTAGTGGGCAGTGGGCTGTGGGCTGTGGGCAGTCGATTCCCATCCGTTGCTGAATTGGTTTTCTTAAACGATCCCATTTTGCCTCTGCTCACCGCTCACTGCTCACTGCTCACTTGTTTTATCTCAGTCATAAATTCCTTCGACAAACCACGACCCGTCCCGCACTTCTCGATAGATTCGACAAAGGATTTGTAGGGACGGATTGCTATGTTCAATAGCCACGTCCCATTCATCTCGCGCCCACGTGTCCGTGCGCCACCAGTCGCCTGACGTGCGCCATGGACCAGCCAGACCGACTACTTTGCCGTACACACTTCTGTTTTTGTCCCAGGCGCTGATCTCTCGTGGACACCCGCGTTCCGTCTGCACGAGCGCACGCAAAGGCGGCCGGAACCGGCGAAAGCCCAGGCATTGCTGCTTGCTGCTTGCTGACTGCTGTCTGCTGTTTGCTGTTTGCTGTTTGCTGTTTCTTTTTCGTCGCTTTGACTCTTTCAATGCAAACCTATTCACACGAAATGCATCCGGTCGATGCGTGTCGAGCAACTCCGGCGAACCGAGGTTGTCCGGGCCAACAAGTTTTGCGAGGCGCGCCAGTGTGATTTCCAGTTTCTCGGGTTCAGGCGCCAGGGGAATAAATAGTCCCGTCTGCAATAAGCGCGGCTTTACTGGTTCACAATTTATGGTGACTGCCACAACTGCCGACGCCGGCGGATGCATTTCCGTCTCGAGCAATAAAAGTTTCAGAAACACTTTGTGATCGCGCATGGGATAAGGCAGGGTCAGTTTGAGTTCATGTGACGCGCCCCCCTCCAGCTTCATCTCCACCTGTAACGCGTTTGTCGCCAGTGCATATGCATGCAGACTCGCGCAGGTCTGATTGAGAAGTCTGGCAAGGATGAAAGAGAGAGCTTCGAGTTGCGCGACGGGATATTCGAGCTCGATTGAGTTTTTGAAAACCGGCGCAGTCTGTTTGATTCTTAAATGACGAGTGGTTTTGCCGCCGGCAAGTTCTTGTAACTTTAAACCGTCCTGGCCTAAACGTTCGGAAACTCCAGCCACCGGCAGCTCAGCAAGTTCTTTAAAATTTCGCACGCCCCAGAGACTGAGTGCGGCAAAAATTTCTGAGGCGCGATCTTCTTCAATACCGGCCAGAGAGTATTGCAGCGCTTTTATTGGTAAGCTGCCGAGGCAGGTGAGTTCTTCTCCCGGAGCAGTGAACGTGATCCCTTTACAAAACCTGGCCGCATGTATAGCTGCATCGGGGTTTGCAGCCAAAGCCACATTGACCTGGCAATCGAGCCCGCCTGATTGCTCCGACTTAATAGCCTGCTGCGCAATTTCATTCGCCAGTTCATAAGAGGACCCAAACCGTAACGCACACCCTTCGACGTCAATTACTACGGTGTCGGGCGCGGTCTCCTCCACCAGTGGCGAAAACGCATAGGCAAACTCCGCTAAAGACAGTTCGGCGGGGATATTTTGACCATAAATGCTCGCAAACATCGCACACTTTTTCGGGTTTTGAATTGGAAACAACTGGTGAGACGAAGATTAGCGAAAATTAACGAATATTGTCAAGGTCGCCGTCGTAATAAAGACGAAAAAAATAATCGAGGTGATCAATATGCAAAACAATATGGACTGGACGCAGAAATATTACAGCGAAGAAGTACGCCAGAAGCTCGAAGAGCGACGCACGGTATCGCCGGACGTTGTCGAAAAAGGGCAGCGCGATTGGGCGAGCTTGATTCGTGAAGTGGAAGAAGCCGTGGCCGCGGGCATCGATCCAGGGAGCGAAAAAGCACAGGCACTCGCAGCTCGTTGGTCTGAATTGATCAAGGCATTTACCGGCGGCGATGCTGAGATTCAAGCCGGTCTCAACAAGCTATATGCAGATCAAACCAACTGGCCGACGACGTTTCCCAAGCCGTACAGCGATGAAGTGGGCAACTTCATTTGCACGGCAATGGGTACCCGCGAGAAGAAGTGAGCCTCCGTCAGGGCTCACTTCTTCTTCCAGCTCAAGCCTGGGCGATGGCTTTGAACCGAACTTCCTTCAAGCCAGGATGCACCGGCCTGCGACGTTCCACCACGATTGAGTTGGCTTTCAGCAGATTTGCATGAGTAAGCGGTTTGGGATTTATCCTCAGTCGAGACCATGAATTATTTATCGCCGGATGAGAGATCTCATAAAGCATATTTTTTTCAGTATCGCTGGTCTGCACCTCTGATGACCTGACGGTATCGGCCGACCATACCGGATATCCCTTCAATTCCAAACTAAGGGAAGCGCAAGATCGCACGCAGGATTCTTCTGCAATAACCACCATGGCAGTGAGAGTATTTTCCAAAGTGCGGCGGAAACGATACCACCACGACGAAATAATTCGGCGCGCATCTTTTCCCGCAACGTCGCCCATGTCGAGGATGATTAGTCCAAAACCACCGGCCTGCGATATCAAATCGACAGCTTTGAAGGCGGGTTCAACAGTTGAAGCGCAACGTATCCACAGCAATTTTTCCAAAATTACGCCGGCCGCTGCCGCCAACCCCGGAACAAAGACATCACTGATATCCACCATCGCGCAGATCTCGTCGTGCGTTGTAGCATAGGCTAGCGTTGACAGTAACAAAGTTGTCCGCCCGGAGGATGCTGGTCCGACAAACTCTGTGATTCCTCCGCGCGGAAGTCCGCCGCACAGTGCGTCGATTTCAGTAACACCGGTAGAAAGTATTTCTGCGGGTGATTTCTGCCGAAGCTGAAAGGCAGACCCGAAGCGTAAGGCAATCTCAGATTCGATTTCAGCTTTTGAAAATGCCGCTCTCATGTTTTATAACCCTGATGTTGTAACGCAAACTGTTAGTTTGCGTTACGAGGGCCTTACCAGGACCGCAAATTAACTCTTTGCGTTACTGCTTGACGTTTCCTTCCATCTTCGATAATATTCGCTTGATTTTCGCTTCAGCTCGAAAATAACATATTGGCCTTATTTGGGCAAGATTTTTAAGCCGGATTTTTAAGCCGGAAAGGATTGAAAAATGCCTGTAACCGCGCGGCAAAGGCAGGTCTACGAGTTTATCTGCCGCTATCTGGAAACCCATAAACAGCCTCCAACGATTGCGGAAATCGGGAAACAATTCCAGATGACTTCTTCAGCAAGCGTGCACAGCATCTTGTCAGCTCTTGAGCGTGAAGGACTCATCAAACGTATTCCCAACGTCAGTCGCGGCATCGAAATCGTGATGCAGGAAAGCGCCGGCGATGATTTTGAGATCCCTTTGTTGGGACTAGTGGCGGCCGGCCAGCCAATAGAAGCGATCCTCGCCCACGAAACCGTACAGGCTCCAAGAAACATGATGGGCCGTGGCCGCATGTTTGCCCTGCGCGTCCGCGGCGACTCGATGATCGAAGAAAACATTCAGGACAACGACATCATTATCGTTTCGTCTCAGGAAACGGCCGAGAATGGTCAGATGGTGGTTGCCTTGATAGACGGAAACTACGCGACGGTGAAAAAGTTTTATCGTGAGCCTGACTTTATTCGTTTAGAACCGGCAAATCCCCAGTTCAAGCCAATCTTCATCAAGACGCCCGGTCGGCTTCAACTTCAGGGCGTCGTGCGCGGGCTTATTCGTAATTATCCAACGCCCGCTCAGACTTAACTCTCGGCGAACAGGCAACCACGCGTACGGAGGCTGCCCACGGGAGCGTTGCGACTATGAATGAGATAGAAGGGCTGGATCTTCCCAGGAACTGCGCGCACGTCACGTTGTGCGCATTCGCGCTGACTGACTGTATAGTCAATATTGAATCGCAATCAGCGAAATATCTACGTGCAGTTCATCGGACAGCGCTCGAGCTTGCAGTGCCCAATCTTTTTGGCGCGGAGATTGGCGGATTCTGGTTAGCGTCCGCGCAGATTGAGCAGTTACGAAAACTACCGGATTGCTATCCGGCTAATGAGATCAATCTTGTAAGACGTGCTGTTGAGGTTTACCTGCTCGCGCAAACTGAAGAACTTAATTGGACGGAGGCACATAATTCCAAACCGTTGTAAGGGATTCACCCTCACCCGTTTGAATCTCATCCAGTAGAAACGAATTCCGCGTCCCGCTTCGCAACCTTCTTCGCCACTATCAAACCAATTCCCGAAATGATCATTGCGCCACCCGCGAATGTCCGCCAGTTCAATTCTTCGTGCAGCACGAGCACGCCGAGAGTTAACGCAATCACCGGCGTGACCAGCGCAATCAACATGGTCTTCGTGACGTCCATGTGCTGAACCAGCCAGTAATAGAGCAAAAAGGCGACGACGGAACCAACTATGGACAGATAGAACAGAGCGAGGAAAGCCATCCGCGTCCAATGAAAGTGAAGCGGGTTTCCTTCTAAAGGAATGCCAACCAGCAACAGCGGTATCAGTCCAAACAGCATTTGTCCGCCCGCGAGGATCGCGGGATCGAGATTCTTTCCGCGGGACTTCACCAACACGTTCGCATAAGCGACGCAAACAGAACTAAGGACGAGGGCGCCGCATCCTGCCAATGCTCTGGGACCGGCGACGCTTAGCTGGTTTGAAAAGATCACCGCCACACCGGTCACGCCCATCACTACTCCAAAGATCTTCGCCGGCGTCAATGGTTCATCCGGGAGATAAAAATGAGCGAATACGAGGCCAAATGCGGGAATCGTTGCTTGCAACAACGCTGCCAGGCCCGAAGAGATATATTGCTCGCCCCAAAAAACCAGACCGTAGTTCAAACTGAAGGAAAGTACGCCGGTAGTGGCCAGCAGCAGCCAGGCCGCACGCGTGCGCGGCAGCGATAGGCGACGCGCCGCTATTAGCGAAAAGAGAATGGTGCAGGCAATTACAAACCTGATTCCCGCAAAAGTGAGAGGCGGAAGATCATTGAGGCCCACCTTAATGAATAGCCAGGTCGAGCCCCAGATGCAGCACAAGAGAAGCCAGACGAGGCGTGATTTCATATTCTAAAGCGGCTTGCCGCCGCACTGTGTGCCGCAAGCCGCAAGAGTCTACAGATAGGTTTCGCCTTCTCGCACGGCCACCTTACGCCGGCGGGTTTGAAAGTTTGATAATTCCAAACACCGCTCCCTGCGGATCCTGGAGTATTGCAAATCGTCCCGTGCCCGGTATGTCCATCGCCGGCGCGATAATCTTCGCGCCGAGTTCAGTGGCCTGCTTCAACTTTGCGTCCGTGTCATCGACGGCAAAATAAACCAGCCAGTGCGGCGGAACATTTCCCATTTCCGGCGGCGGTTCATACATCCCTCCTGCCGGCCGGTCGCCGTTCATAAATGACGTGTAAGTCATTGGGCCCATTTGCTGAACGTTTTTGCCCCAACCAAAAAGTCCGGTGTAAAAGTCTCCGGCCTTCGTGGTGTCGGGCGTTGCCAGTTCGTTCCAACAAAATGAATTCGGCACATTAACTACTCCGGCACCCGCATGCGTGCGCGCCTGCCACAGTGCAAACACTGCTCCAGCCGGATCCTGAACTATTGCCATCCGTCCCACGTCCATAACATCAAAAGGCTCTTTCATCAGCGTCGCGCCAAGCTCCTTTGCCTTTGCCGCGCTTTCGTCGGCGCTGGTAACTGACGCATACGATAGCCAGTGTGGGGGCACGCCTTGCGAAGTCATCTCCTCAGGCATCTTGTAGAGTGCCCCAACGTCTTTGTTGTCCAACTTGAGTATTGTGTAAACCATACCCGGCCCAACGGGATTGTCTGTAAAGCTCCAACCAAACAGCTCGGTATAAAACTTCTTCGCTGCCTCGCCGTCTGTTGTTCCCAAGTCAACCCAACAAAAAGTTCCCGGCTTGTACACTGGGGTCTCTTGCATTCTTGGTTCGGTCATTGATTTATCTCCTTTTGGAGGGGCGCGCAGGAACTCAAAGGGAGACAACAAGGGTCTGCGCGGCGTTGAACGTAATTTGAATTAGAACTCTATAATAAACGTTTTTGCTCAGGTCTCCAAAAACGGAAAACGCTACCTCCGGCAAGCCGAAAGTAGCGCAATCCGTTTCCTAAGAATCGCCGAAGCTTTTAATAGGATGGCAGCTTCGCATGTACACACTAGGCTGCCGGTCTTATATCCCGACGATCCACTGGCGGTCAGTCTGATCTTCGGTCAGCACGCGAGTTGCTTTCACAACTCTCGCATCCTTTCGAATGCGGTGCCTTTAGGTTTTTGTTGTGGTGGCTTTTCCTCCACCTTCGGTTACGATCCGACAACGTCGGCTCAACTTACGTCGAGCCATTCGCCCCCTTCAGCGGGTCCTGTCTAAAGGGTGCTACTCGTTTTTATCCGAATAGCTCAAGGAAACCTCTCAGCTTCCTCCAGCAAAGCCTTTCGGCTTCGATCAGAAGGCGTCAATAGAATTAACAGTCCGCCTGCTAATTCCCTCTTCCGAGTGTTACCACTTCGGTCGCCGATCCCTCTGTCGGTCTCGAAGGCCGTGACCCTCGCGACGGGAGGGTTATACTCTGAAGGAACTTTTAGATCAAATTTTTGTGTGTTTTATTTTTTAGTTAACTCGAATTTTTTCTTGACAGGTCTGTGCGCGAATATTTTGCCCCTTTTGGTAGCTGCCCTTTTATTTGGAATTGCTTCAGGATTTATCTTAAAAGCACCATCTTTTTAGCCGCCGCTCGATAAGTACAAAGGACGAAACTGCGGCGAAAACTAAAACCGGAAGAATTATTCGTCATGCAAACATTGGCGTTTCTTCTATTACGAGTTTCCTCGAATCTCAACGATCGCTGCCTTGATCGCCTGTTGAACCGTGGAGAGGTGTGCTTCGTCACCGTATTTATTACGGGGCCAGAAGAAACCTTTCAAACCGTCTTTCCTGCGACGCGGCACGATATGTACGTGCAAATGTGGCACGCTCTGACTAACCCGATTATTCATCGCAACGAACGAGCCTTCAGCTTCCAACGCAGCCTCGACCGCGCGGGATAAGAGTTGCACGTTTTCAAAAAACGGACCGACGAGTTTGGGCGGAAGGTCGCCAAGAGTATCGAAATGCTGATTCGGTACCAGTAAACAATGGCCGGGAAACAGAGGACGATGATCGAGAAAAGCTGTGGAGATATCACCCTGAAAGACGATCGAAGCGCCTACTTCGCCACTGACGATTCCACAAAAGAGACAACTCATCTTCCCCACCCGATGCAACTCCGCTTTCAAACTTCATCAGTGCAGCATATCAAGATTTTCATCAAAGCCGGGACGGATGAAGTCACGCGCTCGGGGAAACTCACTTTCAGCACTCAAACGCAGCTTCTCAAGGTCCAGCAGCATTTTGTGAATCGAATCAGAGTTCTCATGGCCCAATTCGCCCATCAGTTTCCACGCGCTAAGGGACCTGTCGATTGCTATTAGGGCCACTTTGATTGAGCCGTCAGAATCACGAGAGTCTTCATCGGCGAGATACTCATCTTCGTCAGCTCGCGACAAGAGTCCGCGGATTGTCTTCGCTGCGATGAAAAACTGGTACCAGCGAATCACCTCGATATAGTCATTTTCTTCATCAAACTCCGGTCTTCCATCCGATTTCGCGGCCCCATCGCTAAAAACTTCCATTTGCGGAAACTCTTTCTCAAACCATTGGCTCACCGCGCGAGCATATTCCTCGGCGGCCCTGGCCAACGGATGGTTTCGGGCTTGCCCTCGACGCCTGTCTTTCTGTTCCTTCACCTCCGTCAGCGCGTCCGGACTTAGATCTACTCCATTTTCCTCGGCCCACGCCGAAATCATCTCTTTCGTCTCCTGAAAAATCGCAGCAAGTTTCTGCCAGAACGCTGCGTTGCTAATGTCGCGACTGCCAGGATCGTTATCTTTATCCGCTTCTTCGGTAGCGTAGACCAGGCAGCGCGCGGTAAACGGACAACGCTCACACCAGCGATCGCAGTAGTTGTGTATGCCGGATATTAGATTGGGATTCTTAGCGAGCTCACTGATGTCCTTCATTCGCATAAGCGTTTCGCCCGTCAGCATTTTTGAAAGCGCGATTCTAATGTACTGTGCGTTTGAGCGAAACAGTAAGAGAAACAGAAATGACTACGCCGCGATTTTCTTCCGTAGCTCCGTGTTTTTCCGTTGCCGATGTCGGCGCCACAATGCGTTGGTACGAAGAGCAATTTGGCTTTCACGGCGATCCTTTCCCGGAGTCGGGGCCTTATCTTTTTGCGATCTTGTTTCGTGATCAGGTGGAAATAATGCTGCAAAGGATCGAAGGATACGAGAAGCCGGATCTCTACGCGCGACGCAGTGTTGGTGTTTGGGACGCGTACATTCGTGTGGCTGGAGTGAAGGACCTTTTCGAGTCCGTACGAGATCGAGTGACTGTCATCAAGACTTTGCGCCAACAACCTTACGGCGCCTGGGAATTCGAAGTGAAAGATCCCAATGGGTATGTGGTGGTTTTCAGTGAGATGGCGTAGGTTTGACTAACTCAAGGGACCCAGCGGCTTATTTAGCCAACCAGCGGGGGCAAGCCCACCTTCCTAACCTGAGAGAAAGTGTGACTTGCTCGCTTCATCTCACCTTGAAAGACCAACACTCAACTGTGATCAGCTCCAGGTCGGGAAGGCGGGCTTGCCCCCGCTGGCTGACTGCGCTCAAGGTTGAAAGCACTGAAGGGAGGGCAGTTGGCTTACTGATCAGAGGGTCTTCTAGTTTGTCGGAAATCACCCGGCCGCACAGCGTTAGCAAAAGCTTTCGGTCCAAGTGCATTTAGAACTTCGCGCTTCGTTAGCCACCCGCGTCTGGCAATTCCTACGCCATATTTCAAATTGTTAAGCGCGCCCGTCGAGTGAGCATCAACTGAAATCACAAACTTGATCCTTCGTTTGCGCGCTTCGCGAATCCAGCGCGGCTCCATGTCCAGCCGATAGGGATCGCCATTAACTTCGATCGCCGCGCGCGATTCAGCTATCACATCCAGAATCCGCTCGACGTCACAGTCAAATGGGGGCCGGCGCTCGATCAAACGACCTAACGCATGGCCCCAGATTTTGAACACCGGCTCACGCATTGCGGTCATAATCCGCCTGGTCATCTTCGCCGAATCCATCTTGTAGCGAGAATGAATGCTCGCAACTATCACATCAAACTGTTCAAGAATCTTGTCCGGATAATCAAGATGGCCATCCGTAACGATGTCAGATTCCGTGCCGCGCAAAATCTTAATCTTTACTTTTTCCTGCACTTCATCGATTTCCTCCCACTGCCGCTTCAGACGATCCAGAGTGACGCCTCCGGCATAGAACGCGGTCGGTGAGTGGTCCGTAATCGTCAGATACTTCATGCCCATCGCTTCGGCTGCGCGGGCCATCTCTTCAATTGCGTGCTTACCGTCTGAATAGGTCGTGTGGCAATGGACCATCCCGCGGATATCTGCAAGCGTGACGAGATCTTCCGGCAGTTTTCCCGCCAGCGCCGCTTCAATCTCGCCCTTATCTTCGCGTAACTCAGGCGGTATGTACTGCATTCCCAACTGGTGGTAGATATCTTCCTCGGTCAGTAGTTCCGTGGACCGCGCGGACCTTCGGGGAGGAGTCTTGCTTCGTTCACCCTTAGCCTCCGATCGATTGCCTCCCTCGCTCGCAATCTGCTGCAGCTTGCTGACGTGTGCTTGCGATCCGGTTTCGGTTAACAGTGCCAGGGCAAACTCGGCGGGCCGAGCGGCAACCAGCGAAACGCGCGCGCCCTCGGCAAGCGTGACCGTGCAAGCCTCCTTCATCTGCTCTTGTATCCGGACAATGAGAGGAAAACGCAAGAAGTATTCAATCAACTCAGCCGGTCGCTTCGTCTTTGCCACTAATCGAATGGTGCCGACCGTTTCTTTCCAACGCCGCAAAGAGCCGGCGACCGCGATGTCGGTCGTGTCGCGACTCGTCTGAAGATAATCTACAACCTGCTCTGCCGTTTGCAACGCATGGTGAAGATGCAGACGCGTTTCGCGTTTCGCGCTCTGGCGATGATTGGCAATCGTCTCCAGCAGCCGCTGCTCAGTCTTTGCGCCAAAGCCTTTAATGTCTTGTATCCGGCCGGCTTCCGCGGCGGCCTTCAGCTCAGCGACTGACGTGATTCCTAAAGCGTCGTGGAGCGTCTTGATCTTACTGATGGAGAGACCAGGCACCGCGGAAAGCTCGATGATGCCCGGCGGAAAATCCTGCTTCAAGCCTCGC
Organism: Chloracidobacterium sp. UBA6041; assembly: GCA_002427845.1. Classification (GTDB taxonomy): domain Bacteria; phylum Acidobacteriota; class Blastocatellia; order Pyrinomonadales; family Pyrinomonadaceae; genus PSRF01. Next base: position 5,243 of record DIYZ01000138.1, on the reverse strand, counting down.
AAAACCGAAGATTCGCCGGTGAGGTGAAGCTGTTTGATCTGCGAAGCAAGCGCATCGCCGATGCCCCGCAGCGACGTCAGGCGGTTTGCTGCGACCAGCTCGCCAATGTCTTCGGTCAACCCGGCGATCACTCGCGCGCCAGTTTGATAGGCACGCGCCTTGAAACGATCCTTTCCACCTTTCAACTCCAGCAAGGCGGCAATCTCCTGCAGGGCGGCAGCGATCGCAAATTTATCCAAATGCTCTTCCGTGCTCATAACGGAACCAGAATACAAGAATTCTTTCTCAATTCAATTGCGATGATGTGAACACTAAGAGTTGACGACATCGCACCTTTAGTCGTAACACCTCGGCGCGTCTCAATGTTCAAAGGGGCTTGGTTCAAAGGGGCTTGCTAGCTTTTCGTACGCAAAGGCCCGCATTTGCGGAATGTTCGCGACATACTAGTTCAGAAAAAAGAGAACACAAAGATTGCACAGAGACGAATTGAATTTGGTCATATAATATTTTCATCAAAAAAACAATCCGAGGACCAAGCAATGCTTATCGCATCTATAAATCCGGCGACCGGTGAAACCATTAAGACATTTGCGCCGCTCAGTGAAGCTCAGCTTGACGAGAAACTGCAGCACGCCGCGGAAACTTTTGCCACTTACCGGCGAACTTCTTTGGCTGAACGCGAGCGCCGGCTGCAGAGTGCGGCTGAAATTCTGGAAACAGAGAAGCACGATTTTGCCCGGCTGATGACTATAGAGATGGGCAAACCGATCAAGGGAGCGGTAGGCGAAGTGGAAAAGTGCGCCTGGGTTTGCCGTTACTACGCCGAAACTGCGAAGCAACATCTGGCGGACCAGCTTGTGCAGACCGACGCGGCAAGAAGCTTCGTACGCTTTCAGCCACTCGGACCAGTGCTTGCGGTGATGCCCTGGAATTTTCCCTTCTGGCAAGTCTTTCGCTTCGCGGCGCCCGCGCTAATGGCCGGGAACGTCGGGTTGCTCAAACACGCTTCAAATGTTCCTCAATGTGCAGTCGCAATTGAAGACATTTTTCGCCGCGCAGGTTTTCCCACTGGGGCCTTTCAAACTCTCCTCGTGGGGTCCGAAGTTGTCCAGCGCATTCTCGAAGACAGACGCGTTGCTGCGGCGACTTTGACCGGCAGTGAACCTGCGGGACGAAGCGTCGCCGGCATCGCTGGTAAGCTGATCAAGAAAACTGTTTTGGAGCTTGGGGGCAGTGACCCTTTCATCGTCATGCCGTCAGCGGAAATGGACGCGGCGGTAAGCACGGCAGTGAAAGCACGGACAATTAACAACGGCCAATCATGCATCGCCGCCAAACGTTTCATTGTTGCTGATCAGATCTACGATGAATTCGAACGCCGGTTTGTCGAGACTATGAAAGCCCTCCGCGTTGGCGATCCGCTGAAGGAGTCGACCGATATTGGGCCACTGGCGACGGAGCAAATCTTAAAAGACGTCGACGAGCAGGTGAAAACGTCTGTGGCCGCCGGCGCACACCTCCTGACCGGCGGCAAGAAAATCAACGGGCCTGGAAATTTTTATGAGCCAACGGTGCTTGCGAGTATTGCTTCAGGCTCGCCTGCATACTGCGAAGAAGTGTTTGGTCCCGTGGCCCTGCTGTTTCGCGTTATGAACATTGACGACGCAATCCAATTGGCAAACGCAACGACCTTTGGTCTGGGCGCCGCAGCCTGGACTAAAGACGCGAGCGAACAAGAGCGCTTCGTCGATGAGATCGAAGCCGGCTGCGTCTTTATCAACGGCATGGTCGCTTCCGATCCGCGTCTGCCTTTTGGTGGCATCAAGCATTCCGGTTACGGCCGGGAACTAGGCGAATTCGGCATTCGCGAGTTTGTAAATATCAAGACCGTGTGGGTTAAGTAAGGTCATATCCAAATGAAGAGACGCAGCGTGAGTGTCAATATAAGAAAGATGTCAGATCTCGTAATGTAGTCACCCGACAGAAACTTGAGAACACCTTTCAACGAGGCTGCGAAGCAGCCGGAAGAGTATTAGCCCCGCGCGGAGCGAAAGCGGAGCGTGGGGAAACATCGGAGTGAAACAACCTAGCCTGCGAAGCTGGCGATAGAATTTCCGGGCTAGTCTAGCGAGCTATCCCCACAAGTGCGCTTCATCAAAGTCGAGTTTGTGTGCCTTTAGTAGAGCCTTGAACTCTTCTTCGAAAGACATCTTTTGGTGATGCTTCTCCTGATTGCGAATATACAGCCTGACATGGTCAACTTGAGACTCACTTACTGTGAAAGCACCATAACAGCTCTGCCAGGCAAAGCGGCCTCTAGTTTGTCGTTTCGCCCAACCTGAAGAGTTTGATTTCAACTTGCTCAAGAACTCTGACACTGAGATTGTCGGACGTAACTTGACCAGTAGATGTACATGATCGGACACTCCGTTGATCTCAATCGGAATGCTTCCCAAACCACGGACCGTACCTCCAAGATATTCGTGCAATCTAAGTCGCAGCAAGTTCGTAATTAGTGGTGCGCGTTCCTTTGTCGCGTACACGATGTGATAGAGGAGATTTGTGTATGACATCTCTTCACCTCTGTCGCCTGCTACGCAGGCTCATTGTTTTGCTTGGTTCACTTTCCCCAGGCTCGCAAAGCCTCGCCAGGGGCTAGGATTCTATCGCCTGCTGCGCAGGCTGGTTGAGGGTGAAGCTCTAATCAGGGAGTTCTCAGAGTTGCCGAAAAACTCGCAACAACTGGTAGGGTAGCTATGCTTGGGGAGAGTAATTTATGAACACGTATTCACAGCGACCACCATGAGCGCCGATCAGGAGATCCTTAAAAGTCTTCTTGAGAAGGCGGACATCCCTTGCATGATCCGAAACGAGTATCTCTCGATGGCGCTGGGTGAGCTGCCACCCACAGAATGCTCTCCCGAACTCTGGATTCTAAAGGACGAGGACTATCCGAGGGCCAAAGAAATAGTGGATGCGTGGCGAACGCCGGATTTGAAAATCATGGTCCGTGGATTTGTCCTCATTGCGGCGAAGCGGTTGAAGGCCAATTCACTTCATGTTGGAAATGCGGAAGGGAGCGATAGAGAGACACATGACAACGCGGCGGGGCGTTGCCCCAGGCTATTGCATTGCGCGCCCTTTGGCGCTCTAGTGGTTGAGCAGTAACGAGGTGCAGTATGACTGCCGATGAGGCAATCTCCTTCATTCAGGAACACGGCGTAGTTCTCGCAGCGGCAAAAGGCCCAGTTCCACGACTAACCGAGGCCATCGTCAACGAGCCGATTAAGGGAAGCTGGTGGGCTCATCCGAGGAGCCATCAAATTTTCGCCGTCCTTGAAGCAGTAGCCGATTCCGAAGATGTGCTTGTTTGCCGTCTCGTAAATGGAAAAGTCACTTTCATTCACCGCCGGCTTTGGCCGGCATTGGTTCGAGCAGCGAAGCGATTTCCCTCCGCTCAGATTGCGCAGGTACATGAAGAGCACACGGCCTCCGGTCGACACGTTACTCGGCAGGTTCCATTTCCGAAGTGGGTTCCGCCGGAAGTTCTCCAGCATGCGAAAAAGATGAACGAGAAAGAGGCTCTTGATGCCTTGGGCCCGTGGGCTTCGTCTTCACGCCAACGGCGTGAAATGTAGCCACCGTTATCATCCGGAATGAATCTTGATCACACGCTCCAAAGGCGTATCATGCGGAGCAGTTCTGCATACTAAAGGAGTTAAGCGGCCAAGGGACGCATGACAACACGGCAACTCATCGTTGTGACCTGCGCGTACATGGTCGAGTTGGTTGCCGCCGTCTACTTCACGCGGGCAACTTCGCGCCGCGTCGTGGGGGCCTTAGCCGGTGGAGCAGCCGTCGGGTGTATGGGGCTGGGCGCGATCGCCCTCGGCAACGCGTTGGGGTTCTGGCGCGTGCCGATCTTCTGGACACCGTACTTCCTGGCGCTGTTCTACCTCGGGCTCGCCATCTCGTGCTCACCGATCTATCTCATCACCTGGCGGGTGGCCCGGCGGTTCGGCTGGCGCGGCTTGGCGGTGTGCCTTGGGGCCGTGGCGATCATCGGCCCGCCGCGGGATTACTTGATCGCGGCGACGTTCCCGGAGTGGATGGTTTTCGCACCGGGCGTTGCACCCATCCTCGCAGACGCCGCGACCTATGTCGGTATTGTGGCCCTGGGACACGCAGTGATGCGCCTCATCGCCGGCCCCGCCCGCGAGGACCGGTTGGCGCGACGCCCTTGGGAAACCACTTAAAGTGAATTGCAGAAGCGGACTCGTAACGCACCGCCACGCGGGCTGCCCGCGCGGGGACCCCCGGTGAGGTAGCCTCCCGCATAAGCAAGAGCGGCAAATCGAGGCAGTAGCGCGTAAGCAAGGGCGTCAGCAACTCGCGTCATCGCCCATCGTCACCAAAAACCAACCGAGCAATAAGGGTGCATCTTTAGGTTTAGTAAGAGTGTGAACTATGAAGCACGTATTCACAGCGACCACCATGAGCGCGGACCAGGAGATCCTTAAGAGTCTTCTTGAGAAGGCTAAGGTCCCTTGCATGATCCGAAACGAGGATCTCTCGATGGCGCTGGGTGAGCTGCCATTCACAGAGTGCTCTCCCGAACTCTGGATTCTGAATGACGAGGACTATGCCAGAGCCAAAGAAATAGTGGACGCTTGGCGAAACGCCGGAATTGATAATCATGCTCCGTGGATTTGTCCACACTGCAGCGAAGCGATCGAAGGCCAATTCACCTCAGGTTGGAAATGTGGAAGGGAACGATAGCTGACGGCTGTCGCGTGAAATGAAGGATAACAATGTCGCGCAGGTCATCGCGGGAGGCCGGAGACCAAATCAGCTTGTAAGCCATGAGGCCAACTGTCTCTTGATCTCCTCGTGGGGAATGCCTTCGCCGCGGTCCAGCTGATCGAAACCCTTCTGCACTGCGGCCAGAAACTCAATGCGGTCAGCGATCTCATCGATAGAGCAATTGTCCGGCAACTCGCGGACGGTTTTCAGCACCATTTCCTTCTCCGTCATGCGGAAAATTATGCTGCTATGACCTCTTACAAAGCAAGCCCCTCCAGAGGCGGGTCGTGGGTCAGTTTGATGTCCGATAAGCTTTAGCTTGTCGTTGCGCCGCGACAAACTAAAGGAAACTCTGATTAAGTACTTTCGACGCGTAGCGTCCGTATGAATTTACCCCGGCCTTTGAGAGTCTGTGTGAAAACTCGGGAGAGGGAAAGAAG
>DIYZ01000152.1 GCA_002427845.1 Chloracidobacterium sp. UBA6041 | reverse complement strand
CGGCTGAGCCGTTCAAAAAGAAGTGGCGACCGAGCCGATGGAATTGAAGGCTTCAAGAAAACTCAAAAGCTAACTGCGTTTCGCTGGGCCGTTGTGCAAGCTGAGTCCAGGAAACGGAAGCGACTTGCTGAGTCAGAACAAAGCCCACAGTGCCTTCTGGTTTGTTCGAGTCTACATCTGCCGGTGTTAGTTGCGGGCTCGCTTCTCCATCACAATGCTGCTCAACCTCATTGGCCGTTTCATCTGCTGAGTCTGCTTTGTGAACCGCTATGATCCACTGGTCAATCTCAACAAAGTTCGTTGGTGCGATTTCTGGCATAGGCACTGTCGTTGTGATGTTTGGCTCCGTTTCCCTTTCTGATTCATCCGCGGCGATCACGGGATAGCGGTCAAGCAGGGAAGTGAGAATGTCGATGCCGCTCGTCTCGTCGCTCGGAACGAAAAAGCGCTGTTTCCAATTGATCTGCTCATTGATAAGACCAAGGTCGCGAAGCTCCGCAAACTTGTAAGGGTCGGCTCCGCATAACTCAATGGCCGGCTCGGAGTGAATCGATCCACGGCGAAGCTTGAGATTCGAGGCCAGTGTCATTTCTTCGCCTTCATCAAGCACGGCGTAAAAGATTTCTTCCGGCTCTCGCAGATCGCGGCTTAAGCCAAGCGACCGTAGAACTGTGCCGACATTATCAGGCGGTATCTGAATGCCTACGATCCTCTGTCCTTCTTCTGTGATTACTCTTACAACGCGTAGACGCGCGTCCTCGTTCGTTTTGAGTCGCTGCCACAGCGGGATGATTGCTCCGCCTATGATGTGCGTTTCCAGGGTTTCAATGGGCGGGATCGTGGCATGCTTCTGTGTCCACCAATTGCGAGCGCGTTCGGGCGCGACGGCTTTGTACTTCTCGTTTAGCTCATCATCGTGAATGTAGTTCGCGTGCGCCGCTTCCGGTTTCCAGACTGCAAACGTGCGATAGCTCTTTCCTGTCGCTGGATCGGTATGGCGTCCTGATTCAAGGGCGAGGATAAAGCTGCCGCTCTTACGATGCCGAAGGAAAGCTCCGCCTTTGCGCTTCCGTACCTGCTCGGCTTCTTCAAAGCTGACTGCCTTTGACGGCAAGTCAACCTCAAGCGTGTAGTGGGTTGTTTGAGCGCCGGTGATCTCGTCGGTGTGAACCACGCTCGGCGGCTGTGCGACTCTCACGGCAAGGGCTTTGATGTCGGTCACTCCTTCATCAAACGTTCCGTTTGCCTTCGCGTATCGCACAGTCTGATCGAACAAGTCAGCGAAGTGATCAAAGAGAGCGTTCTGCTGCTCAACCTCTAACGCCAGCACTCGGTTAAGAAACCTCGGCACATTGTATTCATCCTCTTTGCGTATATCTTCTGCGCCGTCTCGATTTCTAACTAGCAGGACAATGTCGCGCAGGGTCTGTCTCGGGTTAGTGAGTCCTGGCACATTCTGTCCTTGGATGATGCGCCGCAACGACAAGCTCAAAGCTGCTCGGCCTTCTTCCGTTTCAAAGTTGTACTTGGCGAGGTCGCCGTTATCGGCTGCGCCTCGGTCGCCTTTTGTCAAAGCTCCCAAGCTGCCAAGTCGCCGCGCGATGGTTGAACTAAATCGCTTCTCTCCGCCAAGCTCGGTTGAAAGCAAGACATATTCGGGCGGGACCGCTTGATCTGATCTATGCGTCCGGCCAAAGGTCTGCATCTGCTTGTCCGCACTCCAACCAAGCTCAAGCGTTATGTGCACTCGGCGCTGACGGTTCTCGGCGCGATTGGAAGCGTGAAGCGATATTCCGGTTGATGCTGCATCGCTGATGATCGCGATGTGCTTTTTGCCAGCCTGAAACTGCTCGGTTTCGTAGACGTTTGTTCTGTCCATTGATACGCCTTCGGGGGCTCGTTTCTTATACTCAATCCGTCCGGTGCGCTGGTCGCGAATAAGGCGGCGCGTTCTGCCTGTGAGTTCTGCAACGTTGCTCTCTCCGAAGTGGTTGACAAGCTGATCCAGCGGGTTCTCGGGAAGCTCTAAGGCTGACAAGCCGTCGATTAGCTCCTGCTTCATGCGCAAGGCTTCTTTGCTTTGTACAGTGTTGCCTTGCGCGTCTCTAACTGGCACTTGTATGGTCTTGCCGGTGCCTGGGTCTGTGACGTCTTGATAGAGCGTGGTCGGGAAACCGCGATCTACCATTGCTGCGATTACTTCACGCGGCGAGAAGTCCAAGTCCTCAAGCGTTGAGCCGTTGGCCGTTGCTTTCGCCACCTGCTCGCGCGTCCGGGCTTCTCCGGTTCCTACTAGCGAGATAACTATTGATTTACCCTCGCTCAATGCCTTTTCGGTTTCAGCGATAACAGCGGGCACTTTGAATGCGCAGATTACTTGCCTAAAGAATCGCTGATGATCTCCCCAAAACTTATTCAGTGCGGTAGCGCGGGCGCGTCGTCCACCGTTCGTGATTAGCAATGCCTCGTCGATGTTGCGAAGCACGGCTTGCCACGCTGCCGCTGCCCGGTTGTACATTTCCTTTTGCTCGGGCGTGAGGCGGTGAATGCGCTCGCGATACTCAACGGCCTTGCCACTCTGAGGACAAACGCCAAAAGATATAGAACCTGACAGATACATTCCAAGCGCTTTCATATCGCGGCTGACCATTTCCATTGCGCCGACTCCGCCGGATTCGATTTCCTGCATAAACTCTTGAAAGCCGCCTGGGAAACTGGTTCCGACTCCCCAAAGACCAAGCCGAACCATATAAGCCATGTTGCGTACGTCGGTTGCTCCGGTCGCAGATGAATAGACAACGCGATAGTCGGGGTTGCGCTCCGGGTCTTGTAAATCGATCACGGCTTGTCCGGTCAGTGTTGGCTCGCCGTATCCGCCAGCAAGCGCATTCTTTGCCTTGTGCGCTTCGTCAAATATGACTACGGCGTCAGTGCCTAACCATTGCTGAATTTGATCGATGCGTCGCTCGCCGGTCTTGGCTGAGGCGATCAGCGAAGAATAAGAGCTAAAGATTACGCCGCGCGGTAACGTGATTTCTCCGGCTGGCGGATAGTCGTTTATGCGGCCAAGCGGGATGCTCTCAAGTCCTAAGTCAGTAAGATCGCGGCGCGTCGCTTCTAATAGATCGTTATTGACTGAGAGCCACAAGGCGCGCTCTCGTCCCTGATTGAAGTTGTCGGCGATGATGCCGGCGAGAATGCGTCCCTTGCCGACTCCTGTCCCGTCTCCCACAAAGAAGCCTGCTCGCGATCCGTCCGCTAGTCGCTGCTCGTGGCGTTGTCCTGCATAGATAACGCGCTCAAGCTGAATGTCAGAAAGTAAGCCTTCGCTGATAGTCTCAGGGGCGAGGTGGGGCCTATAGGTAATGTCGGGCGGTACGACTGCGCCCATTGACGACGATTCAACGATAACGGCCGGATGGGGTTTGCCACCTCTCAACTTTGCCGGCGCGTAAGATACAAATAGACTTTGGCTTTCTTCTTCTTCGTTTGACGCGCTGGCCGTGTTCTGATCGGCTGTCGCTTCGGGTCGGTCGGCAATACCACTTAAAGCCGTCCAGGCTTCCTCGATAGTTGCGGCGTCTCTCCAAAGAATGTTGTCAAGCTGCTCTTTCCAGCTGTTGCCGTCCGTTTGTCCCGTCTTATCAATAACCAGAATCTGCAAGTCAAAAGTGGTTCCGTACTTTCCATATTCCTTGCCGCTTAAATGAAGGTTGGCGCGCACGTTGTAAGCTCTCGCGATGCGCTGCCACCATTCGCTAAAACCGGCGCACTGAAACCGCATTCCTTCGCCAGTGATGGCGACTAAGCGCCCGTCTCGTTGCAGTCGTCTAAGCGCGCTCTCGATGTGCCGCGCTCCGTACAGGGCTGAATGCTTGGCTACTCTCCCGCCTGTTGCGCTGAATGGTGGATTCATCAATACGGCTGTTGGCTGAATCTCGGCGGGTAAGAGATCGTCAATGATTTCGGCGTCAACCTCGTGGGTTTGAAAACCAAGCTCGTTTGTTAGTAATGCGCGACGGCGGAAGTTAATCTCGTTGCAGATGCTTTGTGCGCCAATTGAGCGCGGCCAGATCGCGAGGCTTCCCGTTCCGGCTGATGGCTCTAAAACTATGTCTGTGCTCCGTGGGTTTAGAATCCGCGCTGCGAGATAGGCGAGCGCTGGCGGGGTAGAGAACTGTTGGAGTTCGGTTTGCTCTACGGTGCGATCGCATTGTCGGGGTAGCCGTTTAGTCAACGGGCGCAAAACAGAGGCGAGAACATCGCTAACGTCGCTTTGCATTAGCGCGCGCGCGTTGCTCTCTGCCAGATATTTATTGACTGCTACCTCTAAAGCGTCGTAGGCATCGCGCGATGTGTATTTCCCCTGACCGCGCGTTCCGCTGAACCTCTTGTCAGTGATTTCTGTTAGCTTTGGATTGTCAAAAGATTCTCCGGCGCTCAAGCGTTCTTGTAGCTCAATAACAAGCTCATGGGTGCCAGTGACAAGATCGGTTGTCTGTTGTGTGCGCTTGGGTATAAAGTTCTGGCTTCGCATCAATCTTTCTCCAGACCGGATGAAGTGTTGGTGTGGTGGGTCAAGAGAGCGTTGACGCGCTCTCCTGACCCTTTTGCTTACGCAACAGATTTCAGTTCGCGTATTGCGCTGATCGCTCGGTGGTTGATCGACCTGCTCGAAGGATCTGATCGGCTGCGCGAAGAATTTTCTGTGCGCTCTTTTCGGGGATGGCGTCGGCGTCGAATCCGGCTCCCTGATACAGCCAATTTTGGATATAGCCGCGACAGTAGTCGGCTCCTTCAAGGCTCAACGATTCGCAACAGAGAAGCGCAACCGCTTCGGCTTCTACTTCGCGCAAATTTCTTGGTGTCGTTTCGGTATCGGCGAAGTCGGCTTCTGTGGTGTGGCCCAGAATGACGTGTGCGAGTTCGTGGAAAAGCGTCTTGTATGGGAGTTGGGCGACCGGGTTAATTGCTATTTGCCGCTTGCGAGCAAATCCCTGGCAGTTGCCGTCGGTCTTATCGAATGCGACGCGTTCAATGCTGAGCGCCGCAAGCGCTTGCTCGGCATCCCACTCTGGGACTGTTGCCGGTTCCACTTCTTCGCCAACAGTCTGGCTAAGGACAAACCATCGCGGCTTATAAGCAAAGCTGGTGAATGTGTGCTCCTCCTCTGATTCCTCCTCACGTTGCTTGCGCGTAATTGGCATGCAAAGCGTCAACGCCCGCTCGCCACGTTTGACGACACGGCCTAATGCCTGCCACTTCGGGAATGTATTGATCGGCCCCGCCTGTAGTCCGCGCAGATGACATTGCACGAGTGCGAGAAGTTGATTGCCGATGCTGTAGTTGTGGAAAGCGGAATAGGCTTCCATGATCAGGCCGGGTTTGTTGATCGCTTCCACGAGTAAAGCTGACCACTTCGGAACGTCTGCTGATTGTTTTTGGTTCTCCATTGTCGTTGCTCCTTTTTGGTGTTGTCGTTTTGGGTTCTTGGCCTTAAAAACAGGTTTTCCCCCTCGTAGAGACGTTGGCTACGACTGGGCGCTTGACCGCACACACGTAGTGCCGTAACGCAGTGGAGGACTTGGAGCGAAGCGCAGAGTTGTGCGGGCGGGCTGTCGTGGACAATGAGAGCGAAGAGGGGGAAACTAAATTAAAGAGGGGTTCCTCGGCTGGAATGGAATGAAATTAAATGGAAGCCGAGTCCTTATTTGAAAGGCTGAAGATCAGGGATAGCGTTTGTGCCGTAAATGGCACATTGTCCGATTGGCGAAAATTAGCGAAAATGCTAAACTCCGCCGCATGGCGGCCTGCATCGTTTCCTATTTAGATACGGAAGGGCTAAGGCATACCGTCGAGGTTGAGGCCGAGAGTCTCTACGAAGCAGCGGTCTTAGCAGTACGCACTTTTAGGCAACATGCATGCGAGCCTGGCCAACTCAGTAAGCTGGAGGTCGAAGTTCGCAGCTCTGTTACTCACACCATTACGCTAAGGAAAATCCATGACTGGCTGAATGGAGGTGCGAAGTCACCAAGGGAGGCAATCACGAAAGAGCGCTTGCGGGCGCTTATGTCAATGAGTTTGTAGGTTCTTGCCAAACACGTCGCGGATGATTACCCGCCGGCGTTCTTCGATACAAATATGGCACAGGATTTATCACTCGGAGAGAAGTGACTCAGGCACTCAAGAGAAAAGGATGTTGGCCAGTTCTGCAGCGGGCCCAATTGTCCATTAGCTGCGTTCGCTTGCCCCCTGCCCACTCCCTTACTAGTCTTTGCATGCTTCCCGTGAGGGTCCCTGATAGAGCGTCGAGGGTATCGATACGGTAGGTGGCAAGCGTCGTTGCCGAATCGACCGACGCACATACGTGGAAATGTGGAGGGTTGTGATCAAGAAAGTACATCCGAGCGACAAATTGATCGCTTTGGTATATTATCGATGATGCCGATAGATGCCTCCCATAGTTGGTAAGAAGTTCCCTATGATCGTTTGCATGGTCAGAACTTGAAACGTTCGAGATGCTAATATCTGTAACGGTAATTTCGCCCACCGCGTTCATTTCTTGGCGTTGTGCTGATATCTGATTGGGAGCCCAGTGTGGGGACAAGGGTAGACTTAAAACCAACGACCGACTTGCGTTAGCCCATAGCATTCCAAAAGTACTTTGTCCTTGAAAAGTGACTTCTTCCAGTGGATGTGGCGTGTTAAAATTCCACGAAGCTTCCCCCGGACTCGATTGATCCAATCCCTGTATGAATCGCCACTCCTCTTTATAGAGATTGCCGCGTAAGAGTGACGCGAAAGAGTGAGTTCCATCGCCTATTGCGTATTCCGGCGATTGTGAG
>DIYZ01000147.1 GCA_002427845.1 Chloracidobacterium sp. UBA6041 | reverse complement strand
CGCTACCGCGAGCGGTTCTGTACACTTGCTACGGCTCGCGGTCCTGTAAATTGCGATCCGGCCCTTCCGCCTCGCGTCTTACTTCGAAGCTGAAGACGAGCGGCTGCGATCCTCTTTCTTCAAACCAGCAAACGTGCTGGGCTACGAGATCGATCTTGACAGTATATTTACCAGGCTCGGCCGGCGCGACGCATTGAACGTTGAGTTTAATGGTCTGACCGGGCGCGACTGATCGTGGCAGCAGCGGACGGCCATGAAGCTCGCTAATAATCTTGCCTTCGTCGTCGATGATCCTGAGACCAGGCATAACGACGCCGGCGCGCACGGTTTGACCGTTTAGCCAGAGCGTATCGCCGGTGTTTGTAATAGTGAGGGGAACTTCAAACTTTGCCCCTTGTTCGACAAGCCGCGGAAGCGAGTTACGCAGCATGAATTCGGCTTTAAGCACGCCTGGATTTCGACTGTCTGGCACACTCGACGCCGGCGCATCGTCGGCAACTTTCATACATGTCAGGTAATGATAGTCGGTCGCCAGCGTACGCAGCGGCAGGCTTGGACCACCCGGGTTGTTTTCGAGCATCTCGCGCTCGAAGAGACCGTTAACGCTGACATAATTGCCAACAACAGCAAGGCCATTCTTGTCGAGCAGCGCATACAGATACTGATCGCTGAAAGGTGACTCCAGCGTTCCATACTCACGCATTACATTGCGCAGCTCTTCTGCCGTGGCCGAATCGGCCGGCGGCTTCTGTCCCTCGAGGATGAACAGCATACCACCCACTTCCAACATCATTGCGAGATGACGAAAAACTGTTTGCTCCGCTTCGAAATGATGCAACGAGTCGTAACAAATGACCGCGTCAAACTTTTCCGCGAGCGGTGCGGCCTCTATGTCATGGGTTAGAAAACGACAGCACAACGCCGTCTCGTGGTCCACGTTGTAGGGAACACTGTCAAGACGCTCGCGCGCTATGCGAATGAGGTCGTCGCTGATGTCGATACCCGTTAAGTCATAGCCGAGTCGCGCGAAGTATTCGGTCAGCCAACCTGAACCGCAGCCCACATCGAGAATTCTGGCGCCCGCGGGCAGCGCGAGCGCCACGGCCATGTTTGCGAAGTCGCTAAAGTGGCGATGTGTCTCGGCATCCATACCGTCGCCAAGATGTTTTTCTGGCTTGTTAGCGAGGTTATAGAAAGGCTTCGTCTTGAGATAGTAACTGCGCTCGGCGTCGAGCCGGCGGGGATAATCAAGCGCGGCGCGTTTGTAATCAATGCCTGCGATCTTTGGCAGACGGCCGGGTGAATCGGCCGCGGTTTTGGCAGTCGTAGCCGCATGGCCGTTGCCGCTCCGGGCTGCTTGCGCCGCCATAATTCCCGAGTCCTTCTTAATCGCAGCGTCCCTGACCAACACATCGGGCGCGATGACGGCAACCTCTGTGGCAACTCCGCGTAGCAGAGCTTCGTGACTTGGGCGAATGCCGAGCAGCGAAAGCTCATCCGCAATATTGCCGAGAAATTGCCGCCGCGGACGGCGTGCAATCACTTCCCGAATGAAGGCGAGGTAGCTGGCCGCACCCTGTTCGATATTGTGTTCCGATAGAATGTGCCGGCGCGCGTTCTGTCCAATGCGCTTGCGAAGGCCCGGGTCTTCGATGAGCCGGCGCAGATAAGCCTCGAGCAGCGCATCGGCATACTCGTCGTGGTCTATTTTTACTACGGCGTCGTTCGGCAACTCGGAAAACGCACCCACGTTGAAGACGATTGCGGGAACGCCGGCAGCCATGATGCGGCAGAGACTTGCGGAGGTTTCTCCGACCGTGCGCTCGCGCAGGTTGAGCGCGATGTCGGTCGCAGCGATGCGCTGTTCAAATTCCTTCAGCGACACATGCCCTGTAATCGTCACGCGGTCCTCCATGCCCAGGTCGCGCACTAGAGCGCGTACGTCGAAGAATGAATTGGGCGCGCCTACCAGCGTGTAGTGGAAATTGTGATCTGCTTTGAGGGAAGCGAGTGTACGCAAGGCCTTCTCGATTCCTTTACCCGGTGTGATGAGTCCGAAGTTAGCGATCTGTACTACGCCGGCCTCGCTATCGTTTGACTCTATTGTTGCGTGGCTCGCCCGCGGCGGCTTAATCGGCATCTTGATGTGCGCAACCGGGACGGCAGGCGCGAGGTTCGCGAAGCGCGCGCGACTCCATTCCGAATGCACGATGATCGCTTCCGCTGCGCGAGCCAGACGGAGGTTAAGCGGGAAGTGAGTAGGCCGCGCTAGCAGGGGAGTCGTGCTGCCGCGCTGCAACGCCTCGGCCGCTTCGCGTGTTGCGTCGTAACCATGACACGCGGCGACCTCCTCCAGGTAGACCTCAATGCGGCCGCGTGCCTGCGCCAGACCGAGAAAGAAATCCTGCAGTGCAAAATCGTGGAAGACGACGATGCCCGGATGCTCGCGCGCGACTTCCAGCATGCCCGCGTGATAGCGGTGATCGTTGCCCATGTGATAGACGACTGCGTCGAAGTCGCCTAGCGTTTGCAGCACGGCCCGGTCGCGACGGTAATCATGGCGAGTAAACCGGGCGCGTATTTCCGGGTTCGACGGTTGAAAGCCGTCGACGAACAGCGTGATCTCCGCGTCCGCGGCGAGATAAGGCAAAAGCTCTTCGCTGTAGTCTGAAATCCCGGAAGGTTGCGGATTCAGCGGGCTGAAGTAAGCCAATTTCATGGGAGCAAACAGTAAACAGTAAAAACAGTAAACGGTAATCAGCAATCAGGTCAGCGCGGACAAATCTAAAGAAAGATAACCTCCATTTTAACGCGGCCTGTGGAGGGGAAAGGCTGATTACTGTTTGCTTTCTTCACGACAGCGCCAGCGTGAAGTGGGCGGCGAACATGGCCTTCATCAGCCCGAACAGCACCAGACAAATTGCGCGAATCATCTGGTCAACCTCGCGCCGACCCTAGCAAGCGCCATATAGACGCGAAAGACGACCAACGTGTAGCGCGGTGCGATTGTAGCAGCGCTGACGAAAGCGCGACCAGCACCGATAGTAGCGTGTAGAGTGCGAACACGAACTGGCGCCTATCGCTCGACTTTTATTTTGACCCGGGCCGTTCCGGAACCTTTGTCGTGAAACCACGCCACCTGTTCCTGCACGAGATCCAAGTCAAGAATGTAGTCACCGGGATTCTTGGGAGCAGTAATGAGCAGCGGCACTTCCGATTCTTCGCCGGGCTTGAGATCGCGAGGCAGGCCGTAGCGGCCGTCCATGTCAGTAACGAGTTTTTCACCATCAGCCTCGAACCAGCGATCGGCAAGCGCCAGATAAAACTTATTTGACGGAGCGTTATTCACCGCCGCGCCGCGCGCATACCAAAGCACGTCGCTCGCATTCTTGACTTTCACCTCAATGGTTTGCTTTTGACCGGTGCGCAATTTCGCGGGTGGATCCAGCAACGTTATCTGTGCTTTGAAACCATTTTCAGGCAAAGGACTCGGCGTTTCACCGTAGTTTGCTTGAGCCGTTTGCTTTTCCCCGGTCGGATTCGATCCGCTGGGAGCACTCTTACCACATCCGAACAAAGCCAGCCCGCCAGCAAGTAGGACTGGAAAGACAAAAGTTTTGCTTGTTTTCATCGCCGATCTCCTTCGAGATATTGACTACTACAAAATGCGTCTGAAGTCTCTTCTCAATTTACTGTTACTCAACTTTGAGCCTTAATTTGAGTGTCTCTGAGCCTTTATCTTTGAACCAGGTAACGCCTTCCTGTACTACGTCAATCTCGAGCACATACTCGCCCGGCGTTAGGGGCGCTGTGATGTTCAGCGGTATGGTTTGCGAATTGCCAGGCGATAGGTCGACCAGAAGGTTGCTCCGTGCGTCCATGTTTGTTATGAGCTTCTCAGTTCTGCCGTCAAGCCATGAATCGGCAATCGTGACAAAATACTTCCCATCCTTTTGTCCCCGCGCAGGCCAGACCGTATTGCTCTTGTTTTGAATGACGACGCTGATCGCAGCTTTCTCTCCGGCATGCAAGCTTGCCGGCGCTGTTGGCGCGGAGATCCCCGCGTTAAAAGCATTGTCAGGCAAAGGACTGGTAGCCTGAGTAACTTGCGGATAATCCTCCGGCTTCCGCTCCGGTCCGGTCCGGTCCGATATGACGATCTCAATCAGCGACATGTGAAGCCCAGTGTGGTCGGAGAAGAACCGAACAACGACTGGCGAGATTTTGCGGATCTCGAGTCCGCGTTGCCTGAGAAAGGCCAGCGAAGAATCAAGATCTTCGGTCATACTTAGCGAGTAAATCCGCTTCCCTTGAATTTGTCTGAGCGCCGTTGCGAACTTTTGTCTCGACTTTGGCATATCGAAGTACTCCGAGTTGTTCACGGCAATCATCGGTACGTCCCCACGCAGCAGCACTTCCACACCATTCGTCTTGATGTTACTAACTATCCAGGCTTCAACCTGCGCGACGGAAATCCGCTCTTCCGGTAAAAGAAATTTTTGCAGCGTGTGATCATGCATGAGGTATTTCCGCAGCTCCGCACGGTAAGCGTCCGGCTGGTCAAAGTAAGTAGGACGCCCGCCCCATTCTGTTTGCCGGACGTAGGTATACGAAAATGCGCACTGCGCAACCAGCAATAAGATAGGCAAGCTCGCAATTAATCCGCGCACGAACCGCGAGCTTCTAACTAGTTCACGGACGAATAGCGACAGGTAGATGATAAGCACGCCACCTGCGATCTCCAGGTAAAGGGCGTAGCGTATGTAGCCACTCGTGGCGCTCCACAACAGCGAGCCGAGCACCATGATTGAAGCCAGGAAACGAAAGCGCCGGTCGACGCCCGGCAAGAGAAGACACAGCATAGCGGCGACGAAACCGAAGCAGATTCGTCCTGAATAGAGGTTAAGTTCGGAGAGGCGCGCGGCTTCGCGAATCGTTAACAATGGCCAGAGCAGCGTTTCCCACAAACTGTGCGGGCCCCACCGGCCGTCGTAAACGTTGATGTCCGGCCAATAAGGCGAGCGAAAAATTTTGTTATAAAGCGGAAATACAGGGCTGCCTGTCTGCCGGTAGATATAAACGGCGTGTGGCAAGAGGGGTAACAAAAAAGCTCCTGCGGCTGAGGCGATTAATGCAAGCTGAGCAACTCGCGAACCTCGCTCCTTCCATCTGAAGAACTTGAAGGCAAAAAGTAAGACGACGGGCAGGGCGATAGCTACATTTGTTAACTTTAGAGCCACGCATGATCCCACCAGCAATGCCCCGCAAATCAGATCACGTCTTTTGTTTGCCGAGTCCTCGTAGTTGAGTCCCAGCCGCGTGGCTTCGAGCATGAGCGGCAGCGAGAGTAGATCAACCATATAAGTGTTGATCTCAAAAAGAATGTGTTCGGTAAACAATACAAGCAGGATACCGAGACAACGCCATCCAGCACGCTTGACGAATGGGGCAAGCAGCTTATTAAGGATCATCCCGGACCAAAGCAGCGCCAGGTAGTTGATGATCGTTCCCAATCGATAGCCCAGCAGGTGGCGGCTGATCCCGGTCAACATGTCAGAGGATGGGTTGAAAGGAAATATCGTCGGAAAAAAATCTCCCGGGAGAAGAAGAGGCCCGCGCAAGGCGCGCTCCGATTGAATGATCCGATGGTTGAGAACGTCAAACGAAAGATCCGGAAAGGCGAGCCGCAACGCGTAAACCAGAAAGAGAGGTAGGGCAACCAGCGGCCAGAACAGACGTGGCGTCCGTTCTTCCGGGACGTCTTTTGCGCGCACATACCACAAACACAAAACCACGGTCGCCGCGACCGTTGCGGCCCATGCGATTCTTTGGTTGCCTACTGTCCAGGAGTATTGGCGCAGGAAGACTAAGATGTAGAGCGAAAGCAACAGGTCGCCGAATTCGAACTTCCGCAGCATTCCGCCAAAGACATTCACCTGGGCGTCTCCTGAATGTCCAACACGATGGCTTGTAGGACAAGTTGGAAGCCGAGGATTAGCGGCAACACAGACAGCATGATCGTGCCAGTAGGCGTAACGTGTCCCTCTGCGAGACTTTTTATCCAGTGGTAGGCGCCGAAGAATACACCCCAGCCAAAAAGGAACAGCCCAAGAAAAAGGAAAAGTGCGATCGGGGAGAAATCTCGCAGCACATACTTTTGATAAATGCGCCGCCACAATCGCGGGATGAAAAGAAGCGGAAAAGTTACCCCAATCTTGAAAGGGTTAAGGTCAGACACTTCGTCGCCATAGCGCGCCGGGATTGCCACGTCACGAACGCGGAAATTGTGAAGGTTAAGCGCGATGAGCATGTCGTTCTCGAAGAAGTAACCTTTGTGAATGGTGTTGAAATCGAGACGGCGTAGTGCTTCGCGTTTGATTGCCGTGTATCCATTCTGCGGATCAAAGATGTTCCAATATCCGGAGGCAAGTTTGTTGACGAACGTCAGCATGATATTGCCCACGAGCCGGTGGCGGGGCATTAGCGCGAGCGATTCTCCAGCGAGAAAGCGATTGCCTTTTGCGTAGTCGTAATCCTGTTCGATGATTGCGTTGAGCAAAAACTGTAAGTGCTCCGGAGACATCTGGCCATCGCCGTCCATCTTTGCGACCACGTCGCAATCAAGTTCCATGGCCTTGAGGTAACCCTCAATGGTCGCCCCGCCAACGCCCAAATTCGCACGTGTCTGCAACAGTGCAAGTCGGCGATCCTCAATGCAGTCGCTAATCGCTGCAAATGTGCCATCGCTGCTGCAATCGTCGACCACGATCAGATGATCCACATAGTCGGGCATCGTGCGTATCACCCTAACAATCTGGCTGGCCTCGTTGTAAGCCGGAACGACTACTCCAATGCGCCGATTTTTGTACATGAGTCTCCAGCTCTACAGAAGTGCGATACTTGACAGGCTGCGAAATCCCGTTGACGATGCCGCGCAACTTACGGAAGAAATCCGCACGTCTGAATCTGGCTACGCTACGGACTATCCGCTGACACTCCTGATGCTGTTCTTTCTTCGAAAACCAAATTCCGAAGCCTGGGCCGAATGAAATGAAGGGCGCGCCGGTGGAACAAGATATGATAAAGTCCGCGCCGCCCGCAACAACCAGGCGCTGAATCGCGGCGCCCAAGACGAGCCCGGAGACGCAGTTAGTTCGTCAAGTTTGAATGAAACTCATTGACGTTGGAGCCATCCTCGGTCTTCACAAGCCTGCCGGAAAGATCGGCGCGCTGCTGCATGAGCTTTTCATAGTCCTGGCTTTTTGCGCGTTTACGGCACTACTTTCCTGGCCTTACATTAACTATCTGCGCGACGCCGTCGCTGACTCCGGTGATCCTTATCTCGTCTCGTGGATACTCTGGTGGGATTATCATCAAACGTTCACTAACCCGTTGCACCTCTTCGACGCGAATATCTTTTATCCTTACCGCTACACTCTGGCTTTCAGCGAGCATTGCTACGGCATTGCGCTCCCGTTCTTCCCGTTGTTTGCTCTCGGATTTCATCCGCTGACCGTCCACGCCGTGGCGATGTTCGTTGGGTTCATTAGTTGTGGTTACGGTGCTTTCCGGCTGGCCCGCACGTTAACGGGCTCAGAGGCCATCGCCTGGGTGGCCGGAATTATTTTCGCCTTCGTGCCCTTTCGATTTCATTTGCTGTCACACCTGCCTTACCTGTTTTCTCCATGGATACCGCTGCTCTTCGAGGCGTTGGTCCTGTTCGTACGAAAGCGCAGCGGCAGGAGGGCGGCGTGGCTCGGCTGCGCGTTTTTCATGACCGGCCTTACTACTATTTCGTGGTTCACACTTTCGCTGGTGCCATTTGTATTCTCAGCGGCCGTATTGCTGACGCGATATGGGCTCTGGCGCGAGCGCGATTTCTGGCGACGCGGTGCGGCGGCGCTCGGTCTGGCCTCGGTCGCGCTGCTGCCTTTCATGCTGCCTTATTACCTTGTCTCGAAACTCTATGGCTTCAAGCGCTCAATCGAAGAGGTGAAGGCCAACTCGGCGTGGCCCATCCACTGGCTGTCGGTGGAGAACCGCAACAAACTCTGGAATGGAATGGGCGTAAACATTCCAGACGGCGCCAAATTCAAACTGTTTCCGGGCCTGCTTCCCATTCTTTTCTCAACCGTGGCGGTGGCGTTCTCGGCGCCCGCGGAAAGACCGTCGCGCGTGGATCGCATCGAGACAAACCCGGCGCAGGAGCGCTGGTCCATGCGTCTTGACATCTTCATCTGGGTGGCGCTTACGATCTCGATACTTGCGGTGGGCTTTGATAGAAGCGAAGCCTTCGGCGGAATTTTCCGGCAAGTCACTTCAGAACGGGCGCTGGCGGCGCTGGCGGTCGCGATCATCACGCGCCTTTGCCTCTCCTATCCGTACTTCTTACGTGGGACGCATGCAAATTTGATTCAAACACTATGCTCGGAGCAGCGCGGCGACGCCTTTTGGCTGGGCGTAATCCTGACAACAGTCGGCTTTTGTTACTCGCTTGGTTGGAACTTTTTCTTCTATCGCATTTGCTACGACCTGCTGCCGATGTTCCGCAGCATGCGCGTGCCAACGCGCGGGGCAATGTTCGCTTATCTGGGACTTGCGCTTCTTGCTGGCCTCGGCATCGAGCGACTGGCCCAGGTAGTAGCAGGGCGACGCCCGCGCGTGCCTCGCGCCGCGGTGTTTGCCGTCGCCGGTGTGTTGTTGCTGTTGGAGTTGAACGCGGCGCCTTTGCGCCTGACGCGCGGCGACGTGTTTCCGGATGCAGTTACATTGCGCCTGAAAGAGACACCAATGCGCGGCGGAGTAGTTGTGCTTCCGGCGGGCGGCGACTTTAATCATCGCCATATGCTTCGCGCCGCCGACCATGGGCGACCACTAATCGTCGGCACATCGGGCTTCAACCCGCCTTACGAAGATCAGATCGAGTTGGCCACGCGCGGCGGCCCAATTGCCGAGGAGTTTATGGACTTGCTGGAAAAAATTCCCGCGTCTTATGTGGTTGTCGAAAACAACCTCATCGCGCCGGAACGTCGCGTGGATTACGAGACTTTTCTCGCGCGCGCCGTGAAGTTGGGGCGGATGCGCTTTATTAATCGCTTCGATGGGCGCGACGACCTGTACGCGGTCGTGAAGACTGAGCCGGAAGCGAAATCAGAAGCCCCTATGCCGTTCGCATTCGAAGCGAAAGAGTGGAGCCAGCTGATGAAGAAAGATCCGGTGAACCTTCTCGGGCAGTTCCGGCCCTGGAGTCAGGCTGTCTATCGTTTCTACATTGCTTCTTATGGCCAGATGCCACACTATGCCGGATTCCTGCCTGACGTACAATTAGTTGGACAGAACGTAATGATCGGTTTAGGCGATGAGCAGCTAATGTTGGAAGCGAACCTGCGTCGATTTGCCGGCGACTGGGTTGAGCGGGCAAAGTTTCGAGCGCTTTATGAAACCCTGAGCAGCGATCGTTACGTCGATGCGTTGCTCACTAACGCCGGAATAACACTCGAGCCTGCGGAGCGCGCAGGGCTTGTGGATAAGCTAAACAGTGGGCAGATGACGCGTGCCGAGGTACTGCTGGAGATCGTGAACAGCCGCGCCTTTGTTGAAAAGGAAGCAGTGCGGTCGCTCGTTTTGCTCCACTACTTTGGCTATCTTCATCGCAACCCCGCCGATCCGCCGGACAACAACCTGGACGGCCTCAATTATTGGATGAGAGAGCTGGAAACGTCAGGCGATAATGCGAGACTGGTGCGCGCCTTCATGGCATCCGGCGAGTATCTGGGCCTGCAAAAAAGTGCGGCGAGTGATAAGCAGTAGATGATGAGTCAGACTGAATCAAACAATCAGCAGATGGCGGGGCAGAAGTATCCTGCCTGCCTGTCAGTTGTTATTCCCGTTTACAACGAGGCCGCGACACTTGGGGAAGTCGTGAGTAAGTTATTGAGCGTCCCCTGTCTGCTCGAGGTCATCATCGTGGACGATTGCTCAACTGACACAACGCCGCAGGTGGCTCATCAGCTCACCAATGCGCATCCCCAGGTGCGCTGGATTCGCCATGAGAAAAACGCCGGCAAGACTGCGGCACTTAGAACGGGGTTTGCACTAACGGCAGGCGAAATAGTGATCGTGCAGGACGCCGATCTCGAATACGATCCGGCGGACATCTACGGGGTCATTCGTCCGATCATCGAGGGCCACGCCGACGTTGTCTTCGGCTCCCGCTTTCTGGTGAGACGCGCAGCGCGCGTTCTTTACTTCTATCATTTCCTCGCCAATAAGTTCTTGACGTTTCTCTCCAACGCCTTAACCAACTTGAACATGACCGACATCGAGACAGGTTACAAGGCATTTAGGGGCGACATAATTCGCAACATGGTGATCGCTTCGAGTGGCTTCGGATTTGAAGTTGAAGTGACGGCCAAAGTAGCGAAGTTGAACGTCGCGATTTACGAAGTACCGATCAGCTACTACGGCCGCACTTACGACGAGGGCAAGAAGATCGTTCTCCGAGACGGTCTGATAGCGCTCTGGCTCGTTCTTCGGTTTAATCTATTCTGCACCCTCAATGCCTCGTTTCGTCAAATACCCAAACTGCGTTACAGGCCCAACCGCTTGCCGAGAGAAACTCTCGAAGGCCGGGAGCTGGGGCAATGACCGGCAGTGATTCGGCTGATGAAAAACTCAAGGCCGAACCAATTTTGAGCGCGGAAAGGTTTGCCTATCCGGGTAGGGAATTGGAGGCAATGGCGGGCGCCTCGAACTATCACGAATGGATCCTGGGAATCTTCAAGCCTTTTTTGGGCCAGCACCTCGTCGAAGTTGGCGCCGGCCTGGGCTCGTTCTCCGAACTAATTCTAAAACATCATTCGTGTCAGACTCTTTCGCTCGTCGAACCGTCCGACCGAATGTATGAGCAACTGGTTGCAAACGCGCGACGCTTGCAAGCCATCACCAGGGTCGAGACGTATCACGGAACCTTTCGGGATGCGGCGCCACTAATAAACTCAAAACAACCTCCTGACTCCATCATTTACGTGAATGTTCTGGAGCACATCACGGACGACGACAGCGAACTCCACACTATCCATGAAACTTTATCGGCAGCGGGACGCGTTTTCCTGTTTGTGCCCGCGCTGCCGTGGCTTTATGGCGCCTTCGACGAGCGAGTGGGGCACGTGCGTCGTTACAGGAAGTCTGAGTTAGAGAAAAAACTGGAGCGCGCCGGATTTAGCATAGTCGTCTCGACGTATTTCGATTTTCCCGGTATTGCTCCGTGGTGGGTGAAGTACTGCCTGCTGAAATCAGCGACGATGGAGCCCGCCGGCGTTAGGTTCTACGACCGATTTATTGTGCCCGCCGCGCGCCGTATTGAAGCGCTCATCTCGCCACCCATTGGCAAGAATGTTATAGCTATCGCTCAGAAGCGCCAGCAATAGTGATGAGTAATGAGTGATGAGTAATGAGTGATGAGTGATGAGTGATGAGTCTGTCTCTTATACACATCTGACGCTGCCGA
>DIYZ01000255.1 GCA_002427845.1 Chloracidobacterium sp. UBA6041 | reverse complement strand
GCATCTTGCCCATCTCTCGATGCGGCACACGCTTGGAGCGCAGCCAATGACGGGAAATGGATTTCGGCGATCCGGTGAAAGGCGGGCGCACCGGTTAGCGAGACTAGTAGCCTTTGAGAGAACGGCTTTGGTGGCACCTGAAGTCGGAACGCTTATTTGTGAGCACATTCTCCAATGCTGTTTGTAGTCTATTTAAGTTGAACCCCGTAATCCATCCCACAAGGGACAGCATAAAAAAGACATGTTGTGCAAAAGATGTAAGGACATCCGAGGCGGACAATGGTCCGGTTAGAAGTTCAGAAACGTTATCCCAATTCTTTCAGTAGAAATGAGGAGATAGAACATGAGACGAATCACCGTTGGGCTGCTGCATGCACTGTGGGTTACTGCTTTCCTGCTCGGAGTTGCCCAGTTAAACCTGAGCGTGGCCCAGAACCCAACTCCCACCCCGCCAGCCACGCCCCCTTCTCAGTGGCTAGTCATTACTCAAGTCAGTGTGAAGCCGGAAATGATGGCCGAGTTTCAAAACTTCATGAAGAACACTACCAACCCTGCATTGAAGAAAGGTGGACTCAAATGGCGCAATGTCTGGCAGAGCACGAACTATGCCGGCGACGCCTTTGAGTTTGTGATAGTGGCGCCGTTCGACAAGTTCGCCGAGTTTGATGGCGCCAGTCCGCTCGAGAAGGCCCTCGGCAGCCAGGGCTTTGCCGATTGGTCGGCCAAAGCAGGCAGCCTTGTCAAAGGTGTTCATCGCTACATCGTTCGCACGCGACCCGATCTGAGTGTGATGAGTAAAGCATCTGCGCCAAAGCTTGCTGTCGTCTCGTCTGTGCACGTGGCAGTCGGCCGGAACCAGGACTTTGAAAACTACACAAAGAACGATTTCTTGCCGGTGATGGCCAAAGGTGGGGCTACCTACCTGGTGTCGCAAACCATCTTTGGCGGCGACGCGAATGAGTACGTCACGCTCACAATGCGCGACAGCTTTGCAGAGATCGATAAGGGACCCGTTCCCATCCAAGTGCTGGGAATGGAAGAAGCACAAAAGCTTTTTCAAAAACTACCGGCCGGAACGGTCACTCTCATCGAGCGATCAATTGTGAAGTTTGTGCCCGAGCTAAGCATTATGCCGACAGATATGCCGAAGTAGGAGTTCCGGCCTTTTTACCGGAAAACCGAACTTTAAGCGAATAGGATGACAAAAACCGGAGCGGGCTTTATAGCTCACGTCTAATAAAATGAGGGGTGAGTTTAGCGCTCACCCCTCGGATTGCCTTGTCTCGGCGTTCAGGACACTTACCTCGTAACCGTCAACGAAACAGAAGTGGTATGACTCAGACTCCCGCTCGTGCCAGTAATGGTTAACGGGAACGTGCCTCTGGTCCTGCCCGCGGTCACGGTCATTGTGGTGGTCCCGGGTGCGGTGACCGTTGGCGGATTAAAGCTCGCGGTCGCGCCGCTTGGCAGCCCACTTACTGTGAAGCCGATAGTTCCATTGAAACCACCTGATGTAGTAACGGTGACTGTATAAGTGGTACTCGCGTTCCGACTCACACTGCGCGTTGAAGGCGTGGCCGAAAGCACAAAGTCGGCGTTCGCATTAGTGACCACCAGCGTTACCGAAGTCGTGTGGCTCAGGCTGCCACTTGTGCCGGTAATGGTTAGGAGATAGCTTCCGATAGGCGTTGTTGTGCTGGTGGTGATGCTCATCGTGGATGAACCGGAGGTGTTCACGGAAGCGGGATTGAAACTCGCGCCGGCCCCCGCCGGCAATCCGCTGACGCCGAAGTTGACTGTTCCGTTGAACCCTCCACTTGGTGTCACCGTTACCGTGTAACTCGTGCCTGCTCCTGGCGCCACCGTTTGTGAAGACGGGCTTGCTGAGAGACTGTAATCAGGCGTTGCTGCGGTGCCGCAGCCCGCGAACTTGAAGTACCCAATGCGAGTGCTCCAATTAAAGGAACCATTGGTTTGTTGGTACTCAGTGGTGTACCACATCGTGCAATCATCTACCGGGTCGACACTAAGACTACTGTAGTCGCCCCAGCGGCTAAGACCACCATTCTGATTCCCCGTGCCATCTTTTATAAAGACTTCAGTCCCCAATGTGCCCAGCGGATCGCCAGACGCACGTCCGGCAAACCGAATTCCCGGAAACAATGAGCTGCTGGATACACTATAACCAATGGCAAGGTTGCCCACATTATCCATTGCTGCACTACCCATCCAGCGATAGTTGGTGTCCGGCGCATAGGTTCCCTGCTGGTAGACCGTTGGCGTGGCGCTTAGGTCGCGCAGCTCATACCAGCGCACACCTACACTGCTGCCTGCCGTCACAGCATGGTTTACGACCAGCGCTTCATGATCTCCGAAGTTGCGATATGCCAACCGATACATAAGCCGGTCGGCGAGCGAGTCAAGTTTCTGAGTAGTGCCGCTCTGTGGAATACAAGTACCACCACCACTACAGGCGGCTGAGAAGGCCGCAACGGGAATCGTAGCAGGACCCGTGAAGGTCGCCGTGCCTGCAGTGAAGTTTACATTCGACATCTTCCACATAAGCAGCGAGTTCACATCGAAGGCGACGAAGTACCCCGGCGCGCCCGCCGGTGGAGGAGTAGCACCATCGAGGTCAGACGGTAATAGGCCGCCATAGGCGTTACTCGTCTGAAAGCAGACTTGATTAGCGGAAGTGCCCGCAATCATTGCATTGCGATCGTAGGCGCAAAGCTTGGCTCCGGCGAATGTGTTGCCGTTGTTAAAGATATTAAAGGAGATCAAATACGCGTTCGGCCACACACCCAACTTTGGGTAATCGTTGAATTGAACGGTGCCGTAATTGTACGCGTAGACGTTGTAAGCGCCTGTTGCGTCGGATGTCTTGGAGACAGCGACGCACTGCCAATAGCCCTGACTGCTGCCGCTAGTGACTGAAAACTGCGTCATGACCCACCGTTTCGCGGCCTTATCATACTGGGCAATCGGGTCACCATCGTTGTGCACAGCACACGGATGCGACGCGCCTAACGCCTGGAATAAAGTGTTACCTGCGGCCGGACCATAAACCTTGGCGCCAGTCGTTTTGTCATATACGGCGAATGATTCGTTGACCCACTGAACATACTGCGTATCGCCGACGGCGCCATTGGTATCAGGGGGAGCGGCATTTGGTGTGTAGCCGCCTCCCACGCCCAAGCCGTCAAAGCTGACAACGCTTCCCACTACTGTAACGGCAGCAGGAGCGGTCTGAAGTGCGCCGTCCGCTGCGCCCGACGTCGCTCCCGGACGTACTAGCAAACGGATAGGCTTCTCGCGACGGCCTTCCTGTTCTCGTAGAGGAACGATCTCACGCAAAGGGCGAGTGGTTGCGTGATCGCTTGTTGTAAACTCTCCCCGCTGGGTCACGTTTTGCGCGACTGCCAGGATGGGAAGCACTAAGGTCCCAAGTATGACGCTGAAAACAGCAACTATATTTCTTCGCATCTCAATCCTTCACATTTGCAGAGCTGGTCAGTTGTTAATCCCCTGGGTGGGCGGAAAATGAAAATCAACGCCCATGGACAGCGAGGTAATCTAAAGTTGTGGTGTTTCCACGCAAATTATTGGAATTTAGAACTTCAGATACACGGGCCTTTTGAGCACGGGCAGTATATTAAACTCCCGTCTGATTAGCAACCTACATCGAGAACACAAGCACGTTTCAAAAAGCGTCAGTTTCGTTTACACGACGTTTGTCTCAGAATCACTTTCGCCATTTGACGCAATAGGAACTACAGATTGGAGAGTGTGATGGCTCGCGCGGAACGCGACACTGAATCGCCGACAGAGGAGCTTTGCCGTGGGATCAATCTACTCTGCGTTGTTCACTGTAGTAAAAAATGTAGTAAGTCTCTGCACTTTTCGTGGAGAGAAAGAAGGTTTTAACCAAAGGGTTGGGGGGTTCGGATTGGCAAATAAGAAGCGCGCGCCTACCACGGGCTCGCGCCTTTATACCGACAGTCACTGTTTCGCTCCCTAAGTCTTCATGCGTCTCGCTTACGGACGTCCGAAAATGGTGCCCAGGATATCGCGACCGCGACTTCCGTTTCGCCCCGAGTTCCGATTGTTATACCCCTCATCGTAGCCGCGTTGGTAACCCTCGCGGAAACTATTGCGGTAAGAGTTACGATCACCATAGCGACTGTTGTAGCCTGCGGTTGCGTCACGATAGGTGTTGTGATTCTGATAATCGTATCGACGATTGTTATAACGGTCGTCCTGACCAGCGCCTAGGCCTTCCTGATAGCCCCGGTCAAACGCGGCTTGGCTCACATTCGAACCGTACCCATCATTCCCGTAATAGCCATCGCGGTTATAGCCGTCGTTGCGCTCATTGCGCTGGTGACTCTTGCGAGCGTTCTTCTCATCCCGCTCGTGGCGCTTTAGTTCCTCGCGCTCTTGCCGTTGGTGATAGCGCAAATCGGCATCGTTCCCGTACTGGTCACGCTCATCACGCTGATGATCTTTGAGGTCTTCCTTCTCGTCCTTCTGATGCCGCTTCTCGCCACGCTTCTCGTTCTTCTGATGCTGATTGTTGTCGTGCCGATGGTAGGTGCCTTGTCCGTAATAAGGATCATACTGACCCTGTGCGTTCGCGCTGGCGCCAGCGCCGAGCAGTAGTCCCGCTCCTAATCCCAAGGCGCTAAGTGCCATTTTGAAATTTTTGATTCTTGAATTCATTCTTTTTCCCTTTAAGTTCTAATGGAGCCCCATACATCTCAGTCGTACGATTGGTGAAGTGCAACAGTCATGCCGTTACAAAGGTAAGTGCTAACCCATTGGAAAACACTGATAGCGCATACTTTCGGCTGTTTTCCCGCCCCATAACGTGCAGCGATAACCCAATTGAATACACACGCAGGTGCATAAGGTCACCTTTACCGTCGTCGAGAAAGAAAGACCGCCTTCGGTAATGTTACGGTCTCATAAGTGAGGAAGACACCGCGCATCGCTAACATTTCTTCCACATCGCGGAAGCTCAAAGAGAAGCGAAAATATAACCAAACGCAATGGCTGATGATTTCAGAGGGGAAGCGATGGCGGAGATATAAAGAAGGACAAGTTCTCATCAAGGGGATTATGCCGCATGAACGCTTCTTCTGTTGCACCACGTGTAGGTGTGCGTTAACTTGACAATACCCTCATGACCAATACGGACGAAAATCTATGGTCTCGCAGAGCGTTCAACAAAAGCGCCTTAGCCGGGGCGGCAGGCAGCTTGATTGCCGGGATTGACAAAGGCGCGGATCACGCTGAGATCGGTCCCCGCTCAAGTCTAACCAACCTGAGCCTCAGCGAAGCCTCTCAACTGGTACGTAGCAAGAAAGTGTCGCCAGTCGAATTGACACAAGAGTGTTTGAGCAACATAGAACGGCTCAACCCAAAGCTGAACGCCTTTATAAGCGTCACGGCTGACTCTGCACTGGCGCAGGCTCAGAAAGCAGAAGATGAGCTACAGCGAGGCCGTTGGAACGGCCCGCTCCATGGGATCCCGGTTGCGTTGAAAGACTTGGTTGATACCGCCGGAGTCCGCACCACGGCAGCCAGCGCTTTATTCAAAGATCGTGTTCCTACCCAGGATGCCGAGATTGTCCGGCGGCTTAAAGCTGGCGGAGCTGTGCTTTTGGGCAAGCTTAATATGCACGAGATCGCTTACGGCAGCAGTTCCGTCATCAGCTATTTTGGTCCTGTGCGAAATCCCTGGGCGCCTGATTACATGGCAGGAGGGTCTTCTTCCGGGTCCGCCGTGGCGACGGCAGCGCGACTCTGCTACGCAGCCATCGGTTCCGATACCGGAGGCTCCATCCGACAACCGGCAGCCTACTGCGGTATCGTCGGACTCAAGCCTACCTACGGACGAGTGAGCACGAGGGGGGTCATACCTCTGGCCTGGTCCCTCGACCATCTAGGTCCCATGACGCGCACCGTGATTGACGCAGCCCTCACCCTTCAGGTCATCGCTGGCTACGATCCGGAGGACACAAGCAGCACGGATATACCTGTTGCAGATTATGCAGCGACATTGGGGGCCAAGACTTCGTCCTTGCGTATAGGCATACCTCGCACCCACTTTTACGAGGGACTTCATCCCGAGATTCAGGCAGCCATGGACACCGCTTTGTCTGTACTAGGAAAACTCACAGCAAGTCAGCATGAGATTGAAATACCGGCGGCCAACGATACCGCGATTCTTATTTTGAAAGCGGAAGCCTATGCTTACCACCGGGAGTACGTTACCAAGACTCCCGAGCTCTATCAGGCTGAGACTCTAAAGAGAATCCGTGCTGGAGCAGAGATTAGCACGGCGGCGTATGTTTACGGGCGACGCCAACTAGATCAATTTCGGCGCTCAGTGCCCAGGGTATTTGACACAGTGAATGTTTTGGTTACCCCGACGACTCCCGTCCCTCCATTCAAGATTTCCGACCTTCTAGCGGACATGGATAATCTCCGCAGCAAGGAAGTTGTCACTGCGCGCAATACGCGGCCATTCAACCTGTTGGGGCTGCCCACAATCTCTGTTCCCTGTGGTTTCACCGGCGCGGGTCTGCCAATCGGTATGCAGATAACTGGTCCACCCGGGGGTGAAGCAACTGTTCTTCGCTTAGCGTATGCCTACGAGCGAGCGACAGACTGGCACAACCGCAGACCGAATTTAGGGTGACGCGGTGGCGCTGCCATTAACATTTTCAATCTGACGCCATATAGAGAGAAGGCCACATGGCACACGTGCAAAACGGCTAACGAAGTCACACATATAAAAGAGTGTGCGGCAAAGTGTGCAAACGCTTCTAAACGGAAGTGAACTAACATAGACGAAATGAGACAGCCAACGGGACGAAGTGTAAGCAGAATAAGACATAAGTGAACGGGGCTGAACGTAAGGAAACCGGCTTATTAAGACTGCAAAACCTTTATTCATCGGT
>DIYZ01000273.1 GCA_002427845.1 Chloracidobacterium sp. UBA6041 | reverse complement strand
CTAATCTGATAGTCGGCAATGGTGCCCCGCGTCACGCCCGCGATGAAGAAGGCAATCTCTTCACGCGTAAGGTGCTGGCCATCGCGTTTTCGGCGGATTACGTCCTGCGGTCTCAATCGTTTCCCCTTAACCGGATGTCACCAGGACAACGGCCTGGGCAGAAACGGCCAGTCCCTGTCCTACCGCATCCAGCCCTTCTCCTGTCTTGGCCTTCACGCTCACGCAAGAAATCTCTACCGCCAGGACCTCGGCGATGTTTTCTCTCATTGATAACATGAACGGTCGCAGTTGCGGCCGCTCAAGCATGATCGTCGAATCTACATTTACGATCCGAATGCCGCGTTCATGCGCCAGCCACACCACGCGTGAGAGCAACTGCATACTATTCGAGTCTTTCCATTGTGGATCGCTATCCGGAAAGTGCAGCCCGAGATCGCCTTCACAAAGAGCTCCAAGAATTGCGTCAGAGATTGCATGCAATAGTGCGTCAGCGTCGGAGTGGCCCTCGCCGCCCCGGTCAGCGGTGATATGCACTCCACCCAGGACAAGCGGGCGGCCTGCAACCAATCTGTGCGTATCGTTGCCGATGCCGATTCTGAACATAGTCAGTTGTCAGTGGTCAGTGGTCAGTGGTCAGAGCACCACGATTTTCCATTTCTCATTTCTCATTTTCCATTTTTCATTTCAGAGGTCTTCTCAGCCAGTCAATGACAAATGAAAAATCTAAAATGACATATGGAAAATCTTTCCGTTTTCACACTGTCGTCAACGCCGATCGACACGTGACTACGGATTACTGACTAACCTGTTTTAGTATTGCTTCCCCAATCGCGAGATCCTCTTGTCGCGTAATTTTGATATTGCGCGGACTTCCTTCAACAGTAGCGATTCTCACACCCAGACGTTCAACCAGCGAACTGTCGTCGGTCAATTCCGGATCGGAAACATCCGCCTCCTCGTAAGCATGACAAAGTAGTTTATAGCGAAAGCATTGCGGTGTCAGCGCATGGCGCAAGTCAGCGCGCTTGAGTGTTTTTACGACCGCCCCGTCTCTGACTTCTTTTATGGTGTCGACCGGCGGCGAAACCAGGATCGCCGCGCCTTCCAGATTCGCCGCTTCTATCGTGCGTGCAATTTCATCAGGCGTGACAAATGGGCGGACACCATCGTGGACGGCGACGATTTGCGCGGTCGCCTCCGGCACCGCTTGCAGCCCATTCAACACCGACTGCGCGCGCGTCGCACCACCAGGCACCACTTTTGCGACCTTACACAGGCCGCGCCTGTGAGCAAGAGAAAGGAACCCGCCGAAGTCCTCGGCCGGTAGGACCACAATAATTTCCTGGATGACGGCACACTGTTCGAAAGCTTTAAGCGTGTGGAAAATAATGGGGGTGCCCGCCAACTCAAGAAACTGCTTGCGCAGCTCGCCTCCCATCCGCGTACCTTGCCCGGCAGCGGCAATGATTGCGACATTCATACGAAAGCAACAAGTGAACAGCGTTGAGCGAGTAGAAGAGTCACTTCATAGTCAGGAGGGCAATATTTGCGACGTTTTGAAAAGTAATAACTAATGAGTAAACAAACAGTGGCGCTCCCTGCCAATCACTCATCACTCATCACTCATCACTCATCACTCGCTTTCCTACGATTCCGTGATTGGTTCGCTGTCGGTGATACGGACCGGGACGGGTCCGCTGCGGGAGTCGCGTGACGGCCGTCGCGCCGAGCCATTAAGGCGCTGTTCGCCGCTGGGCGCGCCGTTCTCGGGTTCTTCCCACAGGCGTCCGAAGATCATCTTGCCCGCGGTCGTCTGCAGCACGCTGGTTACCGCGATGTCGGCATTCTTGCCAATCAGGCGACGCGCGTTATCCACAACGACCATTGTCCCGTCGTCGAGATAGGCAACCCCCTGATTGTATTCCTTGCCTTCTTTTAAAATGAAAACGCGCATCGCCTCGCCTGGAAGCACGACCGGCTTCAAAGCGTTTGCCAGCTCGTTAATGTTGAGCACGCTTACGCCGCGGAGCTGCGATACCTTGTTAAGGTTGAAGTCATTGGTAACGATCACAGCGTCGAGTTGTTTGCCAAGCTCGATCAACTTCAGATCAACTTCGCGGACCGCAGGAAAATCGGTTTCCACAATTTGAATATCCAGCGAACTGTTGTTCTGCAAACGGTTGAGCATGTCGAGGCCACGACGCCCGCGCTGTCGTTTCGATGAATCCGGCGAGTCGGCTACCTGTTGCAGTTCTCGAAGAATGAATTGCGGAATGATGAGCGAGCCCGTGAGGAAACCAGTCTCGGCCACATCGGCGATGCGGCCATCGATGATGACGGAGGTATCCAGAATTTTTAGATCACGCCGCGACTCTTTATCAGTCAGTATTCCGCCCAGAGCGGAGAGTTCGAGATAGTCGCCCTTTGCTCCTCCCACCATCAGGCCCACGTAGGCCATGAAAAAGACAAGACCGAGCGTAAGGAAAGTCCGCATCGCATGCGGCATCGATTCCTGCCTCATAATGAGCGAGCCAATCAAGTAGGCCCCGACAATTCCCATGATCGAACCCACGGCGGCTCCAATAAGCGTTTTCAAACTCGCGCGGCGGATTCTTAATTCAAAGAAAATGATAGAGAGCGCGACGAGCCCGCCGACGCCTGCTGAGATCCACGGATCGCCACCGACAGGTTTGAGAACGTATCCAGCAGCGACGAGAATTACGGTAAAAACTAACCGAATAATAACTACATCCCCATGCATAATGGCGGGAATCTTATCACGCTCCTTCTTACCCGTCACGAAAAACCGCTTTTGCTTAGGAAATTAGAGCGACCGACCTCAATTGGCGGGAGCCGCATTGCAGGGCGGCCGTCATGGCCGCCCCCAATGAAGCAAGGATGCAGATTCAACTGCGGTTCAGGACAAACCCTGCACCTGCAGGCTATCTATAGTCAGGATAGACAATCCTGGCGCTAAAGCTGCCAGTGTTATCGCTGTAGTTGTCATCGTTAACCAGAAGAAAAAGTCTTCCGTCAGCCGGACTGGTGAAGGTTGACTGGCTGCCGATATAGAACGGTTGCGAAGTTTGGCCGTTGCTGGAAACGATGTAACCAATCAGTGCGCCGACACCTGCCGTCGGTACGGGATATGTTCCCGCGCCAAAAACTGCTCCAGTGCCCGGGCGTCCACCTTCGGGAGAAACAACGCCGGCGCGACGCCCCGCGGTTATGTTTCCCGTCGCGGTGATCGTGACTTGATCGCCGGTACGCAGGTCGATACCCGTATCAGCTCCACGCGGTTGATTACCCTGCACGGCAACGATCCGCTCCAAAGTTCCATTCGTGCGACGCTGGTCTCTGTTTGGATTGTAGTCTCCAGGCTGTCGCGAACGCGTTGGGGCTGCACCCGTGTCCGATGCGCCTGGCAGTTCGAATGGATCGGAACTGTTGTCGTTGGGATTACGATTGTTATCGTCGGCAGTCCTCGACATTGCGGAGAGATCCACCTCTTTTCGTATGCGAACGTTGTAAGATCCGCGCGCATCATTGTATGACCCGCGATTAATCGTGAGATAAATACGGCCGTCGCGGTCCGCGACAAATTCACGGCCAGAACCAATCTCGAGGATTGGCGAGTCGTAGGCATTACCAATCACGGCGATCAACTCCCCTTCCGCACCGCGCGGTAATGGCGCACTCGGGTCTGTGGTACTCAAGCCAACCGGGGTTATGCGCGTACGGTTTGCATAAATGGTTCCGGACGCGTCAACTCTAACTCTCTCGCCACGACGAACGTCCACACCGCTGTCTACCCAGTTTGGACCAAGCGACACATCCACCGTGCGCGTTTGGTAGCGTGCGTCATCAAGCGAACGCCCGTCAATTTCGATGCGCTCGATGTCGCGCGGGCGCAGGAAAATCACTTCGCCGGCGCTGACGGTGCGGGTCGTGGTTGTAGTTGTAGTCTGTGTGCGATTGTCGGTGGGACGCTCCGGCAAGGTTGCACCGGCAGTCAGCTGCACCGCAAACCGGCCGTTAATGTAGCCAAGCACGGTGCCTCGCAGCGTCGTGCCGCCGCGCAGATAGATCGTATCGGCTGATGCAATAGAAATAGAAGCTAAAGTAATTAACAGAACAAGAATTAATTTTTTCATCGTCGTTTCCTCACGCGTTGGGAACCGAGTCCCAGAGCGATTTTTAACTCGTTTAAGGTGTTCGTCATCAGACTCCGTATAAACTGAGATTTTTCGAAAGTGAACGCTGCGTTTTCGAGAGCAGTTAACTGAGGGGGCGCAAGAAATTCGGGAGAGTTTCTATAGACGCAGAACATCGTCGGCCTTTGTTTGCGAACTGCTGATAGGGTACACCCAGGATCAGGCACGAGCAAACTGGCCCTTTTCAGGGAGTGTGGCTAATTCCGGTATGCGCTTTGCTCTCTAACTCAATAACCTGACAAGATTGTTCGATAATACAACGGACGGGGAGCTTTTATGAGTAGTCAACGATCGATGGGACTCCGAGAACAGGCGATGGAGGCCCTGAAGGAGTCCACAACGATGCTCAAGGTGGCCTGTAATCTGTTAGAACAGGGCAATCGAGAAGAAGGAACCAGGCTGCAAGAAGGAGCCCGCGCCAAGCGTAACGTTTCCGTATGGTTAATGGCACAAGCGAACACCGTGGAAGACACTTCTCGCGACGACGCATCCTCCCGTCACTATAACGCCAACAGTTCCCTGTCTCACTGAGCGCGATATTTCCCGGCGCTTAGGGCGGTGTGATTCCGCCCGAATTTGCCGGCGGCTTTACAGTCACCGCCAGGATATTTTGGTCTCTCACCAGTTGATTAAATGCCACCGTACATCTGTCTTCATGATCTGCGCCAACTTTGCGAGTTGAGCGTCAATCTGCACGACTAGCTTGTCATATACGGCATACGACTGATCGGTGGGCGCCGCATCCGCGCTCGACACAACGCCGGCCAACGCAGCAAGTTTGTTATTGAGCCGAATCGGGTAGTTTAAAGGATCCTGGCTGCTCTGGTTTTTTGTTTGATACAAACTCTCTTCAACCGCGGCCAGATTTTTCTTTAGCGTTGTGGCCGCGTCATTGATCACTTTGAAACCGGGCTGGCCCGCGATGCGCTTCAAAAGATCATCCACCTGCTTGCGCACGTCACGAATTTGAATGATCGCGTTGTGCGTTTCCGTCACCTTATCGCGAATCTTCAAACCAAACTCAAGCGGTTTCGCATAATCGGCCGGCGAAGTTGCTAAACGAGGATCGGGTTTCACTTCAAATCTTTCCGTCATCGTTTTGCCATCGACCCCATACCAACGTAAATTGTGTTTGGATCAGAATCCGACAAGCCAATCGCGCCTACCGAAACAGTGCCAAAAACGGAGTCGTCAGTGATGGGCTCCCAGTTGATGCCGCCATCGGAAGTCTTCCATACGCCGCCGCCAGTACCACCAAAGTAATAAACCAACGGTTGCGAGGCGACTCCACTAACGGCCGTTACGCGGCCACCACGGAATGGACCAATTAACCGCCATTGCAATGCCTTGAGCGGATCGGCATCGTTCGCTGCAGACGCTGTCGTTGAAGTTTGTCGCTGCTGTGCCTGGCCGGAGGTGGAAACAGTAATGGCGGCGAGCAGAAAGAGAGCGGCCAGGCAGGCAGACGTGTAACACTTGTCGAGCGACGTCTTGAACATTATCGTGGACTCCTTTAACTTTGGCGCTTTGGTAGTTTTGGACGGCGGCGAATAATATCAATTCGAATAGTCTTCTGTCGCCTTGTGAATTTACCGTTGAAAACCTGAGCCGCAAAGTGCGCAAAGGTCGGCGCAGAGTATCGCAAAGGTTCTGCGAAGAAAGTTTTTTGCGTTGCTTCGCGAATTCTTGGCATTCTTTGCGGTAAACGTTTCTCCCGTGATTGAAACTTTGGATTAGAGGAATCACTATGTCTCGCATCGCGCGAATTCTCTGCCTGGCAATGACGTCGATCGTCGTCTGCCCTTCTCTTTATTCACAAACCCGGAATGCAGCGCCCGCTATTCCAGACAATTTCTATTCAGCTATGCAGTGGCGCTGTATTGGTCCACATCGAGGTGGGCGCGTGCTGGCGGTGTCGGGAGTTAACGGTGAACCGGAGACCTTTTACTTTGGCGCGGTGGCTGGCGGAGTTTGGAAAACCACCGACGCCGGCCGCACCTGGACGCCGATCTTCGACGGTCAACCAATCGCCTCCATCGGTGCGCTCGCCGTTTCCAGGTCAGATCCAAACACAATCTATGTGGGAACCGGCGAAGCGGATATGCGTTCCGACATTTCATTTGGTGCGGGCGTTTACAAGTCAACCGACGCCGGTCGAAGCTGGTCATATCTAGGACTTAGCGGTACGCGCCAGATTGGCCGTATCCTGATCGACCCAAAGAATCCCGATGTTGTTCTTGTTGCTGCACTCGGCCACGGCTTTGGTCCAAACGAAGAGCGCGGCGTTTTCCGCTCCACCGACGGCGGTCGAAGCTGGACCAAGGTTCTCTACAAAGATGAAAACACCGGCGCGATCGATCTCGCTTACGATCCTGATAATTCGAGGACTGTTTTCGCATCGCTCTGGAATGTGCGCCGGCCTCCGTATGTCGCGTATGCTCCAATCACTGGACCAGGTGGCGGCCTCTACAAGTCTACCGATGGCGGCGCGACTTGGCGGGAGTTAACCGGTAATGGTTTGCCGGCAGTAAAAATCGGACGCATCGGTGTTGACGTCGCCGCGGGCCAGCATGGCAAACGCGTTTACGCATTGATCGATGCCGGAAGCGCGAGTGGTCTGTATCGCTCCGATGACGGCGGCGACAATTGGAGTCTGGTAAGCACAGAACCGAGGATTCTCGGTCGCGGCTGGTACTTCGGTGAAGTGAGAAGCGATCCGAAGAACGCGGACACAGTCTACATTTCCAACGTCTCGCTTTATCGTTCCATTGATGGCGGCAAGACCTTCAAAGCAATCAGGGGCGCGCCGGGCGGCGACGACTATCATTCGCTCTGGATCGATCCGCAGAATCCGCGGCGAATGATCTCGGGGGTGGACCAGGGAACAATTATTACTGTGAACGGTGGTAAAACCTGGAGCAGTTGGTATAACCAGCCCACCGCGCAGTTTTATCACGTGGCGGTCGACAATCAATTTCCTTACTGGGTTTATGGCGCACAACAAGACAGTGGCACAGCCGCGGTAATCAGCCGCAGCGATTATGGTCTAATCACTTTTCGTGATTGGCATCCGATCGGTGCGGGCGAGAGCGGCTACATTCTTCCTGATCCAGTGAACCCACAGATTGTTTATGGCGGCAGCACCGGCGGTGAGCTTTATCGTTTCAATAGCCTGACAGGACAAGTAGAGGACATCTCGCCTACACCAGCCGAACTAGGGATGAAGGTGGTGCATCGTTATCCCTGGACCACGCCGATCGCTTTCTCTCCGCAGCCGCCGCATGCTCTCTATCAAGCGTCGCAATTTCTTTTTAGGACGTTAGATGGCGGCAAAAACTGGAAAATCATCAGCGCCGATCTCACCTTGCGACCGGGTGAAAAAGAGGAAGACGCAAAGGGCGTTATCTATACCATAGCCCCATCGCCGGTCGCTGCGGAAACGATTTGGGTAGGCACCGATAATGGTTTAGTGCAGCTCACGCGTGACGAAGGCAGGACCTGGAATGAAGCGTCGCCACCAGGCCTGGCTTCCTGGAGCATGATCAGTCTCATCGATGCGTCGCCTCACGATGCAGCGAGTGCCTACGCCGCCATCGACCGTCACCAGGTGGATGACATTAGGCCATACATCTATCGCACTCACGACTCCGGCCGAACCTGGACGAAGATCACCGCAGGAATTCCTGAAAACGCTTGCGTTCATGCTGTGCGCGAGGATCCGAAGCGCAAAGGCTTGCTCTTCGCGGGAACAGAGTTGGGCGTTTACTTTTCCTTGAACGACGGCGATCGCTGGCAACTGTTGCAACTCAATCTTCCGGTCACTGCCATTCGCGATCTGGTAGTCAAGAATAATGATCTCGTTGTCGCCACGCATGGGCGCTCCTTCTGGATACTCGACGACATCTCACTGCTCCGCGAAATGAACGGGGAAATTGCTGGAGACGGTGCTCATCTGTTTCGCCCGGCTACGGCGATTCGAATTCGCAAAAACGTGGCCCACGACACGCCGCTTCCGCCCGAGACACCGGCCGGCAAAAATCCTCCTGCCGGCGCGATTATTGATTACAGCTTGAAATCTGAGCCCGTGGGAGAAGTCACTCTGGAGATTCTGGATAGCGGCGGCAGGCTGGTGAGAAAATTTTCCAGTAGCGATGAACAGCGAAAGGTCGATGATACGCAATCGTTTCCGACGTATTGGTTCAACCCGCCCGCGCCGTTATCGAAGAAGGCGAGACTGAATCGTTTCGTCTGGGACTTGCGTTATGGGCGGCCGCAAGCGTTGCGCTACGGGTACAGCATTGCGGCTGCCTATGGCGAAGACGCAATCATGCTTCCGGAAGGGCCAATGGTTTTGCCGGGGATTTATCAGGTTAAACTGACGGCCGCCGGCCGCAGCTACACGGCGCCTTTGGAAGTTAGGATGGATCCGCGCGTGAAGGTCGCTCCGCTGGCCCTGAGTCAACAGCTCGCGCTCGAGATGAAAATCATCGAGAGCCTGAACGAAAGCTACGCGGCCGTGCAACAGCTTCGCGATTTGCGCGCGCAGTTGAAAGCGCTGCAAACGAAACTGACATCCGATCCAAGTGCAAAAGCAATCCTCGGCTCAATCGATGCACTTGATAAGAGTGCGGCAGATCTGCTTGCCGTCGAGCAACAGTATCCGCCGGTCGGCATAGTGTCGGTCGCTTCTTTAAATGGCGCGCTCGGATCACTGTTGCCGGCAGTCGATAGCGCCGATTCCGCTCCGACTGCTCAGGCCGTTAGCGCGGTAGCAACATATCGCCAATTACTCGATGAGCAACTGGCAAAATGGTCTGCGTTGAAAACGAGGGATTTGCCCGCGTTGAATGCACTATTGCAACAACGGCAAATGGCGATGATTAGAATTCAGGGATAGTGACTACGTCTGCTGGGCTAGCGCGAAGGTCTTGGCGTTCCTTTGCGGGGTCCTTGCGGTCTTGGGTGTTAATTAGTGATTGGTCAAAAAGATGCTCATCGGCAGGATACAAGAGATTTGGCGTCACCCGGTAAAGTCGATGGCGGGCGAGAAACTTAGCGAGTGCATAGTTGGGGCGCTCGGAATACCGGGCGATCGCGGTTGGGCGCTGCGAGACGAAAAGACTCGCGAAATCACCAACGGAAAACGCATACCGCTGCTCATGCAGTGTGCGGCGGCGTACGAAGAGCAACCGAACGACGGCGCAATGCCGCCGGTGGGGATCAGCTTTCCGGATGGTAGTTGCATCAACAGTAACGACCCGCAAGTGAACGCCCGCTTGTCTGAAGTGTTGGGAAAAGACGTAACGCTCTGGCCGCTGCAGCCCGCAAGCAACAAAGCTCATTACCGCCGCGCGAAACTCAGTTCGCGTTTGGCCGGGCGACTTAGTAAATTCAAAAGTTTCCAGGCGATGCTGCCGACGCTGACAAGGTTTGGCAGCATGAACGTCGCACTGCGCGAGGTGTTCAGCCGCGAAGCCGGCGAGCCCATCCCCGACATCTCGATTCTGCCGCCCGAGGTGTTGGAGTTTACTTCTCCGCCGGGCACATACTTCGACGCCTTTCCGATCCACGTGCTGACAACCGCATCGCTGCTTGCAATGTCAAAAAACAATCCGGCGGCGATTTGGGATGTGCGGCGCTTTCGCCCAAATTTTCTGGTTGAGACGGCGCCTGAAATAGAAGGATTGATTGAGACTAACTGGATTGGAAAAACGTTGCGCATTGCGTCGGTCGAACTGAAATGCGAAATTCCCACCGCGCGTTGCGGCATGACCACGCACGCCCAGAAAGAGCTTCCCAAAGACCCGAGTGTTTTGCGTTCGATTGTTAAGGATGCGGATCAGAATTTAGGCGTCTATGCGAGCGTACTGAACGGCGGCAAGATCCGTATTGGGGACCGAGTGGAAATCATCTGAGGTGGGAACAGGCTCGCACCTGGTTGTTAACATTTGGCTCCGTTAGGAGCGGAATGTTTATAGAATACAAGCCAGGATTGCCTGTTCGCGTTAACGAGTTGTTTACAACTCGTTAACGGGAAGAGTCTCTTAATTCCTCCGCGGGCTATAAACATCTGCCTACCTAACGGAGGCGGTAGTAAGGCAGTTTTACAGAACCGCTCGCGGACCGGGGTCCCCAGCCGGGCAGCACGGCTGGGGTGGTGGTAGCGAGCGGATGCAAGACACAAGGTTGAAAAAAGTCTTTCGGTTGGCCTTCTCTGTCAATGTTGAGTGGCAGCATCCGCTCGCTACTGCGAGCGGTTCTGTAGATTTCGATGAAGGGCCAGACACTG
Organism: Chloracidobacterium sp. UBA6041; assembly: GCA_002427845.1. Lineage (GTDB taxonomy): Bacteria > Acidobacteriota > Blastocatellia > Pyrinomonadales > Pyrinomonadaceae > PSRF01. The sequence goes on along the minus strand of DIYZ01000273.1, from coordinate 5,483 downwards.
AAGATCTAGAACAATTCCTCCAGCGCTTCCTCCACAGATTTCACACCCACAATTCGCACGCCCGACAAGCGTTCGAGGCCTGACGTGTTTGACCCGGGCATTACAATCTTCTTGAAACCCAACGCCTGCGCTTCACGCGCACGCACCGCCGCCTGTGTTGTTCCGCGCACTTCACCGGTCAACCCGACTTCTCCAAACACGGCCGTGTGCGCATCGATTGGAATGCTCTTGAAACTTGAGCTGATCGCCGCAACCACGCCAAGATCCACTGCCGGCTCGTCTACCTCCAGACCACCGGCGATGTTTACGAAGACATCGTCGCCAAGCATTTGCAACCCAACTCGCTTCTCCAGCATGGCCATCAAAAGCGCCACACGGTTTTGGTCCACTCCCTGTGTCATGCGCCGGCCCGTCCCGTATTTTGTTTCTGAAACCAGCGCTTGAATCTCTACCAAGAGCGGCCTGGTGCCTTCCATACAGGCGGTCACCACCGAGCCGGCCACGTTCTGCGGCCGTTCCTGCAAGAACATTTGCGAAGGGTTGGCGACAGGCACGAGTCCGGCGGCGGTCATTTCAAAAACTCCGATCTCGTTGGCAGCGCCAAAGCGATTCTTGACCGCACGGACTATGCGATGGTTGTGATGGCGCTCACCTTCAAAATACAAAACCGTGTCCACTACGTGCTCGAGCGCTTTGGGTCCGGCGATGGACCCGTCCTTTGTTATGTGACCAATAAGAAAAATCGGAATCGTGCGGTTCTTGGCGAGCAATAAAAACTGGTGCGCCGCTTCCCTGACCTGCGACACAGAACCCGGGGCCGACTCAATCATCGCAGAGAAAACGGTCTGGATAGAATCAACCACAATCGCCGTGGGACTAAGCCGCTCAACCTCATGAAAAATGTTTTCGAGATTTGTTTCCGGCAGCAGAAAAAGATTCCTGGGTTGAATTCCAAGTCGCTCGCCACGAAGTTTTATTTGTCTTTCCGACTCTTCGCCGGAAACGTAGAGCACCGCTCCGCTGCCGGCACTCAAGCGATCTGCTACCTGAAGCAACAACGTGCTTTTCCCGATGCCCGGATCGCCACCAATGAGCACCAACGTTCCCGGAACAATGCCGCCGCCCAGCACGCGATCGAATTCAGTAACGCCCGAAGCGATGCGGGTTTCGTCCTGCGATTCGATTTCAGAATAGGCAACCGCGGCAACCTCGCGGAGCTTGAACCCATTGCGCGTGCCGGCTTTTTTCGCGCTGCGCGCGCGTTCTTCTACCAGCGAATTCCATTCGCCGCACTCGGGACACTTTCCCAGCCACTTACGCGATTGATGCCCGCAATTCTGACAGGCGAAGATTGTTTCAGGAGTCTTCAAAGGATCTTTCCAGACACAGCGTACAGGCAGCCGATCTAACAGCGCCAAAGGCGCGGAAGGTAATAGCCAGCAGCAAGTGCGCAGCACGCCGCCCCTGGATCCCGCGTCAAAAAATCAGCGCCCTGTAGGGGCGCGATATCACGCCATAAGACTTCCGCCATTCCACCCCTTCAGGGCTCGGGTTCATTTAGAAACTTCATACCAGGGGCGACGCGCTGCGCACTTGCCCCTGGCTACTATATTTAGCGCCTTCAGCGCTCCACACAATTCATAGTAGTGCCTTCACATTTTCCGTTGGGCGTCCTAACACGGCGCGATCGCCGCGTTCGACAATTGGCCGTTGAATCAAATCCGGATGCTTGATCATGAGCGTGATGATCTCATCGTCGCTCAGTTCGGCCTTGCTTAAACCAAGCTCACGATAGACGGGCTCGCTGGTCCGCAGAAGATCCCGCGGCTTGATTTTCATCTTACGGATTAATTCGGCAAGCTTCTTACGGCTCAAAGGCGCGGTGTAGTAGTTTACTTTCTCAAAGGCAACGCCACTCTCCCGGAGCAGCCGATCCATTTCACGACACTTCGTTCAAGTCGGTTTTTCGTAAATTGTAATCTTGTCCATCATTGACTCACTCAACTCCGGGTTTTCGCTTTTGGCCTTGGGTCTTTGGTCTTGGGCTTTTTGGTCTCTGCGCCGGGAAACTCGAACCAGGGATTGAGTTGTGCAAAGACCAAAGTCCCAAGACCCAAGACCTACCTATGGAAATATCCCACGAACGCGCGTCGCCTCGGCAACACGATCTACAGCCAAAATATAAGCGCCGGTTCGCATGTCAGTATCGTAACGTTGCGCCGTCTCATAAACTGAATTGAAGGCTGTTTGCATCGCCTGCTCCAACGACTCGTTGATCTGTTTCTCCGACCAGAAAAACGAATACTGGTCCTGCACCCATTCGTAGTAGCTGACCGTCACGCCGCCGGCATTAGCGAGAATATCGGGGACCAGGAAAACGCCTTCATCAGCCAGCACGCGATCGGCTCCCGGGGTGGTTGGTCCATTGGCAAGCTCAGCAATGATCTTTGCCTTTACCTGGCCAACATTCGCCAGCGTGATTGCGTTTTCCAGTGCCGCGGGCAGGAGAATATCGCAGTCAACCGTGACAATGTCTTCCGGCGAGATTGCCCTGGCGCCGGGCAAACCAGCAAGGGATTTAGTCTTGGCTTTGTGCTGCAGCGCGGCCTGGATGTCAATCCCACTCTCGCATAACAACCCCGCTTTTGAATCACATGCCGCAACTACTTTCGCACCGTCTGCCGCAACCAATCGTGCAATGTTTGCTCCCGCATTGCCGAAGCCATGCACCGCTACTCGCGCACCTTTGAGATCAATCCTCTTTACTTTGCAGGCTTCCCGCAACGCGTAGAGACAACCTCTCGCGGTCGCTTCACTGCGTCCCTGGGAACCGCCAAGCGAGATGGGTTTGCCGGTGACCACTCCCAATTCGGTGTGGCCGCGCACCATCGAGATGGTGTCCATGATCCAGGCCATGGTTTGCTCGTCGGTGTAAACATCCGGCGCCGGGATGTCGCGATCGGGACCGATGATGGGGGCAATCTCAAAAGCATAACGACGCGTCAGCCGTTCCAACTCATTTATCGAAAGGCTTTTCGGATCGCAAATTACGCCGCCCTTGCCGCCGCCATAAGGAATGCCGAGAGTGGCACACTTCCACGTCATCCACGACGCGAGCGCCTTCACTTCATCCAATGTCACGTTGGGGTGATAGCGTATGCCGCCTTTGCAGGGTCCGCGCGCGATATTGTGTTGCACTCGGTATCCCTCAAACACCTGCACGTCGCCGCCATCCATTTTCACCGGAATAGACACGATCAATTGCCGTTTGGGACTACTCAAAACGTGCCTGGTCGAATCGTCTAGTTCCAGGTAATCGGCCGCGCGATTGAATTGCTGTTTGGCGATTTGAAACGGGTTGAGTTCTTCGTGAAGAGCCTCTCTGGTTACCACTTATTTCTCTCCTGAAAAAATGAATGCGAAAGCGAGCAATCCTATGACGTCCAACGTCTAAGCGCAATGTCGAATGTCCAACGAGTAGTGTCCTAATTTCAGTTCTCTCTGTGTAACCTCGGTGTTCTCTGATGTGCCTCTGTGGTGAACAATCGCTAATAAAGATTCAGCACAGAGACACAGCGCGGCCAGGGCCGCAACCAAAGGCGAGACCACTCGACCAGCCCGCGACCGCGGGCGGCAGCATAGAGCCCTGGGGCGTGAGCCCCAGGTCGACCGCAGTATCGAGGCCCAGCCCGCGGGAGCGGGCGAAAGCGCAGCGGTTGAGGTCTCGAGTGAACATTTACGCAGACACTGTCGCCCGTTTCACGGGCTGACATCCCATCTTGCATCATTCCTGGGGCCCGCGCCCCAGGGCGGGGTCCCCAGCCGAGCATCTCGGCTGGGGTGCGAAACTTTATGCTGTCACCTGCTTCGCAGGTTTGCTGAGTGCTGTCTCCAAACGTCGGTCTCCGGGGCCACACGAAAACTTGCTCAAAAAACAAGAAACTAAACCTTTGTTACACCTAGGGCACAGAGTGCGCACAGAGATTAGTTCAAATCAGGACACTACCTGTCTAACGGCGACCTGTAAGCCAGGGAACTTCCACGGCTGTTTGGAGTCTAATGCAGTTGAGTAACTCCTGCGACCCGAATGGCACCGGCATGGGAGGGATGATGTTTAATAATTTGATTGAATCGAGTTCGCACGCACGCGAATTCAAACGCCGAGGGTCGTTCTTTCTCTTTACTACCGCAACCTACGCCGTGCTATTCGTAGCCGCCGGCGTGATGAGCATCTACGCTTACGATGCTCGGCTTAGCGATCCCACTAATGAGCTAACTATCGTGGCGTTCGTCCCGCCACAACCAGATGCAGCTGTTGTTCATCCACCCAGAGGTGAACGTCCCCAGCCGGCGAGGGGAAGTTCGGAGAGCGTAAGGTCTACACGGCCCGTGCTTATCGACCACACAAACAATCCACTGAACCCCCCAAAAGACGTCTCAGCGATTGCTTCGCCCATTCCGCCGGCCAATCCGAATTCAGTGGTCGGTCCAGAAGTTCTTGATCCTCCAGGGACGAGATCGAGTGACAAGCATGGCGATCCAAACGCGACCGGTGGTGGCACGCCTGTCGTCGTCAAAACAGATGTAGAGCCTCCGCTTCTGCCTACACCTGCGCCGAAGAGAATCATTCATGTGACTCAGGTGCTAAACGGCAAAGCTCTCTCGCTGCCAAAACCTGAATATCCTCCGTTGGCGAAACGGATGGGGCTAGAGGGCCCGGTCAGCGTGCAGGTGTTGATTGATGAAACCGGAAAAGTGATTTCAGCAAAATCCGTTGCGGGCAATCCGCTTCTCAGCGCAGCCGCTCAGAAGGCAGCGCTTGAAGCACGCTTTTCGCCCACTGTGCTCAATGAGCAGGCGGTCAAGGTTTCAGGTGTGATCACTTACAACTTTCAACTGCGATAGAAGTGGCGGGCCCTCGAGCTGAGTTTAGGTTTCACTACTGTTACCCTACCGAAACAAAGAGGTACGCGATCTCTACGGACTTCGCGTACCTCTCCCGCCGGATGAAATTCTATTTTCCTGAGCGAGCGTTGTTAGCTGGTTGAGTTACGAATCACTCCCTTTGCTTCGCCGGTCATCACGTCCTTTCCATCCTGATTTCGGCACACCCATGTTGAACTGACCCGGGAATAATTCTCCGCGGGCTCGAGCGCTGTCAGCGTAACCTCGCAGGTTATCGTATCTCCAGCAAACACAGGTCGGTGAAACGCAAACGTCATTTCGCGCGCAATAAAGTTTATGTCGCCGCCAATCTTCGTCGGAAGAGTTGCGGTGAGTAAACCATGTGCCATCAGACGTCCCTGTTCATCAGGTTGCAGATGATGGCTGCCCTGGTCACCGGAAAGTTTCGCAAAAAGACGAATGTCTCCCTCAGTAAAGGCGCGCGACCAGGAAAGCGTTTCGCCTATTTTCATTGTCGCTCCCGTGAATTCAGTTTGATACTCTTTCGCGGATCGTGGCAGTAGCCTAATTTGAGTTTT
>DIYZ01000171.1:8718-20848 GCA_002427845.1 Chloracidobacterium sp. UBA6041 | reverse complement strand
CGTCGCAATCCACCCATTACTACCAGCAGGGCATAGGCTGTCAGATAATTGACCGGAATGGCGGCTGCCTCTTCGAAAGTTAACGATGGCGGCTTTTCAAATAATTGACGTTCCTGCACGACCACCTTCTCTGATTGCCCACCAAACCGCGTCATTGCTATTACTGCTTTGCCGAGCAAATTGCGATCGACACCTGGGCCAACTTCCTCAACCACCCCCGCGACTTCATAACCCATTACACAGGGTTTTTTTGGTCCATCCGGATAGAGACCCTGGCGCGCAAGTATGTCGGCGAAGTTGAGTCCGGCAGCATGCACGCGAATGAGGGCCTGGTCTGCGGCAGGTTTCGGGTCCGGCGCTTCCTGAACTTTAAGGACTTCACTGCCGCCGTTTCGAGTTGTGACAATCTGTCGCATTCATCCCTCCTGCGCCGACGTTCAGTTCACGACTTAAGCAGCCGCTGATACTCGTCGTGCGAGCCAATCCAAAACCAGTAGAAGGTGCCTTCGTGCTCACGTGCCAATGCCCGCCAACCGCGGGTTATTCGCACCGACCAATAATCACCTTTGCGTTCGAAGTGAAGTGATGGGTGACGCGGGTTCACCGTCCAAAGCTGATAAGCCTTGCGCGCTTCCGTTTGAATTTCAGGAGTGAGCGCACGATAAGCGCGCCAGAAGCTAGCCGTCGTGGAGGACTTCATCGAGAGGTTTTGTCCTTCCAGCTTTGATGTCTTCCAAGGCCTGCTGCCAAAGATGGTCTAGCCGGCCGGCCTGAGCATCGGCGGCAATCTGCCGGTCCCAGGCGTCATCAAAGTCCACCTCGCTCAAACGCGTAAGGAATTCCCCTTTTTCTTCAGCGGCAAGACTCTTCACCGCCTCGATGATTTCTGTTACGGTGCTCATATCCACAAGCTTACGACTGACGCGTACGATTTGTCACGCAGAGGTTAGATTGGTGCAAAAGAACTTGGTCTGCGATCGCACGAAGGTAAGCGCTGAAAATTCAACCCCAGGCAAAGAAATGTTTATACGTATGAACCAGATGGACGAATCAAGGAGCGTTCCGCGTATGACGGAAAGAGGCTCTCAATAAAGTCTCGCTACTCATCAACGGCACAGTTTGGTCGTTATTAATGTTTGCCATCCAGCAGCATGCGAAGCTGCGTGCTGTCGTCATAACGAATGTCCCATATTTTCCAACCGGTTGGGAAATAACTCATTTCAAAGTCGACGGAATGTTCCTGACCGAAGTTTTCGAACGTGACGGCTACTGAAGCTTTAGTGGGTGCGGGCAGCTTGTAGCGAGGCTTGGAGGGATATGCTCCGTAGGAGGCAGTATAGTCGGCAGGATGCACCACAAATTTCTTAATATCCATGTCTTGCGCATTGAATAGTGGGTCGCCGTCGATTACTTCTACCTCGCTTTTAGAAGTCATTGCATCCTTCCAAATCAGATCGGCAAATTCCTTTTCAAAGTACTTGTCAAGCAACGCACGATTCATCGTCTGAAAGAAGGGACTTTGCTTCTTATGTTGTCGGTAGAGATCGGTCACCACTTCGTCGGGAGACATTTGTTTGATTGCCTTCGATCTCTGCTGAGCCGAGGCAGAAGAGCCCATACTTGCGACGACCATCAAGGCAATCAGAATTGAGTGGAGGGTTTTCATGTCAGTGCAAGAATTTGCTTCGCTATTTTTGGATAACGAAAGGCGCAGAGTTTTTGATGCTCTGCGCCCCTGCCTAATCATAGACTCGCACAAACACGCACGCACTGGAAGTCTGGCAACTCGAGTTTGCTAAGACGCGCTCCTGGCGGCGGTGTCGGTGGTTGTCTTATTCGGTTGCGGCGTAATGCGCAGATACGGCTTCGGCGCTTTCCAGCCGGCGGGAAACTTCGCCTTCGCATCTTCATCAGACATTGACGGCACAATGATCACGTCATCACCATCTTTCCAGTTGACCGGCGTGGCCACACTGTACTTCGCCGTGAGTTGTAACGAATCAATCACTCGCAGGATTTCATCAAAGTTGCGGCCGGTACTGGCCGGGTAAGTGATCATCAATTTGATTTTCTTGTCCGGGCCGATAATGAACACCGAGCGCACCGTGAAGACATCGCTAATCTCCGGGTGGATCATGTCATAGAGTTCGGCCACCTTGTGATCCGGGTCGGCGATGACCGGAAAGTTAAGAGCAGTGCCCTGCGTTTCCTTAATATCTTCCGCCCATTTGGTGTGCGAGTCGGTCTTGTCAACACTGAGGCCGATAACCTTGACATTCCGCCTGTCGAATTCCGGTTTGAGACGCGCACACTCACCAAGTTCGGTAGTGCAAACGGGGGTAAAGTCTTTGGGATGAGAGAAAAGTACGGCCCAGCTATCGCCAATCCATTCGTGAAATCGAATCGGACCGTCAGTTGTCTCTGCGGTAAAATCGGGTGCGACGTCGCCTAAACGTAAAGCCATTTCGATCTCCTTCCATTCATAAGAGTCAATTCCCCCGGCCTTGACTGCCAGGGGCACGGTTGTGGTTAAGAGTTAAAATGAAGTCTAGAAGGCTTTTACATCCAAAGTCCGCGTCAAGTCAACTCACAGGCGGTGAGATCAAGCCCCTGGGTCTCCGCTGATTGCTTGATTAACGTCCTCTCCGGATTGATGCTATCATCTGGTTACCCCTAAGTAATTAATAACGTTCCCTCCGTGATTGCCTCGACCTATGTCCAGCAAAGTTTCCACGCCGGAACGGAGTGCCAGTTTTCGTTTGCAGGCAGAGCTGCGCCGCGATTTGTATCAGGCAATCTTCAGCCATTCGAGCGAGCCCATTGCCATCATCGATCCGCAAGGTTTTTATCTCGAGCAGAACGAGGCCCACTCACAATTGCTGGGCTACTCTGACGAGGACCTTCAAAGTCAGACGCCGGCTATATATATGGGCGAGGATGTCTTCGCCGAAATCGCCGACGCGCTTCGGGAAAAGGGCGATTATCGCGGCGACGTCGTTATTAAAACGAAGACCGGCGAGATCAGGCACATTGAGTTGTCGGCTTTTGCAATGCGCAACGATTCAGGTGAACCCGTTTGCTATGTAGGCATCAAGCGAGACATTACCGAACGTAAGCAGGCGCAGGAAGCATTACAACGAAGCGAAGCTGAGCTCACCGATTTTTTTGAGAACGCCTCACTTCCGCTGCACTGGATTGGTCCAGACGGCACCATTCTGCGCGTCAACCAGGCGGAGCTGGATATGCTCGGCTACACGCGCGAGGAATATGTCGGACACCACATCGCGGAGTTTCATGTGGATCAAAATGTCATTCAGGACATTCTCGCCCGCCTGCAAGCCGGAGAAGTGTTGCAGAATTACGAAGCGCGACTGCGTTGCAAGGACGGCGGCATAAAGCACGTACTCATCAGCTCCAGTGTTTACCGCGAAGATGGAAACTTTGTCCACACTCGTTGCTTTACACGCGACATCACTGAGCGAAAGCGAAGCGAAAGCCGGTTGGGGCTGCAGTATGCCATAACTAAAATACTTTCTGAGTCGCACGACTTTGTTAAGAGCGCGCAAAGCATTCTGCAAGCCGTTTGCGAAAGTCTGGATTGGGCGGTTGGCGCCTTGTGGAGAGTCGATCGCCAGACTGAAACGATGCGTTGCGTCGATATATGTCATGCCACTTCCATGGCGACTCCTGAATTTGACCGCCTAACGCAAAGCATTGCTTTCAAGAAAGGCGTGGGACTACCGGGACGGATTTGGGAACTCGGTAAGCCTGCCTGGATTAACAACGTCCCGGCGGACGACAACTTTCCTAGAGCTGGCGTGGCCGCGCGGGAGGGCCTTCATGGGGCCTTTGGTTTCCCAGTCCTGCTGGGCAGCGAGGTTTGGGGAGCCATCGAATTCTTCAGTCCGGAAATCAGAGAACCGGATGAGGAGTTGTTGAGGTTGGTCGCCGGCATCGGCGGGCAGATCGGGCAGCTTACCAAACGAAAGCGGGCTGAAGAAGACCGTGCCGAATTGTTCAAGCGCGAGCGGGCCGCACGCGCCGACGCGGAAAAAGCCAATCGTTTGAAAGATGAATTTCTGGCCACGCTTTCTCACGAATTGCGCACACCCTTGAACGCCGTCATTGGCTGGTCGCGCATGTTGGGCTCCGGCCGACTCGATCGCGAGAGCTCAAAGCATGCACTGGAAGTCATTGAACGAAATGCCTGGGCCCAGAAACAGATCATCGAAGACATTCTCGATGTCTCGAGAGTAATTACCGGAAAGCTTCAGCTCAATGTCAGTCCTGTTGATCTCGTGGCCGTGATGGATGCAGCTCTTGACGCAGTGCGCCCGGCTATGGAAGCCAAGGAGATTAAAATCGAGACCATCATTGATGCCAGTCTGCGAATGATTTCCGGGGACGCCAATCGTTTGCAACAGGTCATTTGGAACATTCTTTCAAACGCCGCGAAGTTCACGCCAAATCGTGGCAGAGTTGAGATATCCGTCAGTCAAACTGCCGCACACGTGCAGATCCAGGTTAAGGACAGTGGGCCAGGTATTGAACCAGCGTTCCTGCCTTACGTGTTCGAACGATTCCGCCAGGCCGATGGCTCAATTACGCGAACGCACGGCGGCCTGGGGCTGGGCCTGGCGATTGCTCGTCATCTAGTCGAACTTCATGGGGGGACCATAGGGGTTGAGAATCGCGACGATGGTCAGGGCGCCGTCTTCACTATCCGCCTGCCGTTGCCCAGCGGCGAGCTGCGTCCTGAAGCGTTGGCTGGCGCCGATTCGGCAGTGAAAGAAAACCAGTCTGAACAAGCAAGCCTGGAAGGACTAGCGATCCTAATCGTCGACGACGAAACTGATGCTCTGGATTTGATTACCGTCGAGCTGGCGCAACACGGCGCGAAGGTTACAGCCGTTACGAACGCGGAGGATGCGCTCAAGGCTCTCGACCAGGGCAATTTCGATCTGCTGATCAGCGATATCAGCATGCCAAAGATCGATGGCTACGATCTGATCCGGCAGATTCGCAAGAATGAAGCAGGTATAAATCAGAAAATTCCGGCTGTGGCCCTGACAGCTTACGCGCGCGTCCAGGATCGCATGCAGGCAATCATGGCCGGCTACAGCACTCACATCGCCAAACCAGTCGATGCAAACGAGCTCCTGACGGTAATCGCAAGCCTGGCTGGCCGCCTGGGTAAGAACTAACTGATGTCGCAGTTCCCTTGCGATGGAAGTAGTGGTAACGGTCTCAGCGCCAACGGCTCTCCTAATAATCGCCTTCAATTAACTTGAGGACCAGCCCAAAAAGACGGCCAGTCTTTTCTTCTTCCTGCTAAGATAGAGGCATGCGGAAACGCTGCGATTGGGCCAAAACCGATTTGTCTATCGCGTATCATGATCGCGAGTGGGGTGTGCCTGTCCACGACGATCGCCGGCTCTTTGAGTTTCTGATTCTCGAAGGCGCTCAGGCCGGGCTAAGCTGGGAAACCATCCTAAGGAAGCGCGAAGGTTATCGCAGTGCTTTTGGCGAGTTTGAACCGGCAACAGTCGCGAAGTATGGAAAGCGAAAGGTAAACCAACTGCTTGGCGACGCCGCCATTGTTCGTAATCATTTGAAGATTAGCGGAGCAATTCAAAACGCGAAGGCGTTTCTCGCGGTGCAGGAAGAGTTTGGTAGTTTCGATAATTATATCTGGCGATTTGTTGATGGCGTTCCCAGGAAAAGAAAGCGGGGACAGGCGGTGCCGGCTTCTTCTGCGAAGTCAGACGTGATGAGCCGCGACCTGAAGCAACGCGGCTTCAAGTTTGTCGGTTCGACTATCTGTTATGCCTTCATGCAGGCCGTTGGCATGATCAATGATCACAATTTTAGTTGCTTCCGTTACCGGGAGATTGCTTGATGAAGGAGTCAGCCCAGCATGTCTAGAATACGCATTCTCACTTTTTGTTTACTGACGTGTATTGCCTCACTCTCTTGCCAATCGTATACGACGGGTTTGCAGCAGAGCGTTACAAAGACAGATGAGACGGCCGCCATAGCAGCGTTGCATACGATTGCGACGGCCCAGCAAACCTATGCGGTCACCAGCGGAGGGAGTTATGGAACTTTTCAACAGTTGCGCGAAGGCGGCTATTTGGATTCGCGCTTTAGCTCCACCACTCCCGAAGTGAAGGGCTATATTTTGACGATGGCTGTCAACGGAAATTCCTTTAGCTGCAACGCCGATCCGGCTCCGCCGGGAAGCGGCAGACACTTCTACACTGACGCAACTTCACCCGTGATTCACGTCAATCCGAGCCAGCCGGCAACTGCTCAGGACGCAGGCCTGCAACCATAGCGCTGGCGCTGGTCTAGTAAGATTCAGGGAATGATTTCCTGTCCGGCGGCGTCGCGCCGAAGCTGATCGATGATGGACCGAATGGCGGGAGCGAGGCTGCCATTTGGCGCTAACTCTAAATACTTCTGGTAAGCAGCCACTGCCTCTTTGTATTTCTGCTGTTTCTCATAGGATGCGCCGAGCAACTGGTAAATCACCGGTTCAGAATCAGAAAGCTGCGCAATGGCGGCACGATACTCCGCAATGGCCTCTGGATACTGTCCCTTCTCTTCCAGGACTCGGGCCAAGCCCACGTGAGCTTCGGGTTGAAATCCTTTTGCTTCTCGAATCGAGCGGCGAAAAGATCGAATGGCTTCATCCGTAAAAGCAGCTTCGCGATTAATACGTCCTTCGACGGCCGAAGCTTCCGCGTAAGCGGGACGCGTGCGACGGGCCGCGTCAATCTCAGCCAGCGCCTTCTGATAGTCATTCAACTCCAGCAGAACGCGTGCCAGACCGATATGCGCCGCGGGCGAAGTCGGACGAAGCCTCAGCGCTTGCTGATACAATTCGGCTGCCTTTTGTCTGGCCTCATTATCTTTTGCTTTCTCGCGCGCATCCTCGGCTTGCTGAAATATCAACTCAGCCTGATCCGTAGTCCTGGTCGGCTTAACCGCCAGACTTCGCCGTCCGGCAAACAGCGGCACGGTGACTTCCTTAAATCCCATTGCCCTGACGCGCACCGCGTGGCGACCCGCTGAGATTTTGCTCAGCTCGAGTTTTCCCGTGGCGTCTGTTACGCCGCGTCTCACGTCGTCAACCCAGATAATCGCGTTTGGTTCGGTCTGTATGGTAAGCGAACTCGGATGAGGCGAGAGCTGGCTATTGTTTCGACGTTGAGAGAAGCAAAGGTTTACACTCGAAATAGATAAAAGCAGGAATAGCGCGAATAGAAAGGACCGCTTCCTGCCATTCTGATAAATTTCCTGAGCTCGCAAAGCGGGCGAGAGCATAAAGCCCAGGGTGAAGCGAAGCGAAACCCTGGGAAGAGGGTGCTCCAAACGATAAAGAGCCCGCGAAGCGGGCGACAGGTCTTTAGTAAAACAAATGCCTCTCATCAAACTAATCCATCTATGTTCTTTCGCCCGCGCAGCGGGCTCGGATGTTCCTAACGATCAAAGTAACCAGGGTTTCGCTTCGCTTCACCCTGGGCTTTATGCTTACGCCTGCTCCGCAGGCTCAAGACTTCATTCTTCGCTTTCATCCCCACTAACGCGGCGCTTGTGCACAGTTGAATCTTCCGGCTGGGTAGCCGGCGCGCCGCTGGCCGGCGACTGCCCTGTTACCGCGCGCATCCCTACCTCCGGGCGAAACTTTCCGTTTACATCATACAGACGCATGTATTGAAGCCGGTTCCGCACGACGCCTTGCACGTACCCGCGTGTTTCTTTGAAAGGAACCGCTTCGGCCCATTCATCTATCTCTGAAGGCAACGACGTGCGCCATTGGACCACCCGAATTGGACCAGCATTGTAAGCGGCAGCAACGTATTCGATCCGGCCAAACTTGTCGATCTGATCACGCAGGTATGCGGTGCCGAGCTGAACGTTCAAACGCGGCTCATAAAGCGATTCCTCGGTAATCGTCCGCTCTACGCCATACTTCTTTGCCGTCAGCATCCCCGTCGGGACCAGCACCTGCATCAGCCCATAGGCCCGCGCAGAGGATCGCGCACGCGGCATAAACACGGTCTCCTGGCGAATCAAACCCGCCACTTGAAACGGATCGAGATTCCTGGCGCGCGATTCCTGAACGATCACGTCCCAGTAAGACAACGGATAAAATACGTCCCATTGCTCGCGCGTCAGCTCTTCCGGTTTCATCTGTGAATAGTCGGGAAAACTCTTCTTGAGCACGTTCAGCGCGCGCACGTTATCTTCCTGAAATCGATATATACGGGCGATTGCCAGATTAACCTTCGGACTATTTCCCACTGCTGCAGAGGCACGAGCCAACTCTTCCAACGCCCAATCATCAAGCCCTGCATTGTTGAGTTCATCGGCCGTGGCAATTGCTTTATCTTCCTTCGCGCCGGCCGTTTCTTCCGCCACGGTTACAGTTTGCAAATTTGCGAAGGCACGTCCCACGACCGAATCGGAAGGAAAACTTTTTGCGGGCGCTTTGTTACCACGCAGCATCGCATCCAGTCGTTGTTTTGCCAGATATCCATACCAATTGGCGTCGTAGCGGATCTGCATCGCTTCGTAAAGCGCGCGCGCTTCGGCAAGCTTTCCGGCACGCTCGGAATCGCGCGCAGCCCAATAACCGGCGCGGCCGCGGTTGTCTGTGTTTTTATCGGCGTAGTAAGCGAGGTGTTCTGTTAACAGTCTCGATGATTCGGAAAAGTTCTTACTCTCATGAGACATCCACGCCAGGTCAAATTGCGCCTGCGCCACCTCAACTGAACCCTGATAAGAATTAACAGTCGTGCGCAGGAAATAAGAAGCGTCAGCTTCGTTGTTCGCGTCTTCCGCGATCTGCCCGACGCTCACGAGGGCGCGGGGCGTAAATGGGCTGCTGGGAAAACTGCGGCGCAGTTCTTCCACGGTCGCGCGCGCCTGGTCCCATTGTTTAGTACGCGCGTAGGTTTGCGCCACGTAGTAAAGCGCTTCCGCGCGCGTATCGCCGGCGGAAGCGGGAATGGCATTCAGCGCGTTGAGAGCGTCCGCTATCTTCCGCGTGTTTGCCGCTGCAATAACGCGCCGCAGTTGCGCCTGGGAGTTTGTCGCAGCCGGAAACTTTGCGACCGCCTCGTTGTAAGACTGCAAGGCATCGGAAAATTTCTTCGCTTCGTAAAGCCTGTCAGCGCGAGCTAATGCTTCGTCAGGCTTCGCAGGCGCGACGGTAGAGCCAAGCCGCGAAATGGCGCTTGCACTTTCAGCACCCTCTGCCGCCGCCGGAGCGTAAAAATAGAGACGACGATACGCAGCGAGCGCGCGAGTTGAATTGGCAGCCTGCTCGTAGGCTTTTGCCGTGAGCAAAAGCGCGCTTGCGTCATCTTTCGCGGCCAGATCCTTTAGCAGCGCAGGAGCTGCCGCCGCGTCGCCGGACCGCAACATGATGTTTGCACTACGCAAGGCGCCTTCACGGGCGCGAAGTGACGTAGGGTAACTCTTGAGCAGTTGCTCGTAAGCGGCGCGCGCTTCGGGAAGTTTGCCTGCCTGCTCCAGAGCGCTGCCACGCATGAATAGCGCGTAGTCGGCAAGTAAGCTGTGGTCGCCGATGACGCTTGAATCAAGCAATGAAGCTGCGCCCGCAAAATCTTTTGCGTTAATCCGGATGCGAGCGCGAATTAACCTCGCGAGCGCAGCAGCCTTTGTCCGGGGAAAGTCGGATTCAATTCGGGCGACGACGTCCTCCGACGGCAGGACGCCGCCGCGCGTCATTATACGGAGACTTTCGAGGGCTCTTACTTCAGCGGCAGTTTGCTGTCGTGTCAGATAGCTTGCAGTCATAAACGGCGGAAGAGAGGCGCCAACGATTATGGCAAGGCCAATCAGTAACAGAACCAAACGATGCCTGCGAAAATTTAGAAACAAAATGTAGACCCCTGCTTTCGCAACGCCGAAGGTGATGGATAACTTAGCCCGGCGGATCACGCCGGGTATAGACCTCTATGATGTGCAATTACCCTGAAGGGGTTTGATAGAACTTATTGTAAAACCCCTTCAGGGTAAAAATCGTGTGCTGGCTCATGTCCCGGGATGTTACCCCTGGGCTAAGCTAACTAACGTCTGCGGCGTAAAGAATTTGATTGGTAGCGCGTCTCACGCTGAAACCGCTCCTCCCGGATAAGCGCTACCGAGCTTGTTCACGTCACCCTCGGCGAGCGTGTTCACCAACTCATGGTGGAAGTAGTCATACCTTTGCGCCACTTCCGGCTTGACGCGCTTGTCATACATCACGCGCGAGCGATCGATGTATTCGCGTAAACGGGGGTAGAGATCGTTTTGCGAGCGGCCTTCAGTCACCTTCTGTTCGTTATAGAGTTTGATTTCTGAAACCAGCAGACGGGCAAAACGGCGCGCGTCGTTATGCAAACGTCGCTCTTCTTCGTTTGCCACTTCGATCGGCAGCTCCACATCAGCTCCATATCGTCGTTTGGCGATTCCTGAAGGCAGAGCGGTTTCTTCGGCCAGGGGGGCTGTCTCGACGGGAGTTTCAACCGGTGTCGGTTGGGCTTCAACTTGCTGCGGCTCTGGCTCGGCTTCGGGCTCGGCTTCCGGCTGATACTCAACGACTGCCGCTGGTGCGCTTTCTTCTACTACCGGCGTTAGCTCGTCATACTCTGCAGTGGGCACGTACGAAGCCGGCTCGGGTGTCGCGGCTTCTTCTGCCTGCGGTTCAGCCACCGGTTCTTCCGGCGCCACTTGTGGCGCTGCTGACCGCTTCACCGCGGCAGATCGCGAAGCCAGCAATTCGACTCCCATGCCGGAAACGCGAACGAGTGTCTCCAGTGCCTCAAGCTTGATTGCTTCGGAATCAAGACCGCCGGAATCAGCATACAGAACTGCGACCGTCTTGTTACGAACAACCAGGGGTATCGCAACAATTCTCGCCGGAGGCTCGTCGCCAAGGCGGTTGAGAATCAAGTGATCTTCAGAATGCGAACCCGGTCCACCACTCCATGATGTTCGCGACTTCGCCGCGTTACCGACGGCCGTATCGGCAGCAACTGAAAAAGATATTTGCTGAATAACATTGTCGCCAACGGTTCCCTCAAAACCTCGCGCACGCCAGCCAATGCTCTGCTCGCCTTTGATTACAAAGAAAGCCACGCGTGGTGCAAAGGCCGCCGCACGGTTGACAAGTATTTTCAGAATGTCCGCTTGCGATTGCTGTTCATCGATTTCAGAAATGGCCGCCTTCACGATAGCCATGTCGCTCGAAGCTTTCGCGCGTGACGATTCGGAAGCCGCCACGTCGATGCCTTCTTCGTGGGCCGCTCGCAAGTGCTCCATAATAGAAGCCGCGACGCCGCCATCAAGTTGCACTTCGGTCTGCCGGTCCAATAGTCGGCTCAGCGACTCATTGAGCTGACTTTGAAGGGCGGCAATCTCTTGTTTGATTCCGCCAAGACGCCCTTCGATATAGCTTTCTATATCGTGACGTAAGCTATCTTCCAGTTGTCCGCTAACCACAGTTTATTCCTCCGTTGAAGGATCTTTTGCATCACGTTCCTGGTGAGAATCCTAACTGGATACAACTCTGATTGCCGAGACTTGTGGGGGGCAATGCGTCTCTCAAACGATTATGGACGTGCAGGAATCGACGAGTCAAGAAATGGTTTATTAAGGTGTCGGGATACTATCTGATATCCCGACACCTTTATTAAAGCCTCATGTTATTAAAGCCTCAATGTTATTAAAGCCTCATTGACACGCTTTCGGGCCTACGATATAACCCGACCAGCAGCTTCAATCGGCCCTCCCCATGACTACCAGAATCTTGATTGCCGACGATCACGACGATAACCGTGAGCTTTTGCGGCTACTGCTTTCTGGTGCGGGCTATGAGGTGCGCGAAGCGAGGGACGGAAACGAATGCCTCCGGATTGCTCGAGAGCATCTGCCAAATCTGATTGTCGTCGACCTATCGATGCCGGTGCTTGATGGGTGGGGAGTATTTCGCGAACTGCGGGCCGATCAGCGCACGCGCGCGATTCCCTGCATGGCCGTTACGGCCCACGCAGATTTGGATCGAACTCAAGCCCTCGCGACAGGCTTCTGCGCCTACGTCTCCAAACCCTTCAGC
>DIYZ01000171.1:4585-8543 GCA_002427845.1 Chloracidobacterium sp. UBA6041 | reverse complement strand
GAAAGACCAGGGCATGCACACAGACAATTAATTTCCTCGCCACTAACATAGGAGAAATCTAATGCGAACACTCACCACGGTTGTTTTCGTTCTGCTCGTTATATCGACCGCTCATGCCATGCCATCCCCCTCAAGATCGTCAAGGTTGGCGCGCCGGCCATCAATTGTGTTTTCAATCCAGGCTGTACTGTTGTAGTGAACGACACATCCGATAACGTCACGCTCAGCACTGGTGGAACAGGTTTTTTCCAGTCGCGAACATACACCGGAAAGGCCGGCTCACCAGCCGCGGGTCTGTTCGCCTATGAGTATCGACTCGACTTGCGAAACGCCGTGGGGCTGACGGCAATTTCCTGCGTGGATTGGATCAGTTTCGATTTTGGCTCGGTCGTAAGTTCGCTCGACTACAATGGCGATGGCAATAAGGGCGATCAGGTTTTTGTGGTAACTAGTGGCGGCCTGGGAACAATCGGCATTGCTTCGGCAAATAAAGTGGGGAATAAGATCACGTTCAAGTTTGCTTCGCCAGTCTGTGGTGGCGGCAGTCCGGGAAAAGGAGACACCAGCTTCTTTTGGGGACTGGTTTCTAAAACAGGTCCGCATTTTGTGACTGCCCAGGTACACGAGACAGGCGGGGTGGTGCACAACATCCAGGCCCGCGCGCCGAAAGGTTGAAGTCTTCTGACTAAGTCAGCCAAGGCTGGTCCCCCGCTGGTTTTCAAATACTGACGCACGTGCTACCGAGGGTGTTGCTGACATCTCGCGCCATCTCTTGTCAGTACCGCCTGCGGTAGCGGGTGGGCGTCTTGTCACTTCGGGAAGAAAACTACTTCTGCGAAATCACCGCCTGCTGGATCGATGGCGGCAACCGATGTATCTCGCTTCGAGAGAAACCGGCATTCGTAAACATACTTTCAAGCTCAGGGAACGTGTAGGCATCGCCGCTCGGCGTGCTGCCCAACATGGTGACGCTGAAGGCCGCCGCATCAGGAGGCGAGATGCGATCTTCGTTTGGCACAAACTCAAGCGTGACGGCGCGCCCACCTTCAGCCAGCGCCGCGTAGACCTTCCGCAACAGCACTTCGTTTGTCGGCGGATCGAAGTGATGCAGGAAATTTGTTAACAGGATTAGGTCATAGCCTGCACCGAAATCGACGTCGAAAGCGCTACCCTCGATAGTTGAATACCGCTCGGCGACGCCGGCGTTCCGCGCATTCTCTTTGGCAACTTCGAGCACGTTGGGCCAATCGAGCGCCACGACGCTGGCTTGAGAATTATTCTTCGCAAACGCGAGTCCATAGAGTCCATGACCAGCCGCGATATCGAGAATTTTTAGTTTTCGATCCGCCGTAGGATCGACCAGTTTCGCGGTCAACTGCGCGGGCAACGCCATCATCGGCGCCATCGCTCGCGCAAACTTCACCCAGATAGGATTCTCCGGCGCAATCGTGCCTCCATCTGTCATCGTCGTGCCGCCTTTGCGAACCACTTCCGTAAAATTCTTGAATGATTCAGTAATCATCGGCGACGAAATGAATTCGATAGCGCCACCAAGGTACGCTGGCGAACGTTTATCGAGAAACATCGCGGAGTCGGGCGTCAGGCTGTAACGGCTGCCATCTTTGTTAAGGAAGCCCATGATGCAGAGAAAGTCGCAGAGGATGCGCGTGCCGCGCTCGGACGCTCCGCATCGCTTGGCGATTTCCGGCGCGGTAGTGTTTCCCTCACCGATGGCGGTGAATGCCTCCAGCTCGATTGCTGCTTTCAAGCCTTCCGTACGCTGGTAAGCATTGATGGTTTGAAAAAATAACTGTGGCGATGGTTGTTGTGCTGCAGGACTAGACATGATTAGCGCTCCTTATTGGTTTCTTGTGGATGGTAGGGGCGCATCTGGTTGTGCGCCCAGAGAGGGCCGACACACAGGTCCGCCCCTACATTCTTATCGATAAAATCTAGCGCCAGTCATCGAGAACAAAAACTCCCGGCTGACTATAGCCCGGCTCATTCGGCGAGTGCATGGCCACGCCCTGCATCTCCGTCTTGAAGCCGCGTCTCATCATTTGCTGATACGCCTCCGTGCGCGCCGTGTTTACTCCGGCAAGTACGCGCGCTAAACCACGCCGCGCCGCGAGAGTCTCGCAGGCAGAAAGCAGGCGGTTAAAATTGCCCGACGCGTCTGGCCCATTGGTCGATGGCCGAACAACGGCAAACTTCACATAACAAACATCCGGACCAGCCTCGCTTCCTTCGCCGCAATGACACGCGGCAAAACCAACCAGCCGGGAGTCGTCCCAAACTAAAACAGTTTCGCCCAGGTTCTGATTGGTGATGGCGCGAACTTCCCGGCTCACGTCGAGGCCTTCATAGACCTGGTTCGTAAGTTCGCAGCAATATTCCAGCGCCTGCTCGCGCGCGTCCGGGCTCAGCTCCGAGTATGTTTGTAGTTCGCGAACCGCTCCAGCCGCTGAATCCACTCGAAGCGACATGATGGCGGTCAGAAAGCGCGGCCAGAAACCAAACTTCTGATAAAGCGCAACGTGTTTCTGGCTCTGCGCAAACGTGTAAAGCCCCGCTTGCTTCACTCCCCAACGCGAAAACAAATCCACCACCGGCTCGATCAGACGCTTGCCCACGCCGCGGTCCCAGTAGTCGGGATGAATTGTCAGTGGACCGAAGAAGCCGACGCTGCCCCAGTTGGTGGCGAAGTTTGTCCCGACAAGTTTTCCTTGAACCTTTGCCGCAAACGCCGCGGCGGGATCGGCTGTCCAGCGCGTGCGCACGTAATCCGCTCCCTGATGAAACGAAGCCGGATCGGGAACGCCTATAAACGTTCCAAACGCGAGCCGAAAAATGTGATCGGCTTCCGCAAGATCCTGCTCCTGAAGATTCTCTACGGTGACTGAATTCAACTTCTGTTCTTCCGCTGCCATCGGTCTCGTCCTTCCTCTTCCGGCTCTTTTGCGTTCGCCGTCGCCTACAGTTGCTTCGCAGACAGCAGATTAACCGCAAAGTACACAAAGGATCACGCAAAGGTCGCCAAGAAGAATTCCTTTGCGGCTCTTTGCGCTCAGCTTCTCGTCCTTTGCGGTTTGGCCTTTCAAAGCAAGTCCCTAATACTAAGGCGTAAACGTTCGGAAAAATTCAATCCCCGAATAGTTCATACGCATCGCCTGACCGTCTACGACGGTATCGAAAGTAACTCGATCCGCGTCGCTTGGATCATCCGCCGGGCTATCAGCCGGCAACCAAAGCGCCACACTCAAGAGTGAGTGCGGCGCATGGTCCTTTACCTGAAAACTATGGAATTAACAACTCTCCGTTAGCGGCCCTTCGGCTCAAGTACAATCTCGCGCGCAAGCCGATCACCCATCACTTCGCGAATTTCCGATCGGTCTTTATAGCCTTGCATCTGTTTCTCGTCGTTGCCGATCATTTTTTGTGCGAGCGCGTCCCCCTTGTCTTCATTGGCCTCCATAGTGGCCAAATCTTTGTATTCAGTCATAAGCATCAGGTTCCAGTCCGCAGGCGAATGACCCTCGGCGCCGATGACTTTGTAGGAAAGGATCAATCCTTCCTTCTTCAACGCCTCCTGATTGGCCTTCCACTGTCCCGCAAGATAGTTCATATAAGCCGTCTCCATGCCGGGCTTCATCCGGATGAAGGCAATGCTCCAAACTGAACCGTTGTGATAGGGACGGTTGACCTGCGCGAAAACTGAGATACCGACGATCAATACCAACAGTACTAACGAACCAATCAACGTACGTCTGAATTTCATGCTGGGCTCCTTCCCGTACAAGGGGGGAGTAGGCTCGGGACGCCGGTACGGGGTCGCGCGTTCTCGAGACCATGTTTGTGGCAAACGAGGATTGCTGCGGGATTTGACGAAACACTGGGCTTGGCGAGCGGGACTTTAAGAGAAAACTAAACGCGTGTCAATCCTTGCGGCTGGGATTAA
>DIYZ01000171.1:0-4391 GCA_002427845.1 Chloracidobacterium sp. UBA6041 | reverse complement strand
TTGCGGCTGGGATTAAGCCGGCAGACCCTTCCGCGCGATCAACTCCATTACATCGCAGAAACGATCCAGCTCGCCGAGAGTGGTGTAGATATTTGGCGTGATACGAATGCCCTGAAACTCTTCATGAACAATCGGCGTAGTAAAAATCCGATGCTTATCAAATAGATAACTGCCGACGGCGCGGGGATTGGTCCCCTCGATATGCACATTAGCAATCGCACAGGATTGATTGGCATCAAATGAAGTATTGAAGCGAATGTTAGGCACGTCTTTGAGCCGGTTCATCCAGTAGCGCGAGAGGTATCTGAGTCGCGCCTCTTTCCGTTTACCGCCAATACCGTTGTGAAATAGCAACGCTTCCCCAATGGCAAGTTTGGGCGCGGCAGAGTGTGTGCCAATCTCTTCAAACTTGCGAATGTCGCGCGCTTGTGTTGAGTCTGCGGCCATCAATGGCCAGATCTTCTCTATCCTGGATCGCTTCACATAGAGCAAGCCTGTGCCTTTCGGCGCATAGAGCCATTTATGCAGGCTCGTGCCGAAGTAGTCACAGCCCAGGTCCTTCTGTTTGAAATAAAACTGAGCAAAAGAATGTGCGCCGTCAACAATCGTTTCGATTCCCTTTGCACGGGCCATGTCACAAACGGCCTTCACAGGCGTAATCTGGCCGGTGATATTTATCTGGTGGGCGATAAGAATGAGCCGTGTGCGGCTTGTAACTCCTTTTTCAAACGCGGCGGCGATCTCGTTCAGGTCCTTTGGCGGAATCGGTATTTTGATCAACTTGAGCGAAAGACCTTCGCGCTTCTCGCGCTGGCGCAAGGTCGTCAGCATTCGCGGGTAATCCTGTGTGGTGGTAAGAATCTCATCGCCTGATTTGAAATCCATGCCCATCAGCAAAACTTCAAGCGACTCCGAGGCATTGCGCGTGATCGCAATCTCTTCGCGATCGCAGCCAAACATTTCGGCGAGGCCGGTCCGGATTGTTTCCGATTGGGGCTCCAGAATCTGCCACATCGTGTAGGCCGTGGCGTCTTCCTGTTGCCAGATGTAACGGACAAGCGCTTCCGTGACGATGCGCGGGCTGGGCGACACGCCACCATTGTTTAGGTTAATGATACCGCGAGTTACAGAGAAGGCCTGCTGGATTGTGGACCAGTAGTCCTCTTCAGTCACCGCTTGTTCGGGCGTCAGATGAGCGATGCTTCTTGTGGCCGCCTGGATCTCTTTGAGCAACCCACTGACTGTCGTGGATGAGAGCGCAGCCAGTCCAAGGCCCTTGCCGGCCAGAGAAAGGAAGTTGCGACGAGGATAAGAGGACATTGCGACGGGGGAAATGTTCGTCATGAAGTTTTTTGCTCCTTGTTCTCTGGAGTCGCGAAAGAAATTCTATTTCGCCTCGTAAACAATTTCACCGCCAATCACGGTCATCAGGCAGCGTGTTTGCAGAATCTCCATTTCGCGAACTGTCATGATATCGGCTGACAGTATGGTCAAGTCTGCAAGTTTGCCGGGTTCAATCGATCCTCGCAATGCCTCTTCAAATGCCGCATACGCAGGCCAGATAGTGAACATCTTCAGCGCCTGCTCGCGCGAAACCTTTTCCTCCGGGTGCCAGCCTTCGCCCGAGAAACCTTTCATGTCCTTGCGCGCAACAGCCGCGTAGAATTCGATCATTGGCTCTCCGCGCTCGACCGGCGCGTCGGAACCGCCCGGCACAATCGATCCTGATTTAATGAAACTCTGCCAGGCGTAGGCGCCGGCGAGTCGAGCGATGCCCAGGCGACTGGGTGCAAAATGCAAATCGCCGATGGCGTGTGATGGTTGCATTGAAGGAATCACCCCAAGCTTTGCAAAACGCGGAATGTCCGCCGGGTTTACGATTTGAGAATGCTCGACGCGCCAGCGCGGCTCCTTAATCTTCCACTGCGCTTTTGGCACTGCATTCATGGCCTTCTCGTACTGATCGAGGATGAAGCGATTGCCGCGATCGCCGATGGCGTGCGTTTGAATCTGTATGCCCTTTCTCAACGCCTCTTGCAATAACGGCTGCAACTCCTCTTCCTTTATTGTTAGGAAGCCGGAAGTGTCGGGCGCATCTGAATAAGGCTGGAGCAGGGCCGCGCTACGCGAACCAAGCGATCCATCGGCGTAAAACTTGAGCGTACGAACGGTAAACCGATTGGCGTAAGCACCGATTATTGGACCGTCGTGGAAAACTCTCTGAGCTTCTTTACCTGGCGCGGAGAGCGCCTTGTAGATTCGCAGTTTGATCTTTCCTTCGCTGTAAAGCTTGGAATAAAGACCGACGTCAGCATAACTGCCGCCAGGGTCCTGCACCTGTGTCCAACCAAGTTCGATATCGCGCTTCACACCAAGAATGATCGCTTGCTCAGCATCGGCTGCGGAGGTTGGCGGCAGATAGCGGCGCACCAGGTCCTGCGCCGCGTCAAGCAACATGCCATTTGGCTCGCCGCTCTGTTTGTCTTTTGATATTTCACCACCAAAGGGACTCGGTGTGTGCTTGTCGATGCCCGCAATCTTCAGCGCCACACTGTTAACCACCGCGCCGTGTCCGTCAGCCCGCGTGAGAATTACGGGATTGAATGGCGAAACCTTGTCGAGGTTCCAGCGCGTGGGAAAAACTGGCGGAGTCCAGAACGTTTCAATCCACCCGCGTCCGCTAACCCACTCGCCAGGTCCAGTCATATCGACTCGCGCTTTAACTTTGGCCAGAAAATCCTCAAGACTGTTGACGCCTTCGAGATTGAGCGTCATCTCGCGAAAGCCAACTCCGGAAAGATGATGATGCGCATCAGTCATCCCCGGCACCATCGTCTTGCCATTGAGATCGATGACGCGCGTATCCCTGCCCACATAGGTCTGGGCCTCGCGATTTGAGCCGACGAAAACAATTCGATCACCTTTGATGGCGACTGCTTCTGCTTTAGGCCGAGCCTCGTTGACGGTGTAGATGTTGCCGTTATTAAAAACAAGATCCGCGGGTGGGACTTTCGCCGCAGGTGGAGACAAGACAAAAGCGGTGATGATCACGACTAGTAGAGCAGCAAAACTTTTCATATGTTCTTAACTGACGGCGGAAGACGTGATTGCAGAACGAGAGTTTTATATCATTTGCTCGAAAGAAACTGTAGGGGCGCACCTGCGTACGCCCAATTCACACCGCATCACTCAATTCTTACTGGGAGCGCGGGCGCCCTCGCCCGCAATGCACCGCAGGCGCAAAGTTCTGCCGGATAATAAGGACCAGCTTCTTTTCTCCTTTCGCGCTTCGCGCTCACTGCGGGCGAGGGCGCCCGCGCTCCCAGTTAGGACGTCGAGTCACAGCCGTCATCCTAAAACTCCAAACTAATCCACTAACATCGAGCGTGGAATCTTACAGCGTGCCTTCAATTTGAACTATAATCGACCCTCAAAGGACCTAACCAACAATATTTCCAGGGGAACCTTGCGATGAAAACAGAAACATTCAATTTGAATACTTCGCGTGGCGCTACGACCGCGCACGTGGCCCGTCCTGACAACGACGCAACGGCAGCCGTCATACTTATCCACGAATGGTGGGGCATCAACGATCACATGCGCGATGTCGCCGGACGTTACGCGAATGAAGGCTATCTTTGTATCGCGCCGGATCTTTACCGAGGAAGAGTTGCAAAGAACACAGAAGAAGCGGCGAAGCTGATGCATGACCTGGCGATTGAAGACGGGTTGGAAACAATTCGAGAAACGATTGCCGAAGCGAAGCGCGCATACAACGTGCAGAAGATCGGCATCACCGGCTACTGCATGGGCGGCACGTTTGCGCTGCGCGCCGCTTGCGAGCTAAGCGAGCTTGCCGCCGCCGCGCCGTTCTACGGCGACATTCCTGAAGAGAAAGTGCTGAAACAGTTGCAGGTG
Source organism: Chloracidobacterium sp. UBA6041 (assembly GCA_002427845.1). GTDB lineage: Bacteria > Acidobacteriota > Blastocatellia > Pyrinomonadales > Pyrinomonadaceae > PSRF01. Next base: position 473 of record DIYZ01000171.1, on the reverse strand, counting down.
CCGACGCTCTTCATTGCCGGCAAGCGCGACGCCTGGATCAATCCTGAAAAGGTGAATCAACTAATCGAAGCGGCGCGCAAATACGACTTGCCGGTCGAAGTCGTCAGTTACGATGCCGATCATGCCTTCTTCAACGACACGCGCCCTGAGGTTTACGATCCGGCGGCAGCAGCCGATGCGTGGCGAAGGGTGCTTGATCTATTCAGGAAACGTTTGGCGATAGCTGTACCAACAGGCGCGTAGTTTGCGAGTCGAGACCTTTGTAATCCCACGAGCGCCGGAGGTGCGGAGGATAATAGCCCCGGGCGTAAGCCCGGGGTTAGTTACGAGGAAAATGTTCCGAGCCCCGGAGGGCGAAAGAAAATATTTTGAAGAAGTGGTTTGGAGATTCTATCGCCCGCTTCGCGGGCTTTTGTCTTTTGTGACGAAGCATCCCCGGGCTTACGAGCTTGTGTCAAAACTCGTCTGAGCAT
>DIYZ01000218.1:9059-24307 GCA_002427845.1 Chloracidobacterium sp. UBA6041 | reverse complement strand
GCAGAGTTAACGCAGAGAGTAAATCAAACTAAGACACGACCCGGTAGCTTGGTTTACAGTCACGGCACAACTCATTACCGCCTCGCTTCAGCTACGTGTTGCGCTCAATCTATTAATCGGCAAACCGGTTTACAGTGAAACCTCTAAAACGGTTAATGTCATATCGTGCCCCGCCTGATCACCGCACTAAAGGGCGGCGCTAATGTAGATTAAACTGACGTTACCAAACCGCGGATCCTCGCGGGTGCTGAATTGTACACGCAACCTGCACGTTTCAGTTCCGGCAAATCAAGCAGCGCTGGTGGCGGAGTTAATTTCCATCTCTTCGATAATCTCTTGCGCCGCTTGCGCTGGGTTGGAGGCCCCGAGAATGGGACGGCCCACCACCACATAATCGGCGCCGGCCAGAGTTGCTTCGCGAGGAGTGGCTACGCGTTTCTGATCGTCCAACCCTGCGCCGGCAGGTCGCACGCCCGGAGTAACCACGATAAATCCTGGCTTCTTCACGGCGGCACGCACCACGCCAACTTCACGCGGCGAAGCAACTACCCCATCCATGCCGCTTGCTTCAGCCAGCAACGCGAGCCGCCCGACCAGGTCCTTCGCAGAAGAAGTCCCTCCCAACTCGCCAAGTGTGTTTGCATTGGCGCTAGTCAAAACTGTTACGGCGATGATTGATGGTCGAGCGAGGCCCTCGGCGTCTGCGCACCTGGCAACTGCGTCCGCGGTGCGCCGCATCATCTCGCCGCCACCTGAGGCGTGAATATTGAAGATGGAAACGCCGAGACGCGTGGCCTCAACTCCAGCCAATGCCACCGTGTTGGGAATGTCATGATATTTGAGGTCGAGGAAAACTCGTTCGCCCGAGCTGATGATTTCGCGCACCAGAGTGGGACCGGCGGACGTGAAGAGCTGCATACCAACTTTGAACATCCCGGCGATTCCGCGAAGCTCGCTTACCAGCTTCAATGCTTCCGGAGCAGTCTCTACGTCAAGTGCAACTATTAGTTTGTTAGTCTTCATCTGCAACCTCACCTAACGGTCGTTCGCGCGAATAGCACGAGAACATTAGCAGCCGGCAAGTTCCTTTGCTCGACAGCCTACGGCTTCGTCGAGCGAGACGAAGCCTTTGCTCGATATAATTCGGCGCAGGTTTTCATTAATGTCTCGGGTGATCGTGGGCCCTTCATAAATGAAACCAGTATAAATCTGAAGGAGGCTGGCGCCCGCACTTATCATTTCCCAGGCATCTTCCGCCGTAAAGATTCCGCCTACGCCAATCAACGGCATTGCGCCTTGCGTCAGATTGTAAAGATTCGCAATCACTTGTGTAGCCCTTTGTTTCAGGGGCGCGCCACTCAAACCTCCCGCGCCATACGCCTCGACCTGGCGGGAATCTGTCTGAAGTCTCGAACGGTCTGTGGTGGTGTTTGCAGCAATGAGTCCGGCAAGTCTCTGCCGTTGTGCAACCTCTACAATCTCCTTGAACTCTTCCTGGCCCAGGTCGGGGGAGAGCTTGACGAGCAGGGGTAACAAAGCCGAACGCCCTTCCTGGGCCGCGAGTTCGGCATTGCGCGTTTGCAGCGCCTGCAACAATTCTTCAAGTTGATGTGCCTGTTGCAACTCCCGTAACCGGGGCGTGTTTGGCGAGCTGACATTAACTGCTACATAGTCAGCAACGGGATAGACCACTGCAAAACTTTTCAAGTAATCATCCACCGCGTCTGCAAGCGGAACAACTTTACTCTTTCCGATCGAGACTCCCAGAACACAATCGGGTCTGTTGCGCTTGACGCGCTGTGCAAAAGCCGCCGCGCCGTGGTTGTTAAAGCCCGCGCGGTTGATGAGCGCTTTATCCTGGGGCAGGCGAAAGAGCCGGGGCCGCTTGTTACCGGGTTGCGGATGGTAAGTAACAGTGCCCGCCTCAATGAAACCAAAACCCAGCGCCGCGAGAGATTCGAGTGCAACCCCATCTTTATCAAAACCTGCCGCAAGACCGACGGGGTTAGAAAACGTCAATCCGAAACGCCGCAACTTTCCAAACGGGCTGCGCTTGAAGCGATCGCCTAGTAAAGTCTTGGTAAGATTTGGCGCGAAAGAAAGGGAATGGAGGGCCAGTTCGTGGGCCGTCTCGGGTGGCAAGCGAAAGAGTAAAGGTCGCAGCAATGAACGATAGAGCATGAACGGCTCTGATTTATCTTGCTTCGTGGTTTGCAAAAGCGAGACTAACAGAGGCTGTCAGATCAAGACAAGGTCGACATTGAAAAAGGTGGCGAATCACTTTGCGAGAACCCGGAGCGGAACTGGCATTAAACCGTCAAGGCGCCAGGATCGCCCGGAAAAATTAGCAGAATCGTTGCGACGCCACGGAGCACCAATCCTTCGAGCGATCTCGAATTCTATATTCCCGGTGCCCTGGCGGTTCAATGCCAACGCCTTATCTCCCATTACAAATGTTCGAAGAAGCGCACGTCGAATTAGAGCAGCAACCTGAGCAACAATCACCGTCCGTTATGCAACTACCTCCGTCTTGGGTGCAGGTCGCTTGGGCCCTCGCTGTGGGAACTAAAATCAAAGTGATAACCGGAACTACTGCCGCCGCGATCCCTAACCTGCGGACTAAGTCGCGTCGCGACATTTCCGAAAGACGTACGGGCGTTTTTCCCGTTAACAGATGAGATTTTTCCAGCCGCTCTAATGCAAACGAGACGACTTCATCGCCGCCCGTTATTTGCAACTCTTTCTCTATGAGTCGCGCCATGCGCGCGGGCGTCGTCTTTCCATCGCAATGTTTCCAAACTGAAGCGGCCGTTTGATTGAGACACAAGGCGCTATCACGATCTGAATCGTAGACAAGCACTTCGTCAGAAAGCTCTTCAATAATCAGGCCACTTCGTCTGGCGCGAGGGAGCTGTGCCCACTGGGTTGAACCTCGACTCGGATTAAGGTGATGTTGCGCGAGCCTTATATCCAAAGCGAGTTCGCAAAGTCAAGATTTTTTGCTAATAACAGATTTTTTGCGTCCCTTTTTCGCGTCCCTGAAATTAGGACATTGCCTTGCGGATCGCTCCTTGTCACTCGTTACTGTTCTTGTTAGTATCCCGCGAAATGGATTTCATCGAGAAAGCCCGCATCATGGATAGCCCGCGCATCAATCGCGCGCTTGCCCGCCTCGCTTCCGAAATTGTTGAAGAAAATCACGGCGCCGGTGACCTTTATTTGGTAGGCATACGCCGGAGGGGCGTGCCGCTCGCCGAGCGCATGGCCGATAAGATTGCGGATCTCGAAGGTCATCGACCGCCGGTTGGCATTGTCGATATAACGCTCTATCGCGACGATCTTTCCACGGTTGGAGCGAAGCCGATCGTGAACCGCACCGACCTGCCGGGCGATATTGAAAACCGCAACATCGTCCTTATTGACGATGTGCTTTACACCGGTCGCACAATCCGGGCGGCGCTCGATCAGTTAATTGATTTCGGGCGGCCGCGTCGCGTGCAGCTAGCCGTGCTGATCGATCGTGGCAAAGAACATCGGGAGCTGCCCATTCAGGCAGACTACATCGGCAAATTGGTGCCAACCAAGAAAAGCGAGATCATCAAGGTGATGCTCCAGGAGTTTGACGAAGAAGAAGGCGTGGTAATAGTGGAACGACCACCGGGAGAAACGGGTTAATCAGAGCGGCCAGTGATGGCCGCTTTTTTGTGGATTTCTGGTCTTAGGTCTTTGGTCTTTGGACTTTTTTTCGAAACTAACATCAGGATCAAAACCAAGGCGAAAGGCCAAAGACCAAAGACCAAAGACCGGGTTGTTTTTCATGCAGAATGTGACTTTCAATCGCAAACATTTGTTGGGTATCCGCGAGTTGGCACCGGGTGAAATAACACACCTGCTCGATACGGCGGAAAACTTTCGCGACATCTCGCGCCGCGAAATCAAGAAAGTGCCGGCCTTGCGCGGCCGCACAGTGATTAATCTATTCTTTGAACCCTCCACGCGTACCCGCACTTCATTCGAGATCGCCGCCAAGCGACTTTCCGCCGACGCCATCAACATCAGTGTTTCTACCTCCAGCATGAGCAAAGGCGAGACTTTGCTCGACACTGCCCGGAATCTCGAAGCGATGGCGCCCGATTGCATCGTTGTGCGTCACTCGATGGCCGGTGCGCCGCAACAACTTGCCCGCATGGGCAACGCACCAATCATCAATGCGGGCGATGGTGCGCATGAACACCCGACCCAGGCCCTGCTGGACGCGTTAACTATTCGCGAATACAAAGGACGGATCGAAGGCTTGAAGGTTGCTATCATCGGCGACGTGCTGCATTCGCGTGTCGCCCGTTCAAACATCTATTTGCTGACAAAGCTTGGCGCCACGGTTAGCATCGCGGGTCCCGGTACTCTCGTGCCTGCGGAATTTGCCGAACTCGTGGAACAGGGACTCAGCGTTGAGAGACGAATCGAAGATGCCATTGAAGGCGCAGACGTCATAATGATTCTCAGAATTCAACGCGAACGGCAGGATGCTGCCTTCTTTCCCTCGATGCGCGAATACGCAGTGCACTATGGTCTGCATCCTAAACATCTGGAGCGCGCGGCGGCCGATGCGATAGTCATGCATCCTGGTCCAATGAACCGCGGCGTGGAGATCGCCTCGGAAATCGCTGACGGCAGTCGCTCGCTGATTCTGGATCAGGTTACAAACGGAGTTGCGGTGCGCATGGCCGTGCTTTATCTGCTCGCCGGCGGCGGCCATGCAGAAGTTGATGCCGATGCAACCGAGCGGATTAAGCATGCAGCCAAGGCCGAAACCAGGAACGGCACCACGAACGGAAAGAGGAAACGGAAACAAGGGAATGAGACTCCGAATCGCTAACGGCTATGTGATCGATCCGGCGCAGGGAATTAACGGTGGGAAAGATCTCCTGATCGAAGACGGACGTGTTTCCGGTTTCCTTAATAGAGGCGAAGAAGTTTCCGGCGGGCTCGAAGTGCTCGACGCCACCGGTCTGATCGTAGCACCCGGTTTCATCGATCTGCACACGCATTTACGCGAGCCTGGCGCGGAGTATAAGGAAACAGTAGCGAGCGGCGCGGCGGCCGCGGTAGCGGGGGGTTGGACCAGTGTGTGTGCAATGCCAAACACCGATCCCGTCAACGATAGTGCGGCTATCACCCGTTTCATCATTGAACAGGCGCAGCGAGCGCAACTCGCAAACGTTTTTCCGATTGGCGCACTGACAAAATCGAGCGAGGGCAAAGAGCTTTCCGAGATGGGCGAGATGAAGAGCGCGGGCATTGTGGCTGTTTCTGATGATGGCCGGGCGGTGCCGACGGCGGGTCTAATGCGCCGAGCGATGGAGTACGCGCGCGGTTTTGACTTGCCGGTCGTAGACCACTGCCAGGATGCCTCGTTGAGCGCTGGTGGAGTGATGCACGAAGGGCGCTGGTCGCTGATTCTTGGTTTGAAGGGAATGCCGGCCGCGGCGGAAGACGTGCACGTTATTCGTGACTGCGTGTTGGCAAAACTCACTGGCGCGTCCGTACATATTGCGCACGTTTCGACGCGAGGCGCGGTGGAGGCGGTGCGCCGAGCCAAAGAAGCAGGAGTGCCGGTCACCTGCGAGGCGGCTCCTCATCACTGGACGCTAACAGACGAAAGCGCCTCGGATTACGACACAAACACAAAAATGAGTCCGCCTTTGCGCAGCCGCGATCACATCGACGCACTGCTGGAAGGGTTGCGGGACGGAACGATCGACGCAGTCGCCACGGACCACGCTCCGCATCATGCGGATGAGAAAGCGCTCGAGTTTGATCAAGCGCCGTTTGGTATTACTGGTTTGGAAACTGCTGTCGGCTTGGCCTTCGACCTGGTTAATCAGGGCGTGATTGATCTGGAGCGGCTTGTTGAGTTGTGCGCCACCAGTCCCGCGCGCATCTTTGGTTTGACAGACCGGGGGAGCCTGGCCGAGCGCGCTCATGCTGATGTAACCATTCTCGATCCGACTTACGAATGGGTTTTCGATGTTTCGGCGTCAAAATCCCGGAGCCGCAACACGCCGTTTGATGGAAGGGCCATGACCGGCGCCGCCGTGGCCACCATCGTCTCGGGGCGTTTGGTCTACCTCAATCCGGATTATAGTCGCATCACCGAAATGAAGCATCGCAACGCCGCGACAAAATAAGTAAGCCACAGATAGTCACGGATTCACGCGGATCAAAACTAAGAATTGGCAAATTACTTCCCAATCCTTCTTATCAGTTATCCGTGTTTATCCGTGTCAATCTGTGGCTATATTCTGTTGGAGGCCCGCCCGCGCTCTCCCCTTCGCTTGCGGACCCCCATTTATCGGCGACCGCGAGGGCTGCCGATCCTGTAACGCAAACTGTTCGTTTGCGACGCAAGCCGTCAGCTCGCGTTACGGTCAAGTTCAAACATCAAAACTATCGAACATTCGCCGCCGGCAATGAAAGCGTCTGGTTCAGGACCACGCCAAACTCGGTTCCAGACTTCACTACTGCCTCGTTACCTTTAGAGAACACCGCACCGGCTGTACCCAAACCGCCACCAACGATGGCTCCGATACCGGCGCCCTTGCCGCCACCAGCTATTGCTCCAATGAGCGCCCCGGTTGCTGCACCTCCACCAATGAAAACCACATTGCGCTTCATGGCCGAACGTCCGGAAACCTCGCCTTCGTTGTCGGCAGTCACGTTGTTAGCCGTGACATCAGTCAACTCGCCGTTGATTGCGCGGGCAATTCCCGTTGGCAGGCGCAGCGAAACAAAGTGCACACCAATCGTGCCGGCTTTGCTCTGGCGCGAGGCGCGATTCACGCTGGTTACGCGGCCGACAATCTCGCTGCCTGCGGGAATCACTTCAATCCCGCTGGTATAAACGGGGTCCACCACAGTGGTTGTAAACTGATCGCCGACTCGAGCCGTTTCGGAACTAATAGTTTGATTCATGCGCACGCGGATTATCTGGCCTGCGTTGACATTGTAATAAACGATCGCCGGCGCGGCTGGTGTGACCACCCTACGCACAGGCGCACGTCGCCGCAGAGTCGGCCTGCGCCTCGTCTGGCCTAATGCGGGAACGACTGTGGAAGCGATCAGCGCCAACAAAATAAGAGCGCCTGTTATAGTTCGTAAAAATCCATTAGTAGTTTTTGTTTTCAGTTCCATCCTCCGCATTTTCAACCGGCGCAACTTCAAACGACGCAGTTTTGATCTGAATATTTTTACCCGCTGCGTTTGAACGTTCCGATTCCAAAACATAACCATTACAACCACCTTCAATGGCGCGCCGCCGCTCGGTGATTATTCCTGACAACGTTACTACGAGGTTACGACGCGCGTCAGTTAGTACTTGAGCAATGACCGTGCCAACCCGTCTCTTTGGCACGCCGCCGCCGTAACTCTTACTATTTGGTGATTTAGCGCAAGGCGTTTGAAATAGTGAGGAAAACTTGTTTGTCGGGTGTAGACGATGTGCGAACGCGTGCGCGTTAGCCTGCACGATATGGAATAAACACTTCATGGGCTATTCCAGAGGTAGTTGCCCTGCCTAGAGCGGCGTGACAACCGTTTGCGCGAGTAAATAAGCAGTGACTACCCAGGAGAGATGGGCCAACCCGCCGAGTTCGCTCACGATGGTCGGGAGGGCGGTCGCGACTATTGTAGAGTCGAGAGCGGCCAGCAGGATGACGAGCAGAAGGCCGATGAAAACGACGAGAATTCTTTCCGGGGCGATGGGAGGGGGCGAAGCTTCGATTTTTGCCACAGCAACCACGTGATTCTTTTCCGGCGGGATAGCCGGTTGTCCTTCGATATCCGCAAACGCGATTAAAGATAACCGGAAGACGTTTTGCTCCGATTTCCTTTATGTGGGAAAAACTTGTCGGCGTGGTTTCTGAAAGCACTCTGTTTCGAGTGCCGGACCCTAGACGCGAAATGTATCGGCACGCCAGCTCGTGATGGCCTGCTTGATTTCTTTGGGCTTGCTAATCTTGCCGGCCGCTATTGCCGTCACCAGTTGCTCCAACTCGCCATCGCTTGCAAAGCGGAGTGCGACCATTTGTTGCGGGGTAAGCGCGCTCGTCTGTTGGACCACAACCGGCGCGAGCAACTGTTGGTAGCGAAGTCTTTCTTCTAGCCTGATAATTCGATCCTGTACCTTCAGTGCATTGGTCCGTACAAAGAACGTAAGCAACAGTAAAGCCAGCGAGACCACGATCCACCAACCTGAATTTCGCCCAGGGGTCTTAACGAATAGCACTACGGCCCAAAAGAAGTTGATCAGCATCACCGGCAGGACAAAGAAGTGGAATGGGGGATGCCAACGAGTGTGATTTGCGAACGACTGCGAAGTGGTTGCCATGTTTAGCTCCTTAGATTAGAGGGTTCAGATTAGAGGGTTCACGAATCTCTGAGCCTGCGAAGCAGGCAACAGCATAAAGTCTAGCACCCCAGCCGAGCTGCTCGGTTGGGGACCCCGCCCTGGGGTGAAGCGAAGCGGAACCCCAGGAACATGTGTGCAGTACAGGAAAGTAGCCCGTGAAACGGGCGACAGAATGAAGCTCCATGAGTCTCCGCGACCACTGGTCGAAGACCGATGTAGGCGATCAACCGCTAACGATGTCGGACCGGCTGACGCCCGTTTGCACGGGCTTTGTTGGTTGGCGCTACACTCCCTGGGGTTTACACCCCAGGCTTTACGCTGTCACCTGCTTCGCAGGTTCAAGATAAACCTCATTCAGAATACCTGCGAATCTCAGGCTCAAAGATTTGTCGGCAACAACGGTCCGGCTCCGGTCGCTGAAGTCGCCGCCTTCGGTAGCTCAGGCGTGAAATCCTCACCGGGATTGATGAACTGATTGCGCTCAAAGCGATACTGTTTGTCGTACAACTGCTTATAGCGACCACCCGCCGTGAGCAACTCTTCATGCGTGCCGCGTTCGACGATCTCACCGCCTTCAAGCACCAGGATTTGATCGGCGCTGCGAATAGTCGAGAGACGATGCGCGATGACAAAGGTAGTACGACCGCGACGCAGCGATTGCAGTCCGTCCTGAATCATCGCTTCACTCTCGCTGTCCAAACTCGACGTTGCTTCGTCCAGAATAAGAATCCTGGGCTTTGCCAAAATTGCCCGCGCAATCGCCACGCGCTGGCGTTGACCACCGGACAACTTCACGCCGCGTTCACCGACGATCGTGTCATAGCCATCGGCAAAACCGTTGATGAATTCTTCGCAATGGGCGATGCGGCTGGCTTCAATAATCTGTTCGCGGCTCGCATGGGGATGAGCGAAGCTGATGTTTTCCGCGATGGTGCCATCGAAAAGAAAGTTGTCCTGCAACACGACGCCGAGCTGGCGGCGATAATCTTTCAAGCGGACGGCAGCGAGGTCGCAGCCATCGACAGTTACTGTTCCCGATATTGGCCGGTTGAAGGCCATCACCAAACTGATAAGCGTAGACTTGCCGGAACCGCTCGAACCCACCAGCGCTGTTGTTGATCCAGCCGCCGCCCGAAAGGAAACATGCTTGAGGACGGGCACGCTCTCGTTGTATTCAAAACTTACGTCCTCGAAAGCAATCTCACCAACAATCGCCGGACACTGTTGGCGAGTGGCGTCAGCTTCATCTTCAGTGACCATCGCTTTGATCTCGCGTATCCGGTCGAGACCGGCGAACGCCTCTGTAATCTGTGTGCCGATGGAAGCGATTTCAACGAGCGGCGCCGCCACCAGCGCCGTGAAGAAGATGTACATGAAGAAGTCGCCGAGCGTCATTTGTCCACTAAGGATCGCGCGTCCACCGACGAGTATTAGAATTACGCCGATGACACCCACGATGACAGTTGAGAAGGCTGTGACGGCGGAAATCCCGGTCATGGACCGCGCCACGTTGCGAAACAGACGATGCGCTCCGCGCGCGAAGACGAGCTCCTCGCGCTTCTCGGCAGCGTAAGCTTTGACGATGCGAATGCCGCCTAGCGACTCAGTCAGACGGCCCGTAACTTCAGCATTAATTTGACCGCGTTCGCGGAAGAGTGGGCGGAGGCGTTTGAAAGCCAGGGCCATGGCGCTGCCAAAGGCGGCGAGCGCCAACAGCGTGATCGATGTCAGCCGCCAGTTTAGATAAAACAAAACTCCCAGCGCGATCACCGCCGTTACCAGGCCGCCAACCAGTTGGACCAGCCCGGTGCCCACGAGATTTCTGATTCCTTCCGCGTCGGTCATGATGCGCGAAATCAGTATGCCGGTTTGCGTGGAGTCGAAGTATCTGGTGGGCAAGCGCGCGACATGTTCCTGAACGCTCTTGCGCATCTCAGTGATCGCGCGTTGCGCCGCCACACCCAGTACCTGCGATAGCGCGAACGAGCTAAAGGCTTGAACTAAAGTTGCCGCGCCCGCCGCGAGCGCTAAAGGTACCAACAGCTCGCTGCGATGCTTGATGATGACGTCATCGATGACGTATTTGGAGCTGGTGGGTAGAACCAGGCCGGCAAGGCGATTCACGACCATTAGCAGCATACCTAATGCCAGGCGGTGACGATGTGACCAGATCAGTTCGCGCGCATCACGCCACGCGTCCGTAGGAGTGATGCGTTTTTTCTTTGGCTTGCCGTTCTTGTTGCTGATTGACGTGCTCATAAAATTAGTGTGGCGGTCATAGTCTCAGCAGATAGACCCAAAGAGCAAGTTGCGTCTTTAGTAATGATGCAATGTGGGGTATCAGGTACTCATTAGCACTTGGTTTCAGTCCGTCGGGAAAAGTCCCGGAGGGACGAGATGTTTATAGACTGCGAGCCGCGAAAACAATCCGCGCCCATTTATGAGCGAAAGACCTTAAACATTGCGCTCCTATCGGAGCTATGGACTTGATATGAGCCAAACTGTTCTATAGACATTTCGCCGCTACACGGCTGTTTTCCAGACGCTCTCAGCCATTCGCCAATTCTCGTTTTGAAACTGCACGACCAGCCATGAGCAAGCCAAATAGTGTGCGCTGACGCAATAGGTGCTACGATAGACTACAACTTGCAGGAGGTGGACTTATGGGATGGGACGGAGATGATCTGGCCGGGCAGATGGAAGAAGTGTTTGAACGGCAACAGGCAGCGGCAGATGCCCGAGCTAACCGCGGCACTTCCTCGGTAGAGGAACGCGCGCGCAGTGCCCGATTTGAATCGCTCCGACTCAACCGCTCCCGCGTAATGACCCAACTCGCCGCGGCCACCAATCCCGCCCACCGCGCCATGCTCGAAAGCGCCTTGAAGTCGATCAACGATCAGATGGCTGAATAAGGAAATAGTTCTCGACGCGTAGCGTCGCCACGAGTTTAGCCCGGCCTTTTAGAGTCTGTGTCAAAACTCATGTTGCTGAAGGAAATCACCCTACATCGCCACTCACTACAGAACCGTTGGCGGTAGCCAATGGATGCTGGCGTCAAGTTCGGCCCATTGTTTCTCTCCCAAACTTGGGCGGAAAGCACGGCGTCTCTCCAGATGTAATTGCATGCCAGCATCCATTGGCTACCGCCAACGGTTCTGTATTGTGGCCGCTGTCGCCTGGGATTTGTTCCTCGACTTCTTTCACTCTCCCGAGTTTTGACACAGACTCTGAAAGGCTGGGCTAAATTCAACCGTCGCTCCGCGACGTAGCAGTGCGAAGTGAGCAGTGAATCTGCGATGTGGAGTCTTATAGCGCCGACCGATCGCCGACTATCGGTTCCGTGGTTCGAGGTTTTCCGCCTAGGCATTTGGTTACGTGCAGTCCGCGATTCGATATTCTTTCCGGCTATGCCACCTGATGTGCGGAAGGTCTTTGACCTTCCGGCCCGGCTGACCTTGAATGGGGGCTACGCCCCCTGAATGAAGGGGCATAGCCCCTGAAGAAAATAGCTCGACTGACGGAAGGCCATAGGCCTTCCGCACATCGGGCGGCAGAGCCGCGAGCTGGAGAAAACTCGAGCGGTCTGGCTCCCTGGCTGCGACCTATCTGCCTAATCTGCGGATCCGCTTTACTGCCATTCCCTGCTGTGAGTTTAATCTGAGAGCGTTCTCTCCCGTGATTCCTCGATGCTGGGCTGACTCGCGCCGTCGTCGAGAACTGATTCGCGCACTGCTAGTTGATTCCTGTAGACCGCCTCATCAATCTCGTCATCTGAAGCAAAGGTGAGCAGAAGCAATCCGGCGACGTAAAGCGTAATGGTGAAGAAGGATATGTAACCTGTAGCCGGCGCGAAACTTGGTGCGTCAAGCGTGCCGAGCGCCACACCCTGCAACAACGCGCCTGCCACTCGTTTTAGCCACCCGCCATCCGGACTATAGAGACTCGCCAGCAGCATATGTTTGAGGACAAACGCAGTTCCGAACAGCACTGTGAGGCTGCGCAATAGTCTGCGCGCATTAAAGGACGAAAACTGGTTGTTCCAGAGGGTCCACAGAAAAAAGAATGAGAATAGCCAGTGAAGAAGGCCACGCTCCGGAAGCACGGAGTTGAATGCCTGGGCTGACGCGAAAAAGAGCGTGAGCAGCATCCAGCCGTGAGAGATATTTTTCAGAGGCGGACGATCACTCGCCACCCACCGGTTAAACTCCAAGAGCCGGCCACGTACAAAAAGGAGCATCAAAAGAACCGCAAGCACAAAAGTGACCAGCGGCGGCGCGACGAAGATCAACGCATGGTCCGCACTGATCCGCAGTCCGCCCAACAGCGCGACCGTCAGGAATAGCAGCGGCAGCACAATAAAATGCAGGAGAGACCGGTTTCTTGACCGATTATTCGCAGTCATCTTTTTCTTGACTCCGCACAGCATGGGGAACAGAAATTCCTGCCTGTCGCATTCCAAGGCACGGACAAAAAGACAAACACACAGACAGAGAGGAATGTCTGTCCTATTTCCGCGTGCGCAAAACTTTCAGCGGATTGACGTCGCTCCAGCTTTGTTCGACACCTTGTTCCAATTCGGCTTTCAACTCCGCAACTGTGTGCATATTCAAGTTTGGATCATCGATGGTCAACGGAGCAGTTGATGCAAGGTTGGCTGCGCGGTTGGCGGCTTCCAATCCTTGCTTGAACAAATCCTGGTCGTAGTAAACACGACCCCAGCCTTCCCGGTAAAACGAGTAAGCTATGTAAAACTGCGTTCGCGCATCGCCTTGCGCCGGGTCCGCACGCTGCCATTCATCTCGCGCGGCGCGAAACTGCTCACGAAGGAACAAGGAGTGCCCGGCAGCGAATTTCTCCTGGTTTATCTGGTAGGTTCCGGCAGCAACTTCTGCGCTGTTTGCTACGTCTTTGAACGTGCGCGGCTCTGTCGCGTAAATCCAGATGATGAATGCGGCGTAGGCGATAGTTAACGCGAGGCCCGTAACTTGAATGACCTTGGATTTCATTGTTCTCCGTCAAAGCTTTCGAATCGGCCACAGATTTGCGCGGATAGACACAGATTAGGAGTAGTAAATGAAGAGCAGCCCAGATATTTCCCGCAGATCTATCTCATCCGTGTTCATCTGTGGCCAATTTCACGTCACCCTCTTGTCAACTGCCGATACTTGATCCGATGGGGTTGATCCGCGGCGGCGCCCAGTCGCGCGCGACGATCTTCTTCATACTCAGAATAGTTTCCTTCGAACCACACAACCTTGCTTTCACCTTCGAAGGCGAGGATGTGCGTTGCGATGCGATCGAGGAACCACCTGTCGTGCGAAATCACCACCGCGCAGCCGGCGAAGTTTTCCAACGCCTCTTCCAGCGCGCGCAACGTGTTGACGTCCAGATCATTTGTTGGTTCGTCCAAAAGCAAAACGTTCGCGCCTTCTTTCAACATCTTCGCCAGATGCACGCGATTGCGTTCGCCCCCAGACAACATGCCAACTTTCTTTTGCTGGTCCGAGCCGGAAAAATTGAACCGGCCGACATATGCACGCGAACTAACTTCGCGTGTCCCCATTTTCAATAGATCCGTGCCACCCGAAATTTCTTCCCAGATCGATTTCTCCGGATCAAGCGTTCGGCTCTGATCCACGTAAGCCAACTCTACGGTCTCGCCAATTCTCATTGTTCCACTGTCCGGTTGTTCCTGCCCGGTAATCATGCGAAACAGCGTGGTCTTGCCGGCGCCGTTCGGACCAATCACGCCGACAATACCGCCAGGCGGCAGCTTAAACGTCATGTCCTCGACGAGAAGATTATCGCCGTAAGCCTTGCTGACGGCGTCAGTTTCAACTACGACGTTGCCAAGGCGCGGCCCAGCGGGAATGTGAATCTCCAAATCTTCGCGACGTTTGTCAGATTCCTGCCGCAACATATCTTCGTAGGCATTGATGCGCGCCTTACCTTTCGCGTGACGCGCCTTTGGTGACATGCGGATCCATTCGAGCTCGCGTTGCAAAGTTTTCTGTCTTTCGCTTTCGGACTTTTCCTCGCGTCGCAGGCGCTCCTGTTTCTGTTCCAGCCAGGACGTGTAATTACCTTTCCAGGGAATGCCGGCGCCGCGATCGAGTTCCAATATCCAGCCGGCGACATTGTCGAGGAAATATCGATCGTGCGTAACCGCTATGATTGTTCCCAGATAACTTTGCAGGTGATGTTCGAGCCAGGCGACAGACTCCGCGTCCAGATGGTTGGTGGGTTCGTCTAATAGAAGGATGTCGGGCTTCTGCAAAAGCAAACGGCACAACGCCACGCGGCGGCGTTCGCCACCCGACAAAACCTTCACCGGCGTCTCGGGCGGCGGACACCTGAGCGCGTCCATGGCCATCTCTAAACGCGCATCCAGATCCCAGGCGTCCTGATGATCGAGTTTCTCCTGCACTTCGCCCTGCCTCGCTAACAACTTATCCATGTCCTCAGCGGACATTTCTTCCCCAAACTTCGCGTTAATTTCTTCAAACTCTTTCAGCAGATCGACAGTCTCCTGCACGGCTTCTTCTACGACTTCGCGGACGCTTCGCGAATCATCGATCAAAGGTTCCTGCTCAAGGTAGCCAACGGTATAACCGGGCGAGATAACCGTTTCGCCGTTGATCTCCTTGTCCACGCCGGCGAGTATGCGCAGCAGCGACGACTTGCCCGATCCGTTCAGACCGATCACGCCAATCTTCGCGCCATAGAAATAGGAAAGATAAATGTCTTTAAGGACCGGCTTCTTGTCGTAAAACTTACTGACGCCGACCATCGAATAGATAACTTTATTTGCTTCAGTGCTCATCGTTCTAAATTGCGGATT
>DIYZ01000218.1:0-8905 GCA_002427845.1 Chloracidobacterium sp. UBA6041 | reverse complement strand
CGGATTGCGGATTTCGGATTTTCGGTCTGGCAACCAGAATCCGAACTTCGTAACGCTAGTCTGTCATCTTGAATTGCGCAAGAAGACTCGTCCGAAGGGGTGGTAGTCTGTCGCTGTCTTTCGGTTCCTATCCGCGTTTATCCGTGTCCATCTGTGGCTTAATTCTTTTGACCGCCGATCGCTTCCTTGATTACTCCCGCCAGATCCAGAATCGCGATGCGGCCATCGCCCCTGAAAGAAGAGCCATGCATCAGCCCAAGCGTTCGCGGCTCCAGATCGGCGAGCCGGCGCAAAGTGCTATCCGTATAGGGCGTGTAGGGCATGTCGTTGGCTAACGGGCTGGCCAGCCCTGCCACGATTGATTCTTTTGCACGCCCCACGATATCTGATTCAGTTAATGGCTCAGGATCGCCGGGATGGAAAAAGAGGTCGGAGCAAAGGAGCGTTTTCTCGTTCTCCTCGAAGAAGAGACCCGCATCCCAGCAGTGCGGCACGTGTGGAGTTGCCAGGAAGCGCAAGCGATGACGGCCGGTCTCGAGCACTTCGCCATCGTTGAGCGGGCGCGCGGGCCTGTCGGCGAAATCGTTCACCATCACCATGGTGCCAACAAAGCTGCAAACCGCTTGCGCCTGCGGCGCGACAGTCAACCACTCGTTCAACGCGCCACACTCGTCTGACTCGAAGTGGCTGAATCCAATCCAGCGCAACTTCGCCGGATCAATAAGCGAAGTCACTGCTTCACGCGTGATCGGAAACATCTTCTTGAAGCCGGTGTGCATAATGAATGGCTCGTCATCCTTGATCAGAAACTGATTAAACTGAATGCCGTAATCGGGATGAAACGTGGAAATCCGATAAACGTCGGGCGCGATTTCAGTAACATTACTCTCCATGATGCCTCCTCCTGAATGCTGATTAAAGCCATTCGACTGGCTCTTACTCGGGTTTAGCGAGCGTATATTCGAATTCGTACAAGTGCTTTCCGTCGACTATATTGATTGTCATCTTGCCCGCAAGCCCAACGAGTTGACCGGTACCTGAATCGGGCACGACGGTGACGGAAAGTTGTGCGGCGCCGCGGGTCAGGGTGCCACTGTGTTGGAGGGCAAAGGTGCCGCTCTTCCCCTGCAGTGTACCGCTGACGCGCTCCATCGCGACATAACCCGCCGAGCCTTTGACGTCTGTGCTCACGGCCAGCATTTGACCTTTGCTGGTGCCTTCGAGATCGCCTTGAAATTCTTTTTCGATCGACATCCGGCCAACGGTTGGATCCCCATCTTTGTCTTCCTGAGGATTCAACTTCACTGCAAACTTTCCGCTTGCATGATTCATCACGACTACCCCCTTTTGGTTTGTATTTGAGAATGCTGAATGCGTTGTCTTCGCAAAAAAGCCGAAGCAAGTAACAGATAGAGACCGAGGATGATATTGCCTCCGTAGCGTAATTCGTTTTTCATATTTGCTCCGCCGATTTTGTTTGCAGCTATTACTGAGTATTAAGGCTGCCGAATGATACTCAGATGCGTCGAATTATGCGACAGACGAGCGGACCCGCGTCCTGTCCAGAACCGCAAGGCGAAATTCCTCATTGTTCGCGCCTCAATGCAGCTGGATGGCCCCGCGCACTACTGTGAGTGAATAAGCCGGCAACTTTACCACGAGATCGGGAAGTCCCTTCAAACTCTCGTGTTCAGGCGGCTGGTCCCTGATTGGATAAGGCTCCTGCTCACGACTCAGCTCATATTGTTTCCGCGAATATTGATATAGATCAACTTCACCCTCAAACTCTGACTCCGTCCCGGTAGCTTCGTTGTGAAACTTCACTTTCACTTCACGCGTGTTATTCGGATCTTTGTTGACAATCATCAGCGACCACAAGCCGTCCGGGCGGCGCACCGCATAAGCTGTAACTAATGCTCCCTGGCCCGCTGTGTTGTCGGCGGTTGCCGGATACAATTCATGCGCGCCATCGCTGGAGCCGAGGTCCGCCTGCGCCCACTCGTGAGTTAGCAACCAGGCCCCATAGTAAGTCGGCATGCGGTAACTGATGCTTCCGTCCGCGCCAATTAGGAAGAGCATGTTGTTACCGGAAGAGCAGGGAACTTCCTGAAGTACTTCGTTTGGCTCGTACCCGTAAAGAAAAGTCTGGTCGCCTCCCAGCGCGAGAAAATTTCCGACAATGTCCGCGTTAAGCAGTGCGCCTTCGAGGTCCATCTCTACGCGCCCGCCGAAAGCTGAATAGCCATACTCCGTGATGATCCAGGGAATGCGTCGGGAGAGGCCGCCTTGCTGCATTTGCTCCAGCGAATTGGTGAGCATTTCATTGGCTCGCGCCAACTGCGGCGCCGCTGGTTGGCAGACATCGTCAAAGGGATACCACTCGAATGAGAAGAACGCGTAATCGTCGAGCCGTCCTCGCTCCCTGAGATAAGCAAGAAAGCGCCGCAGCCAGTCGGCCTTCCTGGTTTGAATCGATCCTGACTCTTCGCCCGCCTCGATGTCCTGGAAACTTGGGCCACCGAGTTTAACTTCCGGAGCGACCGCATGTATTGCCTTTGCAAACTGAATGTAGAGGGCCGCGTAATCTTCCGGTGTGACAAACTGGCCGTCTGGTTCTTCGCCCAATTCAACTCGTTCAACCGGCAACCCACGAGCTTTCAAATAGCGAATCTCCGCCGCCGCATTCTCCGGCGTGTCGTAAAGCACAGGAACGGGAGTTAGCATTGGCAAATCATTCGTCAAACCGCTTTGGAAGATTCGATCGAGCCCAGACTGTTCTATGAGTTCGTCTTTGTCCGCCGCGCGGTGCCACGGATCGGTAGACGAAACATAAATCGATGTTTGGTCTCCATTGTCCGGCGCATGACGAATCTCATCGTGGAAGTGATTGCCATGGTCCATCGTTCCCAGGTAGATCTCGCGAAGCGCATAGCCGAGGCGATCGCGCACGTCAGTTGAATCGTGATCCGCTGTACCGGAACCTTCCTTCATGAGCACACGCACAAAGCGAGTCATCACCGGCCGAGATGACAAACGAATCGCGACATCGCCGCCACTCCCGGAATGGATTCGGCCGTGCTCAAAGGTTTGCCAGACACCGGGCAGCGCCTGGCTAATGTCATTGACGTCGGCAAAGCGCCCATACTCCACGTCGTACACGCGCGCAAAGGGCTTGGCCCAGAGCAGGCGAATGACGTTTACGCGCTTCTCCCATCCCAGATCGATCAATACCCACTGCGGCAGCTTCGCATTTTGTTCGCCGGTGAAATACCGGTCCAGATAAGGATTGCTTTTCCAGTAGGTGTTTGAGTCGCCATCATCGAGACGCGAGTAACCATCATCATTAGCCTGGTCGGTTGTGTTGCCGCGGCGTGGCAGGCGGTAACCATAACTCACAGAGACTCCGTCCTGGAATTTGCTGCCGTCTTTCGTTGTTGTCGTTGCTGCCTCTTCGGTTGATGTCATATCAGTTGAAGCCCAGTAGCCCTGGCTTTTCGCGGGCTCACTCCAGGCGCCTCTTGGGTTCCAGTGCCAGGCTTCTCCAGCCAGTTCGGTTCGCAGCCTGTAGCTGAGTGGCTTGAGTCCCGCCGTCAGCATCTCCCTGATATTTTTCGGCGACAGCATCTGATCGAGTTCGCCTCTTTCATGACCGTCGATGCCGGCGCCGAATGCGTGGGAGGGGACGAAGCGATTCAGCGGGTGACCCGGCTTGAACCGGACAATTATTCTTGTAGGCTCGATGTTTGGCTTCGCGCCGTGCTGCGTCGCGAGTAACCTGGCCACGTCTGTAATGGTGCTGCGTTGCATCTTGTTATGAGGCTTGGCGCTGTATGGAGGGACGCCACGTGCCTTCGCGATGAGCGGAGGGAATGATTGACAGAGGAGAACGACAGCAAGGAGAACCCGAAGCATTTGCATCGTTGTTTTTGAAGCCGGACTAATCGCTCAGCGTTTTTTGCTTACTGCTGAATGCTGATTGCCCACCGCCCACTCTTTGGAGTGCGCTGGCTTGACAGCGCTTTGTTAGGCTGCGACCTGGCGCAGCCTCCCGTATAAGA
The DNA here is from genome assembly GCA_002427845.1 of Chloracidobacterium sp. UBA6041. Classification (GTDB taxonomy): domain Bacteria; phylum Acidobacteriota; class Blastocatellia; order Pyrinomonadales; family Pyrinomonadaceae; genus PSRF01. The sequence continues at coordinate 4,847 of DIYZ01000218.1, read as the reverse complement.
GATCTATTCTACGGAAAAACGCGGCGTCGAGCCGCCACCTACCAAAGCGGCGTCAAGCCGCTGCGTACCAAATCACTGCCCACCCGTCCACTGCTGATTGCTGGCTGCTGACCGCTTACCGATTTCGTTGACTTGATTCCAGGTTTAGCTTACAAGGTGACCCATGAAATCAATCTTCGCTGCTGCCGCGCTAATCACCGTCCTGTCTTTGTGCAATCTTACCGACAAATTAAAGCCGAGTGCCAACAGTAACGACCGGCAGACGACTACGGCCGAAAAAGAGAATTCCGAAGCCGATCGGGAAGCGGTCAAGAATGAGTTGATGAAGCTCGAGAAAGAGCTGACGGACGCGAGCTTTGCCGGAGATATTTCCGTCCTGGCTCGAAGTATCGCCGACGACTATGTTGGTACAGGCGCCGACGGTTCCACCCAAACCAAGAATCAATTGCTGGCGTCGACCAAGCCTGACAAGGTAACGAAGTCGTGGACGATCACGGATGCTCAATTGGTTAGCTTGAGTAAAGATTCGGCGGTGCTGACGTACGTGCAAACTCAGCTACTCAGAAACGGCCGCACCTTCCGCGCGCGCATTACCGACACGTTCGTCAAACGGGATGGGCACTGGCTCATTCAGGCCGAGCAGCAAACGATCATGAAATAGCAAACAGTAAACAGCAATCAACAGTAAAGAGAGTGCGGATGATATTTAACCGAGTGATTTTCGACGAGGTTTGCGGCGCGGCCGCTTTGGAGTGCGGCGGCTTGACGCCGCTTTTAGTCTTTCGAATGCGCCGTTAGGCGCGAAATGTTTATAGTTCTGTACGTGTTAAATAGAAAACCAGCTCCGTTAGGAGCGAAATCTTATTGCGCTCCTAACGGAGCTTATTAAGGTTTGAGGTTGTTGCAATTGCTATAAATATCTGGCTCCTACCGGAGCCCTCCCTGATTGCTGCTTGCTGACAGCTGCTTGCTGAATGCTCTATTTAAAATCCGCAATCCGCAATCCGCAATCTCTACGGCAATATTCCCAACTCATCCAGGGAAGCATGCAGCTCGGCCGGATCGTTATAGACGCGGAACGCGCCGGCGCGTGTCAGCTCGTCCTGGCCATACCCACCACTCAACAGACCAATCGAAAGCATTCGGGCCCGGCGCGCTGCTAGCAGATCCCAAACTGCGTCACCGACAACAAAGCATTCGTCGACCCCGACACCCAGCCGTCGTTGACAGTTGAGAAACAGGTCTGGAGCGGGCTTGGCCCGCAGCACGTCGCCGCGCTCGACTACAAGTGTCTCGACGCCGACACCAAGCGCTTCTAACGAAGCATCGATTTCCGGTCGTCTGCCGGACGTTGCAATGCCGTGTGAGATGCCCTGCGCGCGAAGAAAACGCAGTAACTCCACAGCGCCTGGCAACACCCGGCGCTCCGGCAGGAATTCCTGAAACAATTCTCCGTGTCGCTGTTGCAGCGCCTCAGCCTCGGCCGGCGAAATCTCGCGCCCCAGTTCGCGCGCGACGGCTCGAGTGAAGAGGCCGCCACTCATCCCGATGCGACGATGAATTCGCCAACCATCGACAGCCATGCCTGCCTCAGCCAGGGCGCGCTGCCACGAGAAGACGTGTGCATAGACGGTGTCGACCAGAGTTCCGTCAAGATCAAAGATCAGTGCTGCCATAATAAAACCGAGTCCCTAACTAGTTTGAGTCTCCACCTGACGAGAATCTAACAACTGAACCCAGAATCTAACAACTGAACCGCACACCCGATCGCTTGTAGTTCATATCTGTGTAATCTGTGGATCGTCCTTAATTTGAGATCCACCGCTCTTAATCATCCTTCATCCTTCCGCCTTCATCCTTGCTGTTCACCGCCCACTGCCTCCTGCTCCTGCCTCCTGCCGTCTGTTCTCCCGGCACTAGTTCCGTTGTCGTGTCGCGTCGTTTCTTGCGCGCGAAGCCTCTGACAAAATGGAGTGACCCCGGCGTATTGTATTTCTGCCCGTACGCACGATCGACCGCCGTCTTCAAGCGCTCGCTTCTGGTGAAAACTGCGCGCACGGGAATGCGGGGTCCCCGGCGGGGCAGCCCCGCTGGGGTGCTAGTCTCGCGACCATCGACTACTATTATTCCCCGGGGTTCTTCCAGAAACGCACGGTACCAGCTCCGCTGCTTCAGACTCCACGACCGCACGAAGACGCGATTCTCAACCACGACGGCCCAGATGCCGATGATACGGTGTGGCTTAGTGCCCGCGCGAATCCCGAGAATCCTACCGTCGCGGATGGCAGTCACAACATCTTTCGGAAAACGCCGCTTTGCCTTCATACGACTCCATCTCTCTTTCACCACTCGACTGCCCACTGCCATCGCTCACTGCGTCCACTGACCAGTGCCACCACTTTCACTGCCCATTTACTCATAACAGTCGTGGTCATTGGACAAGTAACGCGCGCGTGATCTTTTTCGGCCATTCGTATAATCTTAACGCCTTGATGTGGCTGCGGGCACAATTATTTCTGCCCTTCACACCCCGGGAGGAGACATGACAAAAAAGGCTATGGCTCATACTGATGGCCCGACAATCGTATTTGATAAAAACGCCAAGAGTGATACCAAAATCCAGGAAATTGTGCGAGAGTTTCTTGCCGATGTGCCCACCCTCGAAACCAAACACAATATGCCAGTCGTCGTTTTTCAAGACGGAGTCAACAATTCCTACTACATCAAATGTAATGCGTTAGCTCAAGAGGCAGCCGAACTTTTTGATCTCGATGCCCGAATAGAAGTGACCAGTCCAGAAAGTTTCCGTTCCAACAGGAACTTACTCCTCAATAGCAATACTTATGCGAAGATGAGACAAGATGCAGGGAAAGGCCGTGAATTCAATGACATTATTGTTGAGTACAACAAGACTTACAATCCGTCAAAGCCTCTAAAGGTTTGGGGTGGGCAACACCGAAGTCACGCAATTGCAGAGGCGAAAAATGAGAACAACCGGCATCATGGCTTTCGAGTATTCTTCAATCTCAATAAAGAGCAGCGCACCGAAGTTGCTCTCACCTCCAATACAAATATCGCGGTGTCGAATGATACTTTCGATCGGATGATTGAAGAAACGGTGTTTGGGGATAAGCTCCGGAAATGGTGTCAAAGCGTTGGCTTCTTGGGCCCTCAAGTCGATTTTCCGGATGTAGGGTCGACTGCTGAGCGCATTACAGTAAAGAAGGCCAGGAGCTTTATTGTTAATTTCTATTTGGGAAAAGAAAAAGGCAAGAACCTAAAGGACGATGAGCTAGATAAGAACGTGTATGATCCTTATTTAACTGAGACGGGCACAAGCGTTGATGCTGAGTATAAGAAAGTTATGGACTCTCGCGACATTAACACGGACAAGGGACTGCTCGAAGCCGGGAGAAAGTTTCTCGCATTACACAAGGCTCAGCACGAAGCGGTAAGTAACAAGAAAAGCAAAATCAAAAAACTGAAATCCTATCGAAACAAGGCATTTGTTGAGTCTGTTTTGTGCGGCTGGAGCTATGTAGCTGGGCTACTACAGACGCACAATGTACGACTACAGAACCACTATAAGATTCCCAAAACAACGAGCAAGATCCCGGATCCACTGAATGCCGGAGAGATGTCAAAATTCAAGCACGACAAGGACGACCCAACTTATCGGGGTTTAGGAACGCGGTCACTTCTGAAAGACCGACAGAGAATTGCTCAATTGTTTCTTCTGAGAAGTCAGGAACCGAATACGATGATCGATGAGAAGCTTATGAGAAGGGCCGTCAGTCGAGTCATCGGATTAATGCTCTTGAAAGACTCCTAGAGAATCCTCAATCTGTGTTAGGCCCCTTAACTGACAATGTACGACTACAGAGAATACTTAGGCTTTTCGAAGCGGCTCTTCAGATTAGCTGAAGATGAAATAGAAGAAACGAATTGGTTGCTAATCCCCTCCGTATTACTCGCGTGGATTGCAATCGAAGCCCTAATCAATAGCATGGTTGATGATTTCAGCTCGCTTCCCGAAGATCTGTTTGAAATTCATGAAAGGGCTTTCTTGCTTGAAAAGAGGCTTATCCTCGTTGACGCGGGCGCCGACCTTGGAAAATTTAAACTTGATACTCGTCCAGAATACAGACGACTCGAGGAAAAGATATTCTTCCTGATTCGAAAGTTTAGTAAGAAAGATGAAGACTATAAAGGCAGTTCGCTTTGGCAGGATTTTCAACTCCTAAAAGAAGTAAGGAACAAAATAGCCCATCCTAGAAAGGAAGATCATCTTGAGCTTAATCTTGAGGACGTTGCAAAGCACATAAATACAGCGGAAGAAATAATTGGATTTGTTTCAACGCGCGTTTGGGGGAGACCCGCTAGGATTTAGCATTGTTCGGTTCCAGAGGAGTCGCACTAGAATTCGAGTTCGAAAGCCTCGTGCGCAACAGTTTTTGGGCTGTCGCGCCTACTCTTTCGTGGTTACTGTCCTCACCCCAGCAACCACTTGATGGAGGATTCACCGACCATCAGGATTGGAGGGACTAAATGGACACGAGCATTACTGCGTCTCAGTAAGGTGATAAACCCGAAGTTATTCTTTCGCTGAGGCCATTTCAAAATCGATGTATCGGTGAAGTAGGATTGGCTTTCGATTAGGATCCGTAAAGGTGATTCTACAGGTTGCCAAGAAAGTACCCCAAGCGGCAGTTCGAATACCGATCAGCCCTCCTTTGTTAATGACCGAGAACACTTGATTTTCCCAAGACTCTCCAAAGAAGAAGTCAGCCTTCTTGACTTCTTTAAAGTTTCTCTTGGGTGGGCCAATTGTAGTGCACCCCTGAAAT